>NZ_CP046884.1:2290747-2617997 GCF_014522205.1 Corynebacterium poyangense | reverse complement strand
AGGCAATGTTCTCCTCAGTTCAGCGTATCGGGTTCCTACTTACCATCGGAATACCGGTGGAAAGCGTTCCAACCCCCCAGGGTTGGTGTCCGGAAGGTGTGGATGAAACGGATCGGTTTTACACGGTGCCATCCACAAGATCTTAGGCGGTGTGACCTTGAGATCCACAGGTTTATCCACACCTGTGGAAAACGGCTCTGTGAGAAAACTATCCACAGCCTAGCGCATCGGTTGTGGAAAACTTCTTTCAGGTTTCCTTGGCCTGTGACCTGCCGTTTTAGGAAACTTGAGGAAAAGTCTCAACTTTTAGTCGAGAGTTTTCCACAAGTTCGACCTTTCACAAGGTGTGAACAAAAAGCTCACTATTCATAGTTACTCGGGTGCTCTTGGTGGTGTCGAACCGTTAGTGCGATGGCGGTAGGGCTTAATCCCGGTGGGACGGAGAATGAGGGTGGAGGCAGCCTAGGGTTGTGCAGTTGAGGGCGAAATTTACTGGGTGTAGGGTCCTTGACCTGGTTAAAAGTACAAAGTTGTAATTTCAGGGGTACTGTTGAATACCCCCGTCGTCTGAGGGTGTGTCGATTTGTTCCTTAACCCGGCTTTCGCGTACGCTTGACCCGTCTGTCATGTCAGTTCCAAGACATGCGTGAGAGCAATCTGGTAGGAAGTTCCGGGCCATCACTGCTAGAGAAGCAACATCTGCTGCTTCTTCGGTTGAGGTGAGTTCAGACTAGATTTGCGGATCTCAACGAAAAACCATGTGGGTGGCTGTAAATCCCGGTGGGCGGGGCGATGCATGTGTTCGCATCACCGCGTCCGACAGCTGCTGTTAATAGAGCTATAAGAGGAGAAATATCGTGGCTAAGGGGAAGCGGACCTATCAGCCCAATAACCGTCGCCGTGCTCGCGTGCATGGCTTCCGTACTCGGATGCGTACCCGTGCTGGGCGCGCTATCGTTTCGGCTCGCCGCCGTAAAGGGCGCGCCAAGCTAACCGCGTAGTTTTCGTCCAAAGATCCCGGAGGGACATGTAGCGTGCTTCCACGTGAAAACAAGCTCACCTCTCCAGCGCAGTTCACGAGAACTATCAAAGGAGGGCAACGGGTTGGTTCACGGACGGTAGTGGTGCATTTTCGGGATCGGACAAGAGACGAGGTTGCCTGTGAAAACGGACCTCGTTTCGGGTTGATCGTTTCTAAAGCCGTCGGGAATGCGGTGATTCGTCATCGTACCTCCCGGCGGTTACGTCATATTTGTGCTGACCTGGCACCTGCATTGCCGCGCGGTGCGGATGTTGTCATTAGAGCCCTACCTGTCTCTGCTGAAGCCACTTCTTTGCAACTGTCAAAAGATGTGCAGCGAAGTTTAATGACAGCGCAGAAGAAAGCCTTGGCTCGACAGGAAACAAGGTGAAAAGATGTGTCAGCACGGACATGATGTTGAAGAACCCGAATTGCGGGGATGGACCCGAGTGTTAGTGGGGGCAGTCCGGTTTTACCAGAACTGGCTATCACCCCTTAAGATGGGACCTACCTGTAGGTTTGAACCAACCTGTAGCGCATATTCCCTCATTGCGCTCAAACGTCACGGTGCTTTGAAGGGAACATTGTTGACACTGGTTCGGATAGTAAAGTGCGGACCGTGGCACCCTGGAGGATATGATCCTGTGCCTTAAAGGGGTTGTCCGCGTACACACATGTTCAAGGAGCTTTTAGGTGCTCAATTTTATCTATTACCCGATCTCAGCGGTGCTGTGGTTTTGGCACAAGGTGGCAGGTTATGCCTTCGGTGAGGATTCTGGAGTGTCCTGGATCCTGGCAATTGTGCTACTGACCTTTACCCTGCGCATCCTGCTTTATAAACCGATGGTCAACCAAATGCGGTCCAGCCGGAAAATGCAGGAAATGCAGCCTCGGATGCAGGAAATTCGGGCGAAGTACAAGAACGACCAGCAGAAGATGATGGAGGAATCACGCAAACTCCAGAAGGAGATGGGCGTGAATCCGCTTTTGGGATGCTTGCCTATGCTGGCTCAAATCCCCATGTTTATTGGTCTGTTCCACGTGCTTCGCAGTTTTAACCGCACCGGCACCTCAGCCGGTGGATTAGGACTGACCGTAGAGCAGAATTACCACACCCCGAACTATGTGTTCGGTGTTAATGATGTGCAGTCCTTCCTAGATTCGACGGTCTTTGGGGTGCCGATTTCGGCTTATATTTCCATGCCTCAAGACATGTATGCGGCTTTCCCTAATGCCGACTTCACTCGTGCGAAGATCATTATGGTGGCCGCGCCGCTTATTGCCGTCATTGCTTTGGCTACGCATTTTAACGCTCGGATGTCCTTAAGCCGGCAAAAAGAACGCCTCGCCAGTGGTAAAGCGAATGCTCCGGCTAATGATCAAGCAGCCATGCAGATGCAGATGATGAATAAGATGATGCTGTGGTTTATGCCAGCAACCATTTTATTCACTGGTGCTATTTGGCATATCGGGTTGCTGTTCTACATGGTGGCAAACAATATCTGGACTTTCTTCCAGCAGCGAGTGGTTTTTGCCAAGATGGATGCTGAAGAAGAAGCCGAAGAAGCTGCAAAGCGTGAGGCTAAGCGGACGTTGGCTCCTAAACCTGGTGTGAAGCCGAACAATCCCAAGAAGAAGAAAAAGAAGAACCGCTAAACCTCGCTGGTTTTTGCTTGTTTCTCACCCCATCTCAACTTCGGGATGGGGTTTTTGGTGTCTCAGCGACTTTGTAGTCTAGGCTGAAGAGGTTGTCAGCCGACACATGAGAAAGGTGTTTCACGTGAAACCAGAACCACTGAGCGACCCTGAGTTAGATCCGACGCCCGAGGTTGCGCGCGAGATTTTCGGAACGCACCTAAGCGTGGCGGTAGCTTATCATCGTTCTTTGGCTAGCGATGGTGCTCAGCGTGGTTTTATTGGACCTCGTGAAGTTCCGCGGCTGTGGGAACGCCACATTCTTAATTGCGCCGTTATTGCTGAAGCGATGCCGGAAAAGGCCTCTGTGGTTGATGTCGGTTCAGGCGCTGGGTTACCGGGTATTCCGCTCGCTATAGCTCGACCACAGTTGCAGATCACGTTGATTGAACCCCTGTTAAAACGTTCCACCTATTTGCAGGAAATAGTATCTGAACTGGGGTTAAAGAATGTTTCGGTGATCCGAGGAAGAGCAGAAGATAAAGCTGTGCGCTTTAAAGCTAGCGGTGCAGATATCGTGACTTCGCGGGCAGTAGCGCCCTTGGGGAAATTATGCGGTTGGTCTTTACCCTTGGTTCGGCGCGGTGGAATGATGGTGGCGATGAAAGGATCTTCCGTCACCGAAGAAATTGAGCGCGACGCTAAAGCGATTCGTAATGCTGGTGGCGGTGCTCCGGAAGTGGTTCAGGTTGGGGGGAAATACCTGTCTCAAGCTACAACGCTAGTAAGGATCCCCCGAGTCAGGTAGAAGCACTACAGTAGAAATCATTGCCGGGGGAGGCCGGCACGCCGGAGCCAACGGGTAAGGAGAGAGGGCGTTTGACGTCGATGGCTGAGCAGAATGATAAGAGTGCCCAGCGCGAGAGTGCACTCCATGAGGGCAGGCTTCCGAAACCGGAGCGACCTCGGCTTATCACCATTGCGAATCAAAAGGGTGGCGTAGGGAAAACGACCTCCTCGGTGAACTTGGCAGCGGGATTAGCGGAGGCCGGTTTAAAGGTACTGGTTATAGATATTGATCCCCAAGGTAATGCTTCTACGGCTCTCGGCGTCGAGCACCGAGCAGGAACTACCTCTACCTATGAGTTGCTTATTGGTGACGCCACGGCTGATGAAGCAATGCAAAAGTCCCCGGACTTTGACTCCCTGTACTGCATTCCGGCAACAATTGACCTGGCGGGTGCAGAAATTGAATTGGTCAGTTTGGTGCGTCGGGAATACCGGCTCTATGACGCAGTGCGCGGCGAGTTTTTGGACAAACACCAATTTGATTATGTGTTAATTGATTGCCCACCTTCTCTTGGGTTATTAACGATTAATGCGATGACGCTGGTCGATGAGGTCATTATCCCGATTCAGTGCGAATACTACGCCTTAGAGGGGGTGGGTCAGCTTCTTAATAACATCAGCATGATTCGGCAATACCTCAACACAGATCTTCACATCTCGGCGATTTTGCTGACTATGTACGACGGCCGAACGAATCTAGCAGAACAAGTTGCTGAAGAAGTCCGCGGACACTTCGGCGATGTGGTAATAAAAACCCTCATTCCGCGATCGGTGCGGATTTCTGAGGCACCAGGATTTGGGCAAACTGTCTTGCAGTATGACCCGTCTTCTCGAGGGGCACAATCTTATCGGGACGCGGCGCGAGAGCTTGCCCAACGCGGCGATTACCTCCCGGGTCCAGAAAGCGGACCCATTGGGATAAGTCCCGCAGCGGCACATGACACGGAACGCTAAGCAGCACCTGACAGTCTGAAGAAGCTAAGTTCCATGAATTTTTATAAGGAGTAGTGAACACCATGGCAAAGAAATCAGGCCGTCAGCGAGGTGGCTTAGGCCGCGGATTAGCTGCATTGATGGTGCCGGATGAAACCACACACCGGGTCAACCCCAGGGAACAGGAACATCGTCCGCAAGGGCCGACGTCGACCTCACCTCACGAAGAACCTGTGTCCTCTTCTGCCGGTCAGGATGGTGCGAGGACAGAGGACGCACACGCAGACGCGAAAACCGCGCCGAGTGTGGCAGAAAAGCTCAGTCATTCGCGTGGACTGGGAGGAGCGGCAGCAGATGTGATTATTGGCGGTGGGAAACTTAATCCACGGGACAGAAGAGACGTCCCGGTGCGGGTGCCAGCCCCGGCGGAAGGCGCCGAGGTGGGTGCGCACTATCAGGA
Source organism: Corynebacterium poyangense (assembly GCF_014522205.1). Classification (NCBI taxonomy): domain Bacteria; kingdom Bacillati; phylum Actinomycetota; class Actinomycetes; order Mycobacteriales; family Corynebacteriaceae; genus Corynebacterium; species Corynebacterium poyangense. The sequence continues at coordinate 2,613,099 of NZ_CP046884.1, read as the reverse complement.
AATTCCCATCGGGCAGATAGTTCCTAACCCGCAACAGCCACGGACGGTGTTTGAGGAAGATGCGCTTGCTGAATTAGTGCATTCGATCCGTGAGTTTGGGTTGTTGCAACCCATTGTGGTGCGGCCTCACCCGGAGGGCGAGGGCTATGAGCTTATTATGGGTGAACGCCGGTGGCGGGCGAGTGCAAAAGCTGGGTTGAGTATGATTCCGGCTATTGTCCGTGAGAGTGAAGATTCGACGCTATTGCGGGATGCTCTTTTAGAGAATATTCACCGCGTTGAGCTTAATCCCTTAGAAGAGGCTGCCGCCTATCAACAATTATTGGAGGAATTCCAGGTCACCCAGGCGGAGCTTGCCGAAAAACTAGGCCGATCCCGGCCGGTAGTTACCAATATGATTAGGCTGTTGTCGTTGCCGGTGGCGGTTCAGCGAAAAGTGGCCGCCGGGGTGTTATCCGCTGGTCATGCTCGCGCTCTGTTAGGGATTAAAGCCGAACCAGTGGTGGACTTACAAGATGAGTTAGCGGAGCGAATTATCGCTGAAGGGCTTTCTGTTCGGGCTACTGAAGAAGCCGTCACGTTGATGAATCGGGGAGACAAGGTAGCGCAGCGAAAACCACGAGAAAAAACGCCGCCGCCGGAGTATTTGCAACATGCAGCGGAGCGCTTGGCTGATGATCTAGATACGCGGGTGATTGTCAGTATGGGTAAGCGCAAAGGGAAGTTGACGGTGGAATTTAGCGACCAAGAGGATTTTGAAAGAATTATGGGGTTGCTAGGGCAAAGCCAGTAACAAACCGGCAGCCTTCCAGCGTGGCGCGTTGAGGGGTTGGGAGGTTAAATGCCTTCCGCTTTGAGTAATTCATCGAAACGGTATGTTCCGGTGGGTTGATCATCGCCTCGATCAAGCAGATATAAGCGCTTGACGGCAATAAGGATAGCTTCAACGATGGCTTCTCTGCCCTCGATGCTGCTTAAGACGGCAAGATCGTCGGGATTCGTGAGGTATCCGGTAACTACCTCTACGGTGGGCATCATGGTCAGCCGCAACATATCCCAAGTCCGGGCATGGTTGCCGCAATTAACCATGTTGGTCCGAGCTACGATTTCTCGCTGGATATAGCCCGAAAGCATCTCCCCGGTCAGCGAACTATTTCCGATCTCGCTGCCAAAATAGAAGGTAGCAACCCCAGAGGCTTTTTCATTCTGGTACCGGTCACACTGCAAGCTGATCATTAAATCAGCATCAAAAGCATTGGCGATCTCAGCTCGGGACTTATGGTCAGGATCATCCATGCGGGGGCGAGAAATTATAGTTTCGATTCCTAGGGCGATCATTCTGCCCTCAATGCGAGTAGCAAGATCCCAGAGAATCTCTTCCTCGGTGATCTCACCAAATCGACCCTGTACCTTAAGACCTTTATTTCGCCCGCCGAGAGCAGGGTCAATAACTACACGCTTACCGGCAAGCATCGGTCCAGCGGCCCGAACATGCTCTCGCTCACGGATAGCTTGAGGGGAACCACCGGTAATGCGTCGGCCTAAAAGACTGAGGGCACGGATAGTTTCTGGACCGCACATTCCATCTGCCCGCAGGCCGGAATTGTGTTGGTAATTGACTAAAGCGTCATGAGTGAACTGACCAAAATGGCCGTCTACTCGGTGAGAATAAAAGCCGAGTTCTTGGAGCTGAGTTTGGAGCTGTCCGACGTCATCACCAATGAGCTCGTGGTTCACCTGAAAAGATAAGACCCGAGCCCCTAGCCGGTAACTGGCATGGCGCAATTCGCGGAGTGTGGCGTCTTCAATCTCTCCCGTGGGAATAATGCCGCGGGATTGCTGGAAGGCTTTAAGAACTTCGGATAGATCAGCGTCAAAGAACATATCTGCATCGGTGAAACGATCCGAACGCTGAGATCCGATGTCTCCTTCGAAGGTGGAGAGAAGTCCGAGACGAGCCAAAGTCATTCGAGCTTCGGCAATGCGTGGACTGTGATCACCAACCCTGAGGACCTCTGCCACGGTTCTCCTTCCCTCATCCAAGCATCAGTGTGAAGCCGACTTTACTCCGTTCTGCGTGGGGCGTCGGCTGATAAAAAATAATACCAGTTAGAGGTGCTTTTCTAGGGCAGCGACAATCTGTGAAGCTGGTTTAACTCCAACCATTTCTTCAACTTTCTCACCGTCTTTAAAAACCATGAGGCAAGGGATGGACATAATCTGATACATCGCTCCCAAAGCACGCTCTTGGTCTAGGTTAATTTTTCCGACGACAACCTTATCCCCCATCTCTTCAGCGATCTTTTCAATCACCGGATTCATTTTGCGGCAAGGGCCGCACCATTCAGCCCAAAAGTCAACTAAAACTGGCCGGTCAGAATCAATGACTTGGGAACGGAAATTGCTCTGGGTAAAGGTATGAACAGTGCTCATGGGTGGATAGTCCTTGGATAGTGCTGGAAAATGAGATTAGTTGTGGAGGTGGTTGGCTAAGTAATGCTCTGCATCAATGGCTGCGCGGCATCCCGAACCAGCAGCGGTGATGGCTTGCTGATAATGAGAATCCACCAAGTCGCCGCAGGCGAATACCCCAGGAAGTGAGGTGCAGGTGGAAGGTTCGTCGACGATGACATAGCCAGCCTGGTTGCAGCTAAGTTGATCTCGGAAAAAGTCAGAGCGTGGGTCGTGGCCGATGGCGACGAACATGGCGGTGACGTCGAGCTGAGAAAGCTCTCCGGTGCGAGTGTCTTTTAGCTCCAAGCCGCTGACGGTAGAGTTACCGAGAACCTGGTTCACCGTGGCGTGAGTGATGAAGCGGATTTTCTCATTGCTGCGGGCGCGTTCCAGCATGATGGCTGAGGCGCGGAACTCCTCACGGCGATGGATGATTGTGACGCTGCGGGCGAATTTCGTGAGAAAAGTGGCTTCTTCCATAGCTGAGTCGCCACCACCGACGACGGCGATGTCGTGATCGCGGAAGAAAAATCCGTCGCAGGTAGCGCAGGACGATACTCCGCGGCCGAGGAGCTCTTGTTCACCGGGAACTCCGAGGTAGCGAGGGGCGGAGCCAGTAGCCAGAATAACCGTGCGGGCGAAGAATTCCTCTTCTTCGGAAACAACTTTTTTAAGATCGCCGGCAAGTTCTACCTGGTCTACTAGTTGCATTCGGAGATCTGCTCCAAACCGCTCGGCTTGGGCGCGCATCTGGTCCATGAGTTCTGGACCCATGATCCCCTCTCGAAAACCGGGGAAGTTCTCCACCTCAGTGGTGTTCATGAGGGAGCCACCAAACTCAATGCCTTCAAAAACGAGGGGTTTTAGTTCCGCCCGGGCGGCGTAGATGGCGGCGGTGTATCCGGCTGGGCCAGACCCGATGATGATGACGTCATGGACCTGTTGCGGCTCGGACATGGGTGTTCCTTTCGATGAGGGTGGAGTACGGGATGCGCGGAGAGCGCGGGTTAAGCAGAAAAAAGCAACCTGGTTTATCTTATCGCTTACGCGATGATTATAACGCTTAGCCTATTATGCGCTATTCCAGGTTGCTGTGTTTGGTTGAGGTGTGCTCAGAGAGGGGAAGCTACCAACTGCCTTCGAGAATTTCTCGGAGGTGTGCTCGTGCTCGTCCTCGTCGAGATTTCATTGTCCCTGGCCTTACCTTGGCGATCCGCGCCGCACTGGCGATATCTAGGCCATAGAGGTCGACGAGCAGCAGAGCATAACACTGGTCCGGCCGGAGTTGCTTCATGGCGGCGAAGAGGGTGAGGGTGGTATCGAGATGCCGGAAGGGATCATAGGTTAACGCTGCCGGTAAAGTCCTTGACGGATCATCTGTGTCATCTAAATTGCTCAGTTCCCGCCGCTGACTATTGGTGACGTAATCATGGCCGCTATTGAGAACGAGGCGATGTAACCAGGTGCTGACTGCGGCTTCGAAACGAAAATTGTGGAGATGACGGCTAGCTTTGAATAGCGCTTCTTGCAAAATATCTTTGGCATCATGTTCATTGCGGGCGTAGCGTCGCGCCACGGCCATGAGCCGTTGATTATGCCGTTTGACGATGAGCTTAAAGGCTTCCCTATCCCCCGAGTTATATGCCCGTACAAGCTCAAAGTCATCCGGCTTGTGAGAATAACTACTCATCTTTATTCCCCCGATTCCGGTTATGTATTCACATGTTCTTGGTCAGAGACTAAGGATCCGGGAGATAGGGCTGACACCCAATTTATTGGGCATTCTGAGAAGTTCCTAAGGGTAGCGTGAGCATAGTTTCTAAGGAAGATTATTCGCCGTGGTGGATGATTTTGCACCCAAAGTTACACCTGTGATAGTCACATCTTTAATGTCCAGACCTAAAGTTGACCGCAAGGACATATCCACCCCACTTGGGGGGCTAAACCATAAGAGTACAGCTTGAGAGTCAGTTTCCTGAGGAATAGAGATGGTCACCGGTGCTCCCTCAAGAACGGCCCGCTTTAGAGGCTTAGCCTGATTTCGATCCTTAAACTCGGCAAGATTAAGCCCGGTAGGTACCGAATACACCGAAACCTGGACATTTTGGCTATGCGTATCAATGTAGAGACTGCGAAGGTCAACGGGGTGGGCCAAGGTCAATAACAACCCCACACCTTGATTGGTGTCGCTACCTTGCAGTCGCGGATTGGTCCAGGCAGTAGCTGGGTTGTCGTCAATAACGTCCGGAACATCATGGCCTATGATCGCCTCGGTTCCCCCGCTGGGAGCTGGCCACCATTCCTGCGCCAAGGTGACATTTTGGGTAGCTACCGTAGTGGAGGCTGTCATTTGGGAATTCTGGAAAGATTCCGGGTTAATAGGAGCACCATCGTTATTACCCACTAATAAACTGGCAAACCATGCGGTTATCGAAGCCACAATGATGACCAAGAGCAACACCAAGACTCCCACCACCGTCAAGGTGTGCCCGCCATAGGACTTAGAACCAAAACCAGGCCGGGCCTCAGGCTGAGGGATTTTATCCTCGCCTTCCAACACGATTCCGGGGGTCTGAGATTCGACGGCAGGCTCATCATGCTCCACCTGATTCTGCAACCCTACTTGGCGTAGATTCTGGGTAAGCTCTGCCATGGAAACCCGCTCGGACGTCGGATCTTCTTGTGCTAAAGCAGCGGTAGCGTGGCGGGCTTCATCCCGGACCGCAAGCACATCTGCGGCATCGGAATTATCTTGAACAAGACCGGTCAGAGTAGAGGCGATGGCGGAAAAATCAGCCTCATAGGTGGCGCCTGGGAGAACCGCGGGGAACGCTAGGACTGCTACCCCATCGGTACTAATGCGAATCCGAGAGCGGTTGTCTAAGCCAAGGGGGGTTTTGGCTTGGTGCGCGGCTGCCGCAGCATCAGCAAGATTAGCGGTAGCGAACGCCGCAGCGTGGGGATTAGCTCCGCCTGCTTCCGAAAGATCCCGCAGTGAGCGTCCGGGGACCCAATCTGAGACCACGAGACAACCGGAGCGATAAGCCAGGACCTCGATATTCGGGGCGATACCGGGGTGATGAAGCTGGGCGAGTTTGCGGGTGCGTCGAGCTACCTCGCTAGCGGCACCGGCGGCTGCTGCTGGAGATGCTGGAGCTAAGGGAGCAGCGCCGGAGGTATCGACAAAAACGAGGGCTACAGTGCGGGCGGTGGCTAATTCCTTGGCTTGCCAAAAACGAGCGCCGGTGACTGAGCCGTGATCCGCTAAGAGGCGGAATCGACCATCAGCTACTGGAGCGCCGGGAACGAGGCGAGGCCCACGGACGACACCGGCAGACATGGGCGGCGGCACCGGGGAGGCGTTAAAGGCGTCAATGCCTTGGATTTGAGCTGAATACTCCTGCTGGGTGGGTTCAGCGATATCGATTTGAGCATCAGTGTCGGGTTGAATAAAGCTCCGCATACCGGGAATACGGCTGAGGGCTGAACCCAGGTTTTGGACCTCAGGTAAATGGGAGAAAGAAAGAACAACTCCGGTGACGACGAGGAATACGATGCCCATGAATCCGAGGTGGAAGAAAGCGCCGATTTTACCCAAGTGGTGCATGAAACCGGAGAGCGGATGGGTGAAAAACAGGTTGAGGAACCAGGAGATAGCGACGCCTGCGGCTGACGCACCCACGGCCCAGAACGTCGTACGCAAAATATCTTGAGACTGCAGTTGCCCGAGTTTACGTCTGAGCAGCACAACACCAATGATGGCGCCGGCGACGAAACCAAAGCCATTGGCGGCGCCGAGAAGAACGACGACTCGTTCCGGCGAGGAGGCAACGAGGGGGGCGAGATAGCTTAAGACCACTTTGGCCCCGGTGATTCCAGCAATGATAAAGGTGGGTGTCCATACTTCCTCACGGGCGTAAAAGACCCGGAGGTGTAATAGCACCAGAGAATAAGGAATGAGGGTGAATGCAGAAAAGCTTAGAGTCCAGCCTAAAAGCTGGGCATCGTGCATGGTGAAATCGCGAAAGGCAAAGAGAGTTTGAGATATATCAGTGCCAAAGGCGGTAAAGAAAATAACAACAGGAATGAGCGCGATAAAAGTTAATTTAGTAGCTAAGGTTAAATCAGATACTACTCCGCGATCATCGCCTTCTGCGGCATAACGAGAAAGCCGAGGCATAATTGCTGTTAATAATGTTACGCCGATGATTCCATAAGGAACCTGGAGAAGCAGCCAGTGCTGAGAATAAATAAATGGTGCAGCGGCATCGGCGCCAGAAGCGATGCGGGTGGTGATGGCGAAACCGAATTGGGAAACACCCACATAGACAATAATTGCCAGGCCCATGCCGGCGAATTGTTTTAGCCGTTCATCAATGCCCCATAGTGGGCGTAAATCTATTTGGGCTCGACGCAAGGGCGGCAGCATGATGAGGAACTGCACAATGACACCCAAGGTTGTTCCCAGGCCGAGAAGCAACACGTGGGGATCAAAAAGACCGCTAGGTGCCCCTGGATCCAATGACCCCGGGAGGAATTGATAGATCAGCAATACCGCGATGCTGACGACATTATTGGCTACCGGCGCCCAGGCTCCAGGGCGGAATACTCCCTTGGTGTTAAGAATAGCCATAAAGAGGGAAAATAACCCGTAGAAGAAAACTTGAGGAAGAAGCCAAAGAGCGAAGGATGTTGATTGAATAATATTGACTTCGCCATCAGCACGTAAATATGTTCTGACTAAAATCGGTGCGCCGAGAGTCACAATTAAAGTGACAAAGAGCAAAACCGACATTGATAAAGTGAAAAGCCTTCTGATAAATTCCGCGCCGCGATCCGGATCCTCTTTTTCTGCCCGAACTAAAACAGGAACCACCAGAGAAGTAAGAACCGCCCCTAAAACAATTTCAGTAATCAGATTAGGAAGAGTATTAGCGGTATTAAAAGCCGAAGCAACCGCAGAACCTAAACTAGTTCCGATAAGAACTGTTCGAAGAAACCCAGTGATTCGGGACAGTAAGGTAGGAATAGCCATCGAACCGGTGGAACGAACCACGTCGCTATCGCTGGGCTGATGCTCAGAATCAGCGGCAGAGTCTCCCTGCGGTGATGAGCGGTGCGGTGAGTCAGCAGTGGCCACTGCGGTATTTCCGGGGGCTCGGTTAAGCAGGGACTTGTCGTCGTCGGACCCAATTCCGGTGTTCTTGGCCTGAGGGGCCTTTCGGGGTTCAGGCACCGGGGCCGGCGGAGAAGGCGGGATGATGCGGGATCGCAGCCCGGCGCGAGCGGCAGGGCTGGCGGAATGAGCCGGATCAGTAGGGTTCACGGGGACCATTCTGTTCATTATCGGGATAATGGGGACGGAAAGGCGCAGCAGCTGGATGAGACACACCGCGGTGTTTCAACCGTTTGCTATGCCGGCCAACCCGGAAAACCAGGATCAACGCCAAAGCGCTGAGGACAATCAGGGCCAGCCCAGAAGTACTAAAGAAATTGGCACGGTTTTGCACTGTGATATCCACCGGAGAGGAAATTGCTGCGCCGTCGCCGGTCGATAACCACAATTGCAACTGAGTACGATCATGCTCGGGTGGGATCTTCGGTGTCAATTGCACCGTAATGGAACCAGACGCCGGGATTCTCACCGAGCCGGGAGTTTGTAGAGTAACACCGCTAGGGGCTCGATATTGAACAACAGTTTCCACCGGAAGTGGTAGACGATTTTCTGCCACCACCAATAAGGGTGAAGAATCAGAGGTACGGGTATAAACCCCGCCAGGGGGGATTAAGGTGACGGCACGACCTAAAGCAAGGAGCCGCTCCCGATTTTCTTTGAGCCGATCTCCCGTTCGTTGTACCGCAGCTTGATAGGTACTAGCCGCATGACGATCACAGACACTTAGGGTACGGAGCACTTCCTGACGTAGCGGAGCAGTGAAAGCATAGCGGGTTAATGCGATAGTCGGGTCATTACTCAACAACCGGGTGAGGTCATCACTAAATCCGGCTTCTCGGCTAGCCTGCAGAATTTCCGTGTCGCTAATAATGCCGGGATCTGGATATGGGGAGCCGACCTCAGCGGTGGGGGGAGCATTGTCTGCTGCTTCAGGCGTAGCGTTCAACGCCGCAGCCTGTTGCGGATCTGGGGTTAGGTAATCACTCAGACTCAGGCTCTCAGCCCGGCCCGAGGCATAAAGCGACGCAGCAGTTTGCAAGATGCTTTCCGCCGTGGAGGTGCTAAGCTCCGCTGGGGGCATCATGAGGACCGGGCCAGAATGCTGTTGCGATTGATTACTCGTCTCTGTAAGAGACATGGCTAGGGCACCTGCCGCAATAGAATCACGGGCCGCCGGTGAGTCAAGACGGGCATCATAGCGGGCATCAGGATTGGCATAGGCGGGGGTATCTGGGTGCTCCCCTGTTTCGCCTAAACTGGCGGCCAAAGAAGCGTGATAACTCACCGCACGAATTCCCGGCGCTAGTTGGGTAAACCTGTCCACTCGATTCGAATCCCACACCGTATTTCCGGCTACTAACACCGATACTGCGTTTTCTAGGCTCGGCACGGGAGGCGCCAGCGGCGCAGAGGAAGGCATATTCTCATCATTAAGGCTGGTTTCTGAATCTTGAGAATTCTGGGTTCCACGGCGTTGAGCCTCAGCTTCAAAATCTTTTTCAATCTTCGTGCTGAAATCAGTCACCGACTGCGCACTACCACTAGTAGCCCAGCCCAAACTCCGAACGGTTGCGGGAGTAATATACCCATTCCCTGGGATAACGACGTTTTCTACGGTCGACGTGTTCAGGATAGAACTGATGAGCTCAGGTCCACGTCCTAGGGCTTCACGCATAAGCCAAGGATTGTTGCTGGCAGCTACCGCGTTGAGATCGGTATTAGCCCAGGGTAAGGAGACAACGCAGGTATTGCTAGCGAGGCTGGTTAATTCATCAAGCCATTGTTGAGCCGCTGCTGAACCGGAACCAGGATGTTCACCGGACTGAGAATTGTGGGAATTCCAGCTATCCCGAAGGCGTTGCCCTGAGGTTTCGATGGCAGGTCGAGAATTTGCGACCGTGTAGCCTTTCGTCATCCGATGGACCGCATCCAATAATGCTGGGTCAATGGCTAAGCAGGCCGAGGAACGGATGGGATTATTCTCACCTTGAAGATATGTTTTATAGGTTTTTAATAGCTCACCCAGGCGCCCCCCAGCGCTTAGTTGATCAGCTAGGTCATCGCTATAAAGCACCAAAGGGGTATCCCCAGGGGCTTCACCTGTTTCTCCAGGAATGATGTCAACGTAGGCACTTAGCGGAAGGACGAGACTCAACCCTGTTCCCGAAACCTCCGAGGACGTCGCTGATTCTTCTGCATCATGGGTCTCCTCTGCGCTCGGCTGGCCTGGATTGGTATTTGTGCCCCCGAGCGGACCAGCGCTGAGGAGAAAACGCTGACTCGTTAATTGCACCGTCCCGGTGTGGTTCGTCGTGCCGTCGAGCCCAAAGAAAATGGGATAGATACCGGGATCTTTGATGGGAAAAGAGCCAGGTTGGTCAGAGTTGGTGGGAGCTTCTACCCAGAATTCTCGGGATTCTCCAGGTTCGAGGGAAAAATCTACCGGTGCTTGGTAGTGCGCTGCGGTATAGGCGCCTGCGTTGAGGGCCATGATACGACGCATTTCGGCAGCTGAATGCTGGGCTTCTCCCCGACGTAGCACGACATTGATGTTGCTTATCCGTTCCTCTCCGTTATTGCGGAGTTTCACGTGAAACCTCAGGCCGTCTCCGGGGTTGCTAAGGCTTTGAGGCAGGCTTTCCAGCTCCATTGAGACAAAGGACTGACGGTCATCACTACGTAGTGCTGGGTTATCCCACTGGACTGCGACTGAAGGGTTAGTGATATCCAAGGGGACGGCTACTCCTTGAGCCTGAGCTGGAGCAGCGGTGAGTGTTAGGTCTAAGGATAACGTGCCGAAAGCAGCAGAAAGAGCACTGATCCCGAGGAGAGCGCAGAAACGACGGATTGGCATCACCGTGGAGTAACCCTCCCCTCCGTCTTTTCTTGACGCGCCAAGGCTGGCAGTCGACGTACCGCAGTGCGGGCAAGTTTGCGTTCATCGGCATACGCCAGATGCTCAATGAGTTCACTGACCGGAATCCACGCTACTTCGGTGACCTCTGGATCCTCATCATTGAGATCTCCATCAACATAGCGGAGTAGATGGTGGTGGACGGTTTTGTGGATCCGAACCCCATCGGAGACAAACCAGTAATCAATGACGCCGAGTTCGGCGATGACTTCACCGTAGATTCCGGTTTCTTCCCACACCTCTCGTTCCGCGGTTAACCGGACTTCTTCATCGTTTTCTACATGGCCTTTGGGCATGGACCACAGTAAACGCCGCCGCCGATCTAGGCGGCCTATCAGCGCAACATAGATTCTTGAGAGATCAACGTGTGAGCCAGAAACAGCCTCAGCCAAACCGGAAAGCACCAAACCACCGGCTGAGGTCTCATGACGAGTTGGCATACTCGACGTTGCTTGAGAATTCTGGGTTGCCGTCCGCCGCCGGTTTTTGCGCCGCGCCGTTCCCGAGGAGGAGGCGCCAGAACGAGTTTTACGCTGTTTCTGCTGCCGAGTCTTAGATTTAGCTCCCGAGCGTTGAGCCGACTTTGAGCGTTGATTTTGAGTTCGACGTCCGCGTCGCGCCGATGATTGGCGATTAGTTTTAGACTGGCTTGTCTCAGACTGCTCCCCGCGCTCTGAAGAGCTAGAAGATGCCGACTCAGCGCCGGAGTTCTGCGTCTTTTTCTTTTGGGCGGCAGAGTTTTGTGGGGAACTCGGGTTGCCTGAAGAGCGTCGCCGAGAGCGACGTCGCCGCCGTCGGGCGGAATGCGAGACCGCGCCGGCGACGGTGTTATCAGACGCACCAGGGTTTTCACTCATTCCTCTGATCGTATCCCCTAGCCACACATTTCGGTATTAACGGCTCGGTATTCGGGGGATGGAAAGCCTCGAAAACCCCTCCCCTAGCTCAGGGCTCCCCGAGGCTGAGGACTGGGGTCATGGCGGCACATGGTATCCAGGTAGACTCAGCCGCGTGAATTCTTCGGCCGAAAACCCATCTCATGATCCGCTGCAATCGCTTAGTTTATTGGCAAAAGCTGAGCAGTCAGTTCAGGCTCTGAACAGTCTCCTCGGGCCAATTATCGCTGATTTTTCTCAGCGGGGTTTGCCGCTCTACCTGGTAGGCGGGTCAGTGAGGGATGCCCTCTTGGGCCGATTAGGTAGTGACCTTGACTTCACCACTCCGGCACGCCCGGCAGTGGTCGCAGAAATCTTGGAGAAACATTGTTCGGTGGTATGGGACACCGGTATTGCCTTTGGCACAGTCTCGGCCGAACATGAAGGCCAGCAGATAGAGATCACTACGTTCCGCTCTGATTCTTATGATGGTGAAACCCGAAATCCCGAGGTGCAATTTGGTGACACCTTAGAAGGGGATTTGGTTCGGCGGGATTTTAAGGTCAATGCCATGGCAGTTCAACTGAACCTGGTAGAAGGGCGTATTCAGGGCGAATTCCATGATCCTTTGGGAGGGTTGAAAGACTTAGTCAACCGTGTTCTCGATACTCCAGATATCCCGGAAATCTCTTTCCATGATGACCCGCTGCGGATGTTGCGCGCAGCCCGATTTGTGAGTCAACTAGGTTTTGGGCTTACTCCCCGGGTGCAGGACGCTATGACCCGGATGTCCAGTGAAATTCAACGCATCACTGCGGAAAGAATCCGGACCGAGCTAGACAAGCTGATGCTGGGTGCTGCTCCGTGGGTAGGAATAAATATCCTGGTCAACGTCGGGTTAGCGGATTATATTTATCCTGAAATTCCAGCGATGAAGTTAACTCAGGATGAGCATCGTCAACACAAAGATGTTTATGCTCACTCATTGCAGGTACTCCGTCAAGCGATAGACCAAGAAGAAGAACCGGATGTGGTTCTGCGGTGGGCAGCGCTCATGCATGACTGCGGTAAACCCGAGACCCGTGCTTTTAGCGAGAATGGTCAAGTGAGTTTCCACCATCATGAGGTGGTAGGCGCCAAGCTGGTGCGACGTCGGATGCGAAAATTAAAGTACTCCAAGCAGATGATTGGCGACGTCAGTCAGCTTATTTATCTGCATATGCGGTTTCACGGATTTGGCGATGGGCAGTGGACAGATTCTGCGGTACGCCGCTACGTGGCTGACGCAGGTCCGCTTCTTCCCCGGTTACATAAATTGGTGCGTGCTGATTGCACCACAAGAAATAAGAACAAAGCTCGACGTCTCCAGCGTACTTATGATCAACTAGAAGAAAGAATTGCTGATATTGCCGCACGGGAGGACTTGGCTAAGGTTCGTCCGGATTTAGACGGGAATGAGATTATGAGCATTTTGGGCATCTCTCCTGGGCCAGAAGTAGGCAAGGCGTGGACTTTTCTTAAAGATCTGCGTCTGGAGCGAGGTCCCCTTGACCATGCCGAGGCTGTTGCTGAGCTTCGTCAGTGGTGGGCAAACCAAAGAAAATAGCAGGATATACATTCAGAGGAACGAGGTTAAGGAGGCAACTGTGAGCGATATTTTCAGTGATCGGTTATTTAATGGCTTAGAGCGCACCGATCCGGAACCAGGAATGTTGCTTGTAGCTGCACCGGGTATGGCCTCCCCTTATTTTGCTAGATCCGTGGTCATTCTCATCGAGCACGATGTTTATGGTTCTTTCGGGGTAACGCTTAGCGAGCGCAGCGAAACAGCCGTGCACGAGGTTATGCCTGATTGGGTAGAACTTATTGCCCCGCCCCAAGCCATTTATGTCGGCGGACCGGTGGAACAGCAAGCCGTCGTAGGGTTAGGAGTAACTCTTCCAGAGGTCACCATAGCCGAGCACCCCGAGTTAACTCGGTTAGCTAACCGATTGGTTCACATCAATTTAAACGCAGAGCCGCAGAAATTGCGCTCTTTGGTAGCCGGGATGCGGCTGTTTGCTGGCTATTGTTCGTGGTCACCTGGGCAACTTCAAGAAGAAATCGAACGCGGAGATTGGTTCGTCACCCCGGCTCTGCCATCAGATGTCACCACTCCTGGGCGGGTAGATTTATGGGGCGAGGTTATGCGTCGCCAAGCACAGCCCTTACCACTTTTTTCTACGTTCCCGGCGAACCTTCTCGATAGTTAGTGGCCCTGGTTTCACGTGAAACCCACTCCTCGGCGATGGAAGATGCTTCAGAGAACTCTGGATGAGGCGGATGAAAAGGGTTGTATCCAGATCATTATCGGGCGTCATAAAGGACTACCGGTTGTTGGTTAGTCCGGAGAAATGAGATGGATAGGCCAGGTGGAAGCTCGCTTCCAGGCTAAGTAAGGTAGAGCACGCACAGAATAGTTATTCCTGGTACAGCCGTGGTGGTGCTCAGCCGGCGCGACTGTGTTGAGGAAGTTTATGTAGAGGAGGCTGATTGAGCTTATGACTGAGACTCCGAAAACCACCGAGCATGTGACCATATATGCCACTTCATGGTGCCCACACTGCGCGAATTTAATTAGTGAATTGCAAAAAAACAACATCCCCTTCGATGGTTGGGATGTGGAAAAGCACGAGGATTTGGCTGAGTTCGTGAAGTCTGTCAATGACGGCAATCGCGTGGTCCCGACGGTGTTATATTCCGATGGAACAACGGCCACGAACCCGGATCCTGCTGATGTCGCTAAGAAGTATCAGGAGCTTTCTCAGTCCTAGTACTATCATCTCCCTCGCCCCGCATACGTCGGGGTTTTCTTTTTGTTCGAGGGACGTGCTGCTGAACCTGCTCGGGGCGTCGGGTTAAAACTCACCCAGCGTCGAGCAGGCTTCTAGCCACAGCACCTGAAATTCTTCGGGACTGACAGCCTGAGAACTAATATCTGGAAATTGGTCATAGGTGTCAGGGTGCGGAACCACTTGTTGAGGCAGATTCATCATTCCACGAGAACCATGTTGATGAGCCGCTCCCCGGATAACCCCCTCATGATCGAGCTCGATAATGCGAACCATAGTGCAGTGTTCGTGGTCTATGGGTTCTAGTTCTGCAACATGACTGACTTTCCCGCTCTCAGGAACCTCAAAATCAAGCCGAACATACAATAACTGTTTCACGTGAAACATCCTTTACAACTTGTCATTCACGGTTGCTATAGGTATCCCATCAAATTCTAAAGGTCGACGCTCCCCTGGCGGCCACCTAGCTAGCCCGCTTAGCTGGCCTTGGCGTATTTAGCGGCGAGCCAGGAACACATCATGAGCTGAACTTGGTGAAAGATCATCAGTGGGAGGATCAATAATCCTAAGGTGGTTCCGCCGAAAATAACTGAAACCATTGGCAACCCGGTAGCTAAGGACTTTTTCGTCCCGCAGAATTCTATAGCTATCACGTCTTCTCTGGAGAAACCCAATTTTTCTGGAATGATCTTCGTGAGATAGAGCATCAAGGCCACGATGATGATGGACAGTACCACCAGGAAAAGAAGCTGTATTAGTGAGATGGTAGACCAGATCCCGGCGACGACACCGGAAGAAAAAGCGGAGTAGACCACCATGGCGATGGAGCCTCGGTCCACGATCTTTGTGGCTTTATTGGCAGCGAAATTCTTTACCCAGCGTCGGAGCAGCTGCCCCAGGATGAAGGGGAGGAGAAGTTGAAGTGCAATGTCGAGGAAGACGGAACCATCAATATGGATGCCGGTGCCAGCAGACATGAGCAGCATGACAAGAAGCGGCGTAAGGAATACCCCGGCTAAGTTAGAGGCTGATGCTGAGACGATGGCCCCGGCGACATTGCCGCGCGCAATTGAGGTAAATGCTACTGAGGATTGGACGGTAGAGGGCACCAAGGTGAGGAAAAGAATTCCTAGATAAAGATCCGTGCCGACCAGAGCCTCTAAAGGTCTTAGGAGCAGCCCGAGGATCGGGAAGAAAATGAAGGTAAAACTCAGAATTATCAGGTGAAGCCGCCAGTGCTTTAAACCGTTCAGGGCTTCGCGCGTGGATAAGCGGGCTCCATATAGGAAGAAAAGGAGCGCAATGCCCAAACTGGTGGCGTGGGCGAAAATATTGGCGAATAGTCCCCTGGCGGGAAGAATGATGGCCAGAATAACTGCCCCGATGATGAGCAGAATGAGAGGATCAATTCTCTTAAGCTTTGACACCATGGTGTTGAGTCTAAAACTAGTAGAGATCTCGGGGCAGTTAACCCCCGGGGTTAGCTGACGGAAAGATTATCCCCCTGGACCGAGATGGTAGCTTCGCTTAATGGTTTCTTGCTTGGGCCAGAGACGACAGATCCATCTTTAATGCTGAACTTGGAGTTGTGCGCTAGGCACTGCACGGTGTTTCCCTCCACCTGGGAAATTTTTGCTCCTTGATGGGGGCACGTCGCCGAATAGGCCCGATATTGACCTGGTTCAGGTTGCGCAACAATGAGGTCACCAATGATCACGGCACTTCCGACCGGTACATCACTAGATTTGAGCTCTTGAGACTTATCTGACCCGCAGGCTGCTAAGAGAACCCCAGCGAGGGTGGTGCCTGTCCCAACTAAGAATAATCTGCGAGAACAAGGCTGCGAATTGGGTGAGGATTGCTGAGTCATACTGTCTATTATGCCAAGTGATCAGGCGCCAAGGAAGAAATAGCTTAGCCCATAAATGGAAAGCGAATAAAGGGATCACCCCTTTATTTCTTAATATAAATAAGAAATTACCATTTTTGATGCATTAGCTCCATACTGGGGGAGAGCCTAAATAACGTCAATTGACGTTATTTAGTGGCAGCCTTCATTCGCTGAACATATTCCCGCAACTCTTCCAATAAGCCCGAAAGATCCTCAACCTGTGTGGGTTCTGGATGGTGGCCAGAACAATGCTTTTCAAGTATTCGAGTGATTGCTGATCCAGTGATAGCACCTTGTGCCCCAGCGTTGATGGCATCACGGACATGTTGTGGCTCAGAGATGCCAAATCCCAAGAGAATAGGCGCCCCATGAAAACGTCGGATATTTTCGACAACCTGATCTAGACCAGTTGTCGAGGATTCACGTTCGGTACCTGTTACTCCATCGCGAGAAATAGCATAAATGTAGCCGCGAGAAAGAGCCGCAACACCCGCCAAGGTAGATTCACTGGCTTGAGCCGGAGCGATGAAAATAGGATCAATCCCTGCGTCGATGGCCGCTTGGGCAAAGGGCTCACCCTCCCGCACCGGAATATCCGGAAGCAGAATTGAGTCAGCGCCCGCATCCGCAAATTCTGCATAGAACCTATCGATGCCGCGGGTAAAAGCAACATTGCCGTAGATCAACATCCCCAAGGGCAACTCGGGGAATTCCTCCCGGATCTGTCGAATCTGAGCTAGAGCATCATCAACTACTACCCCACTATCCAGGGCACGAAGGTGTGACTTTTGAATCGTCGGACCATCAGCGACGGGATCCGAAAAAGGAACACCGAGCTCAAGAGCATCCGCACCGGCCTCGACCACGGCACGGACAATCTCCATTGATATCTCCGGGTTTGGGTCGCCCAGCATGAGGAAGGGAACAAATGCGCCCTCATTCTTGCGGTGTAGATGAGAAAAGAGCTGGTCATAACGTGACATTTATTGTTCCTCCTTGATGCGGAGTTCGGGGTTGTCCTCTAAGGTCCGACGCACATGAGCGATATCTTTATCGCCGCGGCCAGATAAGGAAACCAAAATCGTGATCTTCTTCGATTCTTCTTCGGCAGATCGCGCCCGTTTGAGCGCGTAAGCTAAGGCGTGGCTAGACTCCAAGGCGGGAATTATTCCTTCCTTTAAGGACAGAAGCTGGAAAGCTTCTAAGGCCTCCGCATCACTGATGGCCACATATTTTGCTCGGCCGGATTGATGGAGATATGCGTGTTGTGGACCAACACCCGGATAATCCAAGCCTGCTGAAATAGAATAAGACTCCTCTACTTGCCCATCGGTATTCCGCATTAAATAGCTGCGAGCACCGTGGAGAATGCCGATGGAACCATTGGAGATGGTAGCGCCGTGGCGGCCAGTATCCATCCCCTCGCCCCCGGGTTCCGTTCCTACTAATTCCACGGAGTCATCCTCAATGAAATCAGCAAACATGCCGATGGCATTGGAGCCGCCGCCGACGCAAGCCACCACGACGTCGGGCAATTCTCCGATTCTCTCTATCATTTGGCGCCGCGCTTCACGCGAAATAACGCGGTGAAATTCCCGGACAATGGTGGGGAATGGATGAGGGCCAGCAGCCGTACCGAGGAGGTAATGGGACTCATGGAAGGTAGCAGTCCAATCTCGAAGAGCCTCATTGACGGCATCCTTCAGAGTTCCTGACCCGGAGTCTACGGGAATGACCTTCGCGCCCATGAGTTCCATCCGGTACACATTTGGCTGCTGACGCTCGACATCTTCAGCACCCATGTAGATGACGCATTCAAGCCCCAGCAAGGAGCAAGCTAAGGCCGTGGCAGTACCATGTTGGCCGGCACCTGTTTCCGCAATAATCCGGGTTTTCCCCATTCTTTTGGCAAGTAGTGCTTGGCCAATGACCTGATTAGTTTTATGGGCACCGCCGTGAACTAGGTCTTCTCGTTTGAGGAAAATCCGAGCATAACCTTTCCCCTTACCTGCCGCCGGAAGATTTTGACACTCTGTAATGGGTGTAGGCCGCCCGAGATAATCTCGCATATAGCGGGCAAATTCAGCCTGGAATTCTGGATCATGAGTGGCGTCTACAAACGCTTGCTCTAGCTGGTCGAGGGCAGGAATCAAGGATTCCGGTACAAATTGCCCTCCAAATTCTCCAAAGTAAGCAGGAAGTAGCGTGAGTTTTCCTTCCTGTACGGGACCAGCGGGAAGAACGGATTGTTCATCGAAATTAGTTGTCATCTTTAGCCTCGAAATCATTGTGAATAATGCTAAATATGCGGTGGAGGGCAGCTGCGTCTTTATGATGTGCCCACGTGCCGGAAGAGACGGGGTACTCTACGCCGGAGTTTATGTCGATACCCGCAGATCCTACGGCTAAAGCTGCGGTGAGGTTATCTTCGTTGATACCTCCAGCTAGAAGTGATTTCGCCAGGATCTCCTGAGGAATAGAAGACCAATTAAAGGTTTGGCCACTTCCCCCGTGCTGGGAATCCAAAACTAGCAGTTCTATGTCTTGGCAGCGAGACAGTTCTCGGGCAATGTCTGCACTATGGGGTTCAGTCATTGATATTGCTCTCCACAGTCGGATGTGCGGTCCGACGTCTTCCCGGACGCGGTTGAGGAATTCCAGTTCTTCAGCCACTGAGCGATGAAGTGGGGTGTGAAGTTGCAGGACCGAGATACCGTCGAATGTGAGTTCTGACCACCTGGACTCTCGACGAGACACCGCCACATATTCCAAACCAGGCTCGGCGCTTATAATTTTTTCGGCTGTTTCACGTGAAACATTGCGGGGAGAGCTTGGTTCAAAAATGAGACCACCATAGATGGCTCCGCAGGCTCGGGCAACTTGGGCCGCACTGGGTGTTTGCAACCCGCAGACCTTATGGGTGCCAAAGACCAAGGAGCGAGCAGCTCGGTCAATATCGGGCTGGCTCGTTAACTGGGAACCCACGAGGAAGGCATGAGAATGACCACCGAGTTTCCGGATAGTGTGGTGGTCTTGAATCCCAGATTCCGAAACCAGCACGGCATCCGGAGGAATATGGCGTGCCAAACGCGATGAACGGCTAAGGTCGATGCTGAGATCGTGCAGATTACGGTGATTGACGCCAAAGATCTTGGCGCCTAAGGATGTTCCACGTGAAACTTCATCTTCGTCGATTACTTCGGTGAGAACATCAAGCCCTAAGCGGTCAGCTTCGGCTGCTAATTCCCGATACTCTTGATCTTCGAGGACGGAGAGCATAAGCAAAACAGCATCTGCCCCAAAATAACGTGCTGCGTGAAGCTGCACGGGATCAATGATGAAATCCTTACAGAGCACGGGAAGATGAGTGGACGCTGCAACAGTAGCGAGGTGGTCATAATCCCCACCGAACTTCTCTGGTTCGCACAGGACCGAAATAGCAGAAGCGTAGCGGGAATATACCCGGGCAATTTCTCCTGGGGAATAATTTTTCCGGATTAAACCCAGGGAGGGGGATGCAGACTTGCATTCCATGATGTAGCGGTTCTGATTGATACGCCCTTGAGGATCCCCGCCACCAAGGGCGTGAAAAAGCGAACGCTGAGAACGAGGCAATACTGCCGGGTCTACATGACTAATCCGTTGACGGATGTCCGGTAGATGGCGGCGTCGGGCAGAAACGATCCCCTCTAAGACAGTGGGAATATTATTCTGCATAATTTGCCTCCTCGTGGGTACGAAGCCAGTCGCGGACTGTGCCATCGGCCATAAGCTTCTGGGCCATGGCGGTGCCAGAAGCAAAATCATCCACCATAGAGTTGAGATAGAACATAGCTCCGGCGCTCACGGCCAAAGCATCGCGATGCGCTTCTGGTCCGGTGCCATCAAAGGCTGCATAGAGGTGGGCTGCGTTTTGTTGAGCGTCGCCGCCTTTGAGATCGGAAAGATGATGACGTTTTACCCCTAAATCATCCGGAGTTACCAGGTATTCCTTGATTTCTCCGTCAGGAGATAATTCCCAGACTTGGGAATCTCCCCAGACAGCAAGCTCATCGGTGCCGGCCCCGTGGATGACCAAAGCGCGGCTGCGACCTAATTCTCGGAAAACCTCAGTAATCATTCTCCCGGTCTGGGGATTAGCTACTCCCATGATTTGAAATTCCGGTCGGGCAGGAGACAATACCGGTCCAAGAGTATTGAAGATCGTGGGGATTTTCAGAGCTCGACGAACGGGTTGGACATGAGCTACCGCGGGGTTATAGGCCGGAGCAAACAAGAAAGTGAAATTAGAGGCCTTGAATTGACGAACAGCACGATCCGGGTCCAAATCTAGGGGAATGTTCATTGCTTCGAGAACATCGGCAGAACCAGACTGTGAGGACACGGAACGGTTACCCACCTTCACCAATTTGCATCCACCCGCTGCGGCAACGAGGGAAGCGCCGGTGGTGATATTAATGAGATTCGCATGGTCTCCCCCGGTACCCGCTGTATCTAGGAGTCCCTTCCCGGTGATCGGGAAGGTTCGACCAGCAGCGAGGAAAGCTTGCGCAGCCCCGGCTAGATCAGCAAAGGTTTCACCACGAGTTCGGATCGTGCAGAGCAAAGCTGCAATGTGGATATCGTCGTATTCCCCCACCGTGAGCGGGGTAAAGACATCAACAGCTTCCTCGACCGTCGGGTGCGGATTATCTAAGTAAGCAATTAAGCCATCAACTGTGGAAGAGTTCGTCATCGGAAGAATCCTTAGCTCTGATGCGTGCGGAGGAGATAATCAATACTTCTTTGTAGGATCAGGGGCCCCGAGGGGCTCAAGACACTCTCGGGATGAAATTGAAGCCCCAGAGCATGACCTGGCCCTTGGCGTTGAACCGTTTCTGCAGCCATACTGACTGCACCATGAGGTGTATCAATAGTCGCTAGATTTTCTAAACCGGCTGGAGGGTTGGTGCATCCTAAAGAGTGATAGCGAGCTACCGGGACAAGCTGCCCAGGCTTTTCTGGGTGCTCGGGATCCCGATCCAGGGTGAGACCCTCAAAAATGCGGTGAGAGCTTCCTGCGGAGGTGAGGGTCATATTCTCAGCGATTCCATGTACTGCCCCGCACGGTGCGACGTGACCGCCATAATGCTCCAAAAGTGCCTGGAAACCAAGGCAGATACCCAGAACAGGTATTCCCTGATTATGGGGGCCCGACGCCCGAAGGGCGGCATCGAGAATAGCCATGAGATTTCCCGCTTCGGTGGGATGGCCAGGACCTGGAGATAAACAGATCACGTCGGGATGGTGTTCCAGGACCGTCGAAGGGTCGACGTTATTGCGGAAAACTGTGCATTCGCGACCCGTTGTAGCAAAGGCGTCTACCAAGTTGTAGACGAAGGAATCGCGGTTATCAATCAGAATAATGCGAGCGTTACTCATCGGATCACCTCTAATGGACGGCCGGTTGCCAGCGCTATGGCGTGAAGAACGGCGTAAGCTTTGTGCAAAGTTTCATCGGCCTCAGCTTGGGGACGAGAGTCACGGACTACCCCACAACCAGCTTGAACATTCGCTTTTCCGTCCTGGACATAGGCTGACCGGATCACAATACAGTTGTCCATATCTCCATTGCCGCGGAGGTAGCCCACAGCACCGCCATAACTACCACGACGCTGCCCTTCTACTGATCGGATCAATTCTGCGGCCCGTAACTTGGGCGCGCCGGTTAACGTCCCCATATTCATACATGCGCGATAAGCATCCAGGGCGTCGAACTCTGGGTCCAACGTTGCTACTACCCGGGAGACTAGATGCATGACCCGGGAATACCGATCTACGTGAAGTAAATCAGCTACCTTTCGAGTAGCTGGGAGGGCTACTCTCGCTAAATCATTCCGAGCTAGGTCTACTAGCATGATGTGTTCGGCGAGCTCTTTGGCATCAGTGCGCATATACAATTCGGCGCGAATATCTAGTTCATGGTTAACTGTGCCATCGGGGTTGAGGCCGCGGGGGCGGGTCCCAGCTACGGGATAAAGCTGAACCTCACGGTTTGCGGCGGTGAACTTAAGATTAGATTCCGGAGAGGCGCCAAAAAGTTCGTAGGGGTGATGCTGTTCTAAGGAAGAACTGCCGCGAATATAGAACATGTAGGGACTTGGATTAGTTCGACGCAGTTCTTTATAGGCGGCGAAGGCGTCAGGACAATCCGTGTGGAAATTGCGGGCCGGAAGGATTTGATAGACCTCTCCCCGCTCAATTTCCTGCTGTAAATCTTCCACGATGGAGCGGAAAGGCTCATCCGCAATACTTGCATGGACATGGAGTGGGGATGGATTCATGTTTCCCGTGAAACATTCCCGAGGAGCCGGAGCAGTGCTACAAATCTCTTCAATAGCGTCCAGTTGTTCCTGTATGCGATCAAGATCATCAGCCGTGGCCACCGCCGTTAACTGTGCAGTGTGCTCCTGGTGATTAATCTCCAGAAGAACCTCAGCCATGATGTATTGGTAATCCGGATAGGTATTGCTAGATTCCGCTACTTCGGGAAGTGACTCGAAAGTAGCTAGATAGTCGAAAGCCCATCCGCCGGCTAAAAATGGCATGGTGCCGCTGCTGTCTTGAATACCGGAATGGAATTGAAGCTGTCGGAGTGGTGCCATAGTGCTGATTGCTTTGAGACGTTCTCGCTCATCGGCGGCATGTGATATCGGGAAATGGAACGCACTAGTGTCCGGCAAGGTAGTGGCACATTGATAGTCCTGGAGCTGAGACGTGAGCTGAGCCAATAAGGCCGCGCCCGACGGACTTAGAGCTTGAACATAGACTTTTTGGCCGAAGCAACTTAGCCGTAGAGATGCGGATAACACCATGACCGAGGTAATACCGGAGTGGGTGGTAATATCCGCGCTTTCCAATAACACCGAATCAGTTGCCGAGACCCCGCCGAGCCGTTCGAATAATGCGGAAGCCTCTTCTTGATAAGGGATGCTGCGTCGAATGACCTCTAGTGCTGGAGGTTTTTCTTGATGGAGGTGAGTCATTACCGGTAGGTGAGCCTTTCTATAGTGCTGAGGGCGGTGAGGTTGGGGCCCTTCCGGTACCAAAAAAGGGCCCGCGGTGTGCTTCTGGAGAAGCTTGCGGACCCTGACGCCTGTGTAGCTGAGTGGGAACGACGAAAATATGGCCCGCTATGATGCGCGCCACCACCACAAACATGTGTTGTCCATGATTTGGAATAGGTCGTTCATAGTATGGAAACTTACCGGGATGGGGAGGATGGTGCAACAAGAAGCGGGGTTTGGGGGTAGATGCGGGTAGATGAAACCGCATCTCATGAGCAATTAGTCCTGGGCCTGGGCGGCTTTGCGAACAGCATCCAGGTCAACCTTAGGGGAGGATGCGGGGGCGGATGAACCTGGTGAAGAGCAACATGATGAATCTTCGTCGACCATGTCTTGATCCATCACTACGGCAGTGCGTGCACCGACATTGGCGCCTAAACCAAGGCTAGCTAAGGCAATAAGAACAGTCGCCGCAGTCAGCAACCAGAGCCAGCCGTAGGCAAGGAAAGCAATTACGGAGGCGAAGAGGAGGGTGAGACCGCCGCAGAGCCACACGGGTCCTGCAATGGCGTGGGCGGAGTCCCAGATTTCTTTGGATTTACGGACCTCAGGAACCCTTAAGCCGAAGAATTTATTACCGGGGAGCTTACGTTTCCAGGCGAGGAAACCGAAAGTCACCTGGGCTACGCCAAGGATGAGAAAGAGAATGCCGAGGAACCAATTCATGGTTCCTAGCCTATATCGATGAGGTAAAGGTTAAACAGCGGGGTGACGTGCGGTAATGTTCCGAGTTAACTATTCTGCTCTTCCTTATTCTGACAAAGAAGGACGTTATGGGTATCAAACAACTCAGCTCCTCCCTGCTCTTTCGGGTGCTAGTGGCAATAATCTTAGGCGTTGTGTGTAGCCTGTTTTTCCCTGAATGGCTCGCCCGAATTTTCGCTACTTTTAACGGGCTTTTCGGCAATTTCTTGAACTTTTTTGTCCCTGTTCTGATCTTTGCCTTAATTACTCCCGCCATCGCTGGCCTCGGGCGCGGCGCTGGAAAGTGGCTAGGAATCACCACCGGTATCGCCTATATTTCTACAATTATTTCTGGATTTATCGCCTACGGCCTCTCGGTGTGGCTCTATCCCATCCTCTTGAAAGGTCAAGATTTAGTGGCTGCGGTGGATATCGAAAAAGGAGCGATTTCGCCCTATTTCACCGTTGAGATGCCGGCGCCTTTTGAGGTGATGTCTGCTCTGCTTTTGGCATTCGCCGTAGGTTTAGCGATGACGGTGGTGAAGTCCGATACCTTGTATGAGGCTGCGCAAGACCTTCAGCGAGTGGTGATGAAGGTTATTGAGTCCTTCATTATTCCGCTTCTTCCGGTGTTCATCTACGGCATGTTCTTGACATTAGGGATGAACGGAAACCTCACCCACACTTTGGTGACCTTCGCGAAGGTTCTTATCCTCGCCACCGTCATGACAGTCCTTTATGTTATTGCCCAGTATCTTTTAGCAGGGGCGGTTGTTGGCACAAATCCCTTCCGGGCTTTGAAGAATATGCTTCCGGCCTATGCCACGGCTCTAGGTACTTCTTCTTCGGCAGCTACGATTCCGGTGACGTATCAGTGTGCTCGGAAAAACGGCGTAGAAGCCAATGTGGCTGGATTTGTTATTCCGCTGTGTGCCACCATTCACCTCGCTGGGTCGATGATGAAGATCGGGTTGTTTGCCTATTCCATTCTCTATATGACGGGCACTCATCTCTCTCCTGCCTTAGCAGTGGGATTTATTTTGATGCTGGGTATCACCATGATTGCCGCGCCGGGAGTTCCGGGCGGTGCAATTATGGCGGCTGTCGGCCTATTGCAGAGCATGTTGGGATTTGACGCAGACCAGGTTGCCCTGATGATTGCTGCATATATTGCTATTGACTCTTTTGGTACGGCAGCCAATGTGACGGGCGACGGAGCAATTGCGTTGCTGGTTAATCGCTTTGCGAAAGATCAGCTACCAACGACAGCGGGCTCTTCGGAGGCGGAGGTAGAAGAGAATCCTCAGCGAGAAAACGCCAAGTAGGCGTCGGGACTACAACTCAATTCTTGCACTCGCCGGTTCGTGAAAATATGACGATGTTTCACGTGAAACCGGCGAGTTTTTCTAGCTGGATGTTGTGGCGATGAGCTGGCCTACTACACTATTTAGGCATGACGAAAGCGAGCGATAGCAGCGTGGAGACCGGGCATCGGTACACTCCGGAATTGGCGAATGAGATTGAACGTAGTTGGCAGAAATATTGGCATGAGAACGGCACCTTTCATGCTCCCAACCCAGTAGGGAAACTCGCTCCGAAGGACGGGAAGAAGCTCCCGGCGGATAAGGTTTTTGTTCAAGATATGTTCCCCTACCCCTCTGGCTCAGGGGTACACGTGGGTCACCCGCTTGGTTATATCGCCACTGACGCCTACGCTCGCTACAACCGCATGTTGGGTAAGAATGTGCTGCACACCATGGGGTTCGACGCGTTTGGTTTGCCGGCGGAACAATACGCTATCCAAACGGGTACACATCCGCGCACCACGACCATGGCCAATATCGCCAATATGAAATGGCAAATAGGCCTCTTAGGTTTGGGGCACGACGAACGACGTTCAGTAGCTACTACTGATCCGGAGTATTACACCTGGACCCAATGGATCTTCTTGCAGATCTTCAACTCCTGGTTTGACCAGGATGCCCAAAAGGCGCGCCCGATCGCAGAGCTCATTCCACTTTTGGAAAGCGGAGAGATTGCTCTTCCGGAGGAGTTTGCCGACCGCGGTACTTTCCAGGATTTAGACGCCCTAAGCAAGGCAGAGGTTATTGATAGCTTCCGGTTGGTTTATCGTTCAAAGTCCCTAGTCAATTGGTGTCCAGGGTTAGGCACCGTGCTGGCAAACGAGGAAGTGACCGCGGATGGACGCTCGGAGCGCGGCAACTATCCGGTTTTCCGAAAGAACCTTTCTCAGTGGATGATGCGGATTACCGCATATTCTGATCGTTTGCTTGATGACCTTGAGTATTTGGATTGGCCGGAAAAAGTCAAATCCATGCAACGAAATTGGATTGGGCGTTCTAGAGGTGCGGAGGTGGACTTCACCGCGCAGAACCACACCCTAACGGTATTTACGACTCGGCCGGATACGCTATTCGGTGCTACCTATATGGTTTTGGCTCCGGAGCATGAGCTTGTTGATGAGTTAGTGGCGGGAGGCACCCAAAACTATGACGGTGTTGACCCGAGGTGGACTTTCGGACAGGACTCGCCCTCTGCAGCGGTGCAAGCATACCGCGAGGCCATTGCTGCTAAATCGGATTTAGAGCGCCAGGAAAATAAGGAAAAAACGGGTGTTTTCTTGGGGGCCTATGGAATTAATCCGGTTAATGGACAAGAGATCCCGATTTTTATTGCTGACTATGTTCTGACTGGATATGGAACAGGCGCCATTATGGCGGTGCCTGCCCATGACGTCCGAGACTATGAATTCGCCACAGTTTTTGGTTTACCAATTGTGGAAGTGGTTGCTGGCGGAAATATCTCAGAGGAAGCTTTCACTGAATCTGGCGAGGCGGTGAATTCAGCTAATGACGCAGGCTTGGACATCAATGGTTTAGCGAAAGATGAGGCCATCTCCCAGACCATTGCGTGGCTTGAAGAAGCCGGAGCCGGGCGGGAAAAGATCCAATATAAATTAAGGGATTGGTTGTTTGCTCGGCAGCGCTACTGGGGGAACCCTTCCCTATCGTTTATGACGAGGATGGAATTCCACACGCTTTGCCGCAATCTATGTTGCCGGTAGAGCTTCCTGAGGTGGATGATTATAATCCGGTGGCCTTTGATCCGGAGGATGCCGACAGTGAGCCTCAACCCCCGTTAGCGAAAGTGAAAGACTGGGTGGAGGTAGAGCTTGATCTAGGTGACGGCCCACGCAAGTACACCAGAGATACCAATGTTATGCCGCAGTGGGCTGGATCTTCCTGGTATCAGTTGCGTTATATTGATCCAGCTAATGATGAAGCTTTCTGCGATATTGAGAATGAGCGCTATTGGACCGGACCGCGTCCTGATCTACACGGACCACAGGATCCCGGCGGAGTTGATCTTTATGTTGGTGGTGTAGAACATGCAGTTTTGCACTTGCTCTACTCCCGCTTCTGGCACAAAGTTCTCTACGACTTGGGACATCTCACCTCTACAGAACCTTATCGGCGCCTCTATAACCAGGGATATATTCAGGCCTACGCCTACACAGACGCTCGTGGTGTGTATGTTCCAGCCGCTGAGGTAGAGGAACGCGACGGAAAGTATTGGTGGCAGGGAGAAGAAGTCTTCCAAGAATATGGGAAGATGGGCAAGTCCCTGAAGAATTCCATTTCTCCCGATGAGATCTGCGCTCAATACGGGGCTGACACTCTCCGGGTTTATGAGATGTCTATGGGCCCCTTGGATACCTCCCGGCCGTGGGCCACGAAAGACATGGTGGGTGCGCAACGCTTCCTCCAGCGTTTGTGGCGTTTAGTCATTGATGAAAATACCGGAGAAGTTGTAGCCCAAGATCTGCCTTTGAGTGAGGAGGATCAGCGGCAGCTTCATCGCACTATTGCTGGAGTGCGGGAAGATTATGCGCAACTGCGGATGAACACCGTGGTGGCAAAGCTCATCGGCTACGTCAATTATTTGACAAAGACCTATACCCAGCACACCCCTGTGGCAGCGATTATGCCGCTGATCATTATGGTTTCCCCGGTGGCACCGCATATTGCTGAAGAGTTGTGGCGTCGTCTGGGGCATGACGCCACCATTACCTATGAACCTTTCCCCACTTTTGATGAGAAATGGTTGCATGATGCGGAAATTGAACTTCCGGTGCAGGTCAATGGGAAAGTTCGTGGCAGAATCATGGTCGCTGCGGATGCGTCCCAGGATGAGATTATTGCGGCGGCGGTAGCTGAAGAAAAGGTCAGTGCTGCGGTCAACGGCAAGGATATCGTCAAGCACATCGTTGTGCCCGGCCGGATGGTTAACCTGGTTGTGAAATAGGTTAGTGGGCGCAATGCGCACGTGTGGTAGCGGAATTTAAAAAATAGCTGCTGCAATTTCCTGGCGCGTTGCGGCAACTAACTCATGATTGGCTGGGAGCAGGCGAAGAACTTCAATTAATCGAGCTCGGGCTTCGGGCTCTTTCACCAGAATCTTGAGCCGACAAATCGCGTCTTCGGGCTGGTCTAAAATAATCTCTGCGTCAGCAGCGGCCAGCGCTAAAGACACATCCTCAGGATGCGCATTCGCTACGGAAATGGGATCTGCCCCAGGCGTAGACTTCTGTGCGCGCTGAAGAACTCCCACCGCTGCTTGAGCGCGGAGTATGACGTCGTGCTGCGCTGGGGGCGTCGAATGTTCTAAGTCCTGATAGATTTCTAGGGCCTGCTCAAAGTCCCCTTCGGCAACAGCAATAGCTGCCCGTTGGAGTTCCGTAGCCGGAAGTTCGACGTCATCTCCCGAATAATCTGTGTGCCCGGAATTATGATCGGGGCGTTCCAGTATCGCCTCCGCTGGTAGTCCTGGGAGTCGAGCCGCGGCGTGGTGAACCGCATTGCGGACCCATTCGAGTATCTCATCGCTTTCACCAAGCGGAGTAGATCCAATGGCAGTGCCGTCGGCCACGGCGTAGAGACGAGGTAAGTTTTCGGGGCGAAACTGTGTGATGACCTCGGGTTCTTGATCCGCATCTATCCAGGCGAAAACCCAGCTACCTCCGGCTTCGATGGCTGCTGTACTCAAGAGCTGCCGAGTATATTTGACCCCAGGGTGCAGGGGTCCACCTAAGAGCACAAACACAGGAATTTGTCGGGACCGAGCAATAATTTCTGGTTCCACGTGAAACATCGTGGCGTGAATGGCGGGGCGCACTAATAGCGGAGCTTCAATTTCTTGGTGATGATGGTGATGAGCACGAAGTGAGGCCGGTGGGATTTCGCCGATAACTTCGAGATCGCGGGCGAGGTTAGGTTCACAAGAGTCATGAGCCGGATGATGATGAAGCATGCAGCCTACCCTACGCGTCGTCGTGTAGTTTCCTCACCCGGTTACGACGGCGGTTACGCAAGATAGTCCCCAGGGACAGTGCGAGCATAATAATGGCGACGATCACCCCGGCTGCACCCAATAAAGCAGCCCATAAAGGACGCCCGTCCACCATAGTTGGAAGCCCCCCGAAAGCGACCAAAAGTAGTAATGCCGCGATGATTCGGACATTGTAGTTGCTGGTGTTATTGGCCTCATCCATGCTTTGAATTTTAACGCGTCCGTCAAGAAAACCATTGCTGAGAAGCATGGCGGAATTCGGCAGTGGAGAGTTTGCCGCTGCCTTCCGGTATTACCGCTAGCAGGGGTAGGTCTGTGACACGAGGAAGATCGGTGAGATTGAGCTGTTCAGCTAAACCGGCGTGGGTCGGATGAGAACCAGCAATAAGCCCAGCGCAGGGCAAATCCCGATGTCGAAGAGCTTCGACAGTTAATTCAGCAGAATTTAAACTGCCCAAGTTGGTGCTGGTAACGATGAGAAACTCGGTGTCATAACCTCGGCTATGCAGTTCTGCCCCCAAGTCAGCTAAGGTCCATAGTCGCTTAGGTTGTTGTTGAGCACCAAGGCGGACCAAAAGGCCACCTGCTCCCTCGATGAGTAAATGCTCATACTTGCCTTCTAATCCGACAATTCTTTCTACGACATCATCAAAATCCAACAGCGAAACCCCAGCGCGCTGAGCTGAGACATCAGGGGCTAAAGGTTCTGGAAATCGAGCGCATTCATATAGATGGTCAAGGCCAGTTAGCTTGTGGATGGTAGCTAAGTCTCCACTCCCTTCCGGTTCACCGGTTTGAGCTGGTTTCATCACCGCGACGCTTTTACCCTGCTCCTGCAAACGCACCACCAGAGCTGCCGTCGCAATGGTTTTTCCGACATCGGTGTTAGTGCCGGTGACTAAGGTAATTTTCATGATTGTGCCTCCACGATAGCGGTAATTGCCTGAGAAATCTTCTCTATCTCTTCGGCGGTGCTGGGATACATCGGCATGGTGTAGACCAGTTTCCCGAATGGACGTAGCCACACCCCCGCCGATACGGCAGCTGCAGTAGCGGACACCATATCCACGGGTTTTTTCATTTCCACCACTCCGATAGCTCCCAACACCCGAACGTCTGCAACGTTTTCATGGGACGCAAGAGGAGAAAGCCCCTGCTGAAGCTGAGTCTCGATCCGAGGGACTTGTTTTTTCCATTCCCCCGTTTTGATGATGCCCATCGCCGCATGTCCGACAGCGCACGCTAAGGGATTGGCCATAAACGTCGGCCCATGCATAATGCCGCCATGCTCACGCGAGATAGTCTCCGCGATTTCTCGAGTAGTAATGGTGGCGGCTAGGGTGCAAAAACCTCCGGTTAAGGCCTTGCCCACGCAGAGAATATCCGGAGTGGCGTCGGCGCCGGGGTTGCTGGTGCAAAATAAATAGCCGGCTCGACCGAAACCAGTAGCGATTTCATCGGCTATGAATAGCCGTTCGTGGCGTTGACAGATCTCTTTTACTCCTCGGACTAGTGCTTCATCATGGAAGCGCATCCCGCCGGCTCCTTGGACTACCGGTTCAATGATGACCGCAGCGACGTTGTCTTGGAGATGAGATTCAAATTCCTTGAGATAGGCGCTGATGTCTTGGTCAGAAGAACCTCGTGTTGGGGGTCGAGGAGCAAAAACCTGGGGGGTGAGGGCACCTGACCACAGTGAGTGCATACCGCCGTCGGGATCACACACACTCATGGGCCAGTGAGTGTCACCGTGGTATCCACCTCGCCAGGTCATGATCCGGTTACGTTCGGGGTGACCGGTGGCGCGTGCATATTGCAAGGCCATTTTGATTGCTACTTCCACGGAGATGGAACCGGAATCAGAAAAGAATACACATTCAAGAGGATCATCACTAAGCGCGACGAGGTCTTGAGCGAGGTTAACTGCGGGTTCGTGAGTAAGTCCCCCAAACATGACATGGCTCATCGTGGTGGCTTGGGTAGTTGCAGCTTTGACTAGCTTTGGGTGGGAGTGCCCATGTGCTGCCGCCCACCAGGAGCTCATTCCATCGATGAGTTTCCTACCATCAGCCAGTTCGATGTAACTTCCTTCGGTTGCAACCACGGGTAAAGCTGGAACAGCGGAAGGAAGTGGTCCATACGGGTGCCAGACGTGCTGGGCGTCAAAGCGAGTTAGATCCTCAGTTCTCACTCCTCTACCCTAGCTAAGCAGGATGAACAATGTTCAAGGGGGTTAAATAAGGGGGTGGAGAGCTTCCTACGCTTGGAAGGTGGCGGGATCTTCTTCAGATTTATCCCACGGGGTCCGCACATGATCACGGTTTAGTTCCTGGACTCCGGATACCCCAAGAAGATGCAAACTAATCCTCAGTTCGTTGGCAATAAGGTCAATGACTTTATCGACTCCTTCCCGGCCACCAGCCATCAAACCGTAAAGATAGGCTCTGCCGATCAGACAGAAGTCTGCGCCGAGGGCTAAAGCGATGGCCACGTCATTACCGGAGCGCACGCCAGAGTCGTAGAGAATGTCAACATCATTACCGACAGCTGCCCTAATAGCAGGTAGCGCTTGAAGTGGGATTGGAGCTCGGTCGAGCTGACGCCCGCCGTGAGAGGAAACCACGATGCCGTCTGCTCCGGCATCGAGCACCATGAGGGCATCGGCTGGCGTAAGGATGCCTTTTACAAGAAGCTTTCCTTGCCAATTCTTCCTGATCCAGGCTAAATCATCCATATTGATGGTGGGGTCAAACATGGAGTTGATCAGGGTTGGTAGCTCATGCGTGGTATCACTGAGTGACGCAAAGGTAAGCGGTTCAGTAGTAAGGAAATTGAACCACCATTCTGGACGCCAAGCTGCGTCAACCACGGTGGACAAGGTGAGTTTGGGGGGAATAGTCATCCCGTTTCGGGCGTCTCTGAGCCGTTGTCCTGCTACCGGGGTATCAACGGTTACCAAGAGGGTGTCGAAACCATTGTCAGCAGCTCGGCGGAGCAAATCTTGGGAGGCTTCTCGGTCGCGCCAGAGGTAAAGCTGAAACCATTTCCTCCCTGCCCCGGCGATCTGGGCAACTTCTTCTATACTCCGTGTACCCATAGTGGAAAGGCTAAAGGGAATACCGTGAGAAGCTGCTGCGGCGGCTCCACCATCTTCTCCTTCCGCATGCATAAAACGAGTAAATCCGGTGGGTGCGATGCCAAAAGGAAGTGCTGAAGGGCCACCAGCGATAGTGGTGCTGAGATCGACGTCTCCGTGGCCCTGCAGTACCCGAGGAACAAGTTCACAGTTGAGGAAGGCTTCTCTAGTGCGGTCTGCAGTTCGTTCGTCGACTGCTGCCCCATCCACATAATCAAAGGCAGGTTTGGGAGTGCGGCGACGTGCGATCACACGGAGGTCTTCTACGCTTGCTGCGCGAGCTAGCCGCGCTGCCCGACGGTCGAGGGAAGGCCGAGCGAAGTGCATGAGTGGAAGTAATTCTGAGATTTGAGGGATTTGACGTTTCACGTGAAACAAAACCTTTCTAGATGGAAAACAATCGCTATTCCTAATTTCGTTTTAATGTCGTGCCCGGGAGCCTCCTACCACAACGGCGAGACAAGAAGTAGCCAAACACAATGCAATAGCTAATGCAGGGACAAAGGTAGCGTTTCCTGAGTGGGTGCGGACCCAGGTCAGAATCAAGGGGGTAAAGCCGGCGACTATTGCCCCATTGAGTTCTCGTGCCAAGGCTATACCGCTATATCGTTCCGCAGGTGGGAACAAACTAGCGAGGAACGCGCCTTGCGCCCCGGAAGTCATGGCGATGATTACGCCATAACCTAGGGCAATCACTAACGTTGCCCAGACAAGGGATCCGCTAGCTAGGCCAAACATCAGTGGGAAAGCGAAAAGTGCCCCGAGCCCAGAGCCTAGCGCGAGAACTCTGGAAGCCCCAAGACGATCAGCGGCGATACCGCCTGCGGGGGTGGTGATAGTCCCGAACAGAGTTCCCACCATCACCGCAGTCAGGGCGGAGGATCGTGACATTCCGATGTCAGGAGATGTCATGAAGGAAAGTGCATACACAGCCATGGTGTAATTCAAGGCATTATGTCCGGTGACACTAAGGAAACCTAGGAGTACTTCTATGGGATGAACAGAAATTAATCGATTGAGCGGGAGAAGATGATCTTTCTTCTTTTCTTCATGATGCGCCATCGCGGCTACGTACTCAGGGGTTTCTTCTAGTTTATGGCGAATAAACACCGCCAATGCGAAAAGGAGGATTGAGATGAGGAAGGGGATTCGCCACGCCCAACCGAGGAGGATTTCATCACCTTGAGAAGCAGCTAGAAGAAAAGCACCAGTGGCTACCACTATGCCTGTGGGCGGAGTAGCTAGAACAAGGGAGGTTAACAAACCCCGACGATGTGGAGGCGCAAATTCAGCGACAATAGTCATTGCTCCGGCTAGTTCGGCGCCAGCGCCCAAGCCTTGGATGAGGCGAAACAGCACCAAGAGAGCAGGTGCAAAAGACCCGAGAACAGCGGTGGTAGGAAGAAGACCTATTGCTACCGTCGCGAATCCCATCATGAGAATGGCAATCAGCATGGCAGGGCGACGTCCATAGCGGTCGCCAATATGCCCTATGACTATTCCCCCTAGCGGACGGGCAAGGAAACCTACGGCAAAAGTAGCGAAGGAAGCTAGTTGAGCGCCAATAGGCGAGCCATTGAAGAATAAGGGGCCAATAACTACAGCGGCAGCGGCGCCGTACAGTGCATAGTCATACCATTCAATAAGAGATCCGGTGATGGCGGCAATAAGAGCTCGCCGCCCGGCAGCAGTAAGGCGATGAGAAGTCGCGGTCGGGGAATTCATGAAGGCAGTCTAAACGCAGACCGATATTTTGGTAGCTATTTACCCCCATTTACGTCACTGTAATTTATCTTAAGTGGGCTGGTGAATGAGTATTTTTACGTTGATGCGGAGGTTGTGAGGATTCTTCCTGGAAGAAGGCTGTTAGTTTTTGCCAGGTTATCCTCTTACCCAATCACCTATTACCCTTGGCACAATCTTTGGGCGTGGACCTAGGAGCTCTAATAAATTGCCCTCTCGCTCTACTGCGCTGGTGACAGTTTTAACGGGTTTACGTCTCCGATGTGTTGCAGTACTACCGGAAGTACCCGCGTGAGTGGCATGAGCTAACCCGCCAGGTCCCCGGGTGGTCATCGCCGTGCTTGCTTGGTTGTTTAGATAAGTTGCCGATGTGCTGCCACTATTTAGAGCTCCACTACCAGCTGATTGGTTTCCAGAACCAGGTACTCCGAAGCCAGTTGTACCTGACCCGCCGGTAAAACTACTAGGGGTGCGTAGATTGTTTCCTGGACCACCGAAACGGTTTAGTCCGCCGGCATTTGTGGAGGAGCTTGAATTAGAAGGGATCATACTGCTCGAAAAACCAGGAAGATGTGTTGCTCCATTGGTGTGTGAAGAAGTTGAAACACCGCCCGTATTTCCAGTAATGGTAGGGGGCACCATCGACTGTAAGTTCTGTGGAACTGCCTGAGCCGAATGTGTTCCGACTGCATTAAGCGAGTCAGCTGCGGGGTGTGGAACATGGTCAGGGTAGTTGACCCTAAGACCAGTCTGATCCTCTACCGCCCGAATCATGTGGTCCACAATTTGCCCTGAGGGAGCAAGCCCAACTCCTGTAGGCAGGTGCTCAGCAACTGTTTGATCTAATCGGGCCTCAGCCGAACCACCGCCGGTACTAGGGGGAAGCTCCATGAGGTGTTTGACTACCGGCACTCCTGTCAGCACTTCCGGCGTGAAGATCCCCGGGAAAGCTTGTAATAGACCTTGCTCAATTATTTGCGCACGAGCAGGATCGGTCGAATTCGCTGCAACGATAGCCTGCATACCCTGCACAATCTTTAAACCAGTGGCATGGATGGTATTCAATTGACTAACTGAAGCAGCCATTGCACCTGCATTGACCACGAAATTTTGGCCCGACTGAGCTAAACCCAGAATTTTGGCTGAAGCCTTATCAATGACCTCTCCTTGATTATGCGAGTTCAGAGAACTAGCAACTTGATGGAGATTTGCCACTACTTCTTCTATTTTGGCGCTTAACTTGCTCCATGCCTGGGATGCTGACAGAACTTGAGCAGGGTTAGTGGTGTGAAATTGGGCTGCCAGTAACTCTAACTTCGGAGTGGGTAAAACAGTCGGCGGAAGGAAATGAAAAGGAGCGATAGTAGGCATCGGTTGTGCTTGGAATAAGACATGCCGATCCATTGGTGTTCCATCAGGATTGGCGATCGATAATCCTTGAGAATTAAACAATTCTTGAGACTCGATAGCATGAACGCTTTTATGTAAAGTATCGGCCGCCCACCGTATTTGGATTGCGTATTCAGTAAGTGCCACTGCAGCGGAGTTAGATCCCCCAACTAAGGAATTCGAATGAGAATTAGCGAGCTGATCTAGCCCAGATACTTGTGAATATGTTGGTGATAAACCATGTTGTACGGCCGATTGGATGGTTCTTTCAGTTTTTTCAGCAATATCCTCTAGGGAAAAAGCTTCTTTATAGACTGAGCCGAAATTTATTTCGATTGTCATAGGGATCCCCCGATCCTGATAATAATTTTTTCGAGTGTTTGTACTGCATTATTACAAAGCGCTTCTGGACGTCCCCTCAAATCAAAATCGAAATAAGTGAGATTAACTCTTCCGCTGTTACTAGCATAGGCAGCAGTGCATTGATACTGGTCATGAGGACTAAGTAGATATGAATAGACCCCGGGAATGCGAGATTGATGAGGATCTTGAAAAATCACAAGATTATTCTCTATTTGTTCTTTAGCGAAAGAATCATTCACCAGAAACAGGTCGTCGAAGCTTTCCATTCGTGTTTTTGGGACAAACTGGCAGAGGTATCCATGCTCGGAAGAGGGTTCCTCTACATTGGGAAGCCTCTTCCCTAACTCCAGCTCTGCCGCCATGTCGTCGGTATAGTCTTCGCATATATTCCGCAGTGTGAAGTTGGGATCTTCCGCGTTGAATTCTCCAGGCGCGTAGGGCATGTGTGGATCAAATTCAATCCCGGAAGCTGCGGTTACCGTCGTTTCTTCTTGTTGTGTCTTAGATACGTCATTGCTGCAGCCAGACAGCAAAAGCAAGATCATCATGCTGGACAGGACCATTCCTAAAGCAGATGGTGCTGAGCGTCTGGCCACGTCAGGTCCTCCTCTGTGAGTTTTTCAAGCAGTTGTGATGCAGGTACTCGGTTAGACTGCGGTCCCGCAGTTGAGGTTCCGCGACAGCAAATTTTTTTTATGAACAGGTGCTCCTTAGCACGTAGTGGATCACCGGAAAACAGGTGTGTGATGACAGCCTCAGCCTCGCTGATTTGTTCGTGCTTAGCTGCCCTAAACTGCGCGTTTGAAACCACCAAGACGTCGCAAAACGTCTGAGTG
Organism: Corynebacterium poyangense; assembly: GCF_014522205.1. NCBI lineage: Bacteria > Bacillati > Actinomycetota > Actinomycetes > Mycobacteriales > Corynebacteriaceae > Corynebacterium > Corynebacterium poyangense. The sequence continues at coordinate 2,576,331 of NZ_CP046884.1, read as the reverse complement.
ACTACCCTGAAACCCAAAAAAGTAGTTTCCCACTAGGAAGTATATCGCCTTCTTTGCCATCGCGAGGTGAGACGAAGATTCTTCGCCCCTATCGCGCGCCCCAGCACCCCCACCGAAACCCAGCACCCCCCACTAACGCGCCCCACTTAGGATGTGTCATCTAGAGTATCCCGCCAACAGTGAAAGCCCACCGCATAGGTGGAACAGCGATTTCTGGTCGTGTTTATCTAAGTTCTACGAGGCGTTAGTTTTCCGGGTTGTTCAGTTCTTTCGTCCACGCTAGGGGTATCGCTTTAGCTAACTGAACAGCACTGATTGGAGCTTGTCCATATATGTTTTCAGAGGCTAGTGCTGCTGCTCTGGCGTGGAGAATAACAGCTTCACCCACTACGTCAAGCAAGGTTTCACGTGAAACATCGGTGTCGGATCTTTTATTTCGCGCTTCATAACGAGCCACGAGTGCGCCTAGTACACCGGCCAACACGTCTCCTGATCCAGGGGTTGCTGCCCAGGAGTTACCGCAATTCACGATCAACGATTGTTGTTCGGTACTGATAATGCTGGTTCGCCCCTTTAAGAGGATGGTTGCCCCTAGGTAGCCAGCCAGGCTACGCACAGACAACAAGCTATCGTTTTCCACGTCCGGCATGGAACTATCTCCTGAACCAGTGTTAATGGCGGCAGCCAATCGAGAAAACTCCCCGGCGTGAGGGGTGAGGATAATTGTGCGGCCGGTTGACGTCGAGTCTTTTAACGCACCAAGGAGAGCTGAATCTTGCGCAAGCAGACTGATCCCATCGGCATCAATTATCAGGGGTTCAGGCTGGGCAAGAAGGAAAGAAAGCTCCTCACGGGCTGTGGAATCTAGCCCTCTACCAGGGCCAAAAACCCAGGTTTGAACTCGGCCACAGTCAGTTAGTGTCGCTGTGGCTACCACCTCTGGATGAGTCGCCACGACCCGTTCCCAACAGTCTCCGGCATAGCGAACCATCGAGCTAGTAGCTCGTAGCGCCCCGGCAGTGCATAGAGTAGCGGCACCGCGATATTTCGCCGACCCGGCCGCAATTCCCACTACCCCACCGCTGTACTTATCGTCGTCGATGCTGGGTTCTTGCCGGGGGAAACGGGGATAAAGGGGAATAGGCTCAAGGGATGCTCCGCGACGACGAGGCTCACTAAGATCGGGTATGTTTTCTGTTCGCCAGGCGTAGAGAACAGCGGCGTCAGATGGCGCGTCAGTTGCTAATTCCGCTTGAATGCTTCGCTGGAGCTGGCCGGGAAGATGCGGATTCCCCAGAAGAACTAAACCACACGTCGGAGAAAGCGCGTGGGCGTAGCGCAGGCCGCCGAACGTCACGGTGAGGTCAGCGGAAAGATGAAGTTGACCAGCGTGTCCGGTGTCGGCGTCAACACCGGAAGGGATATCTACCGCTAACACCGGTGCTGCAGATTCGGATACCGCCGCGACAATATCCTGCGCTTCTGCACGAAGACCACCCCGAGCACCGATCCCTAAGAGCCCGTCAATCACCAAACCCCAGGGCTTTGCCGTCAGCTCATGTTGATCTATTGCCCGACCTCCAGCGGCACAAAAAGCCTCCCAAGCTGATTGGTAAGTTTTTTCTGGGTAGAGCAGATAAGCAGCGACGTCCACCCCGTCGCTGAGCAGCTCAACTCCGGCATAGAGAGCATCGCCGCCATTGCCGCCGGATCCCACCAGAAGCAACACGTTCTTGCAGTCGGTCCGGCGCAGCATCATCTGGGCTGTTTCCGCGACGGCGTGTGCTGCCGAACGCATGAGCTGATCGGGATGAGTTTGCTCCTGGAGCAGAGGCGCCTCCGCTGCGCGGATGTGGGCGACCCGGAACAGTGGTGCGGCAAGATGCTGGGGTTGCATTATTCTCCCTTGCGGTCAATACGAGGTGCAGCAAGCGACCTTCCACCTCTAAGGTTAGACCCTATGAGTACCACAAACCGTAGAGTCTCCCACGCCTGGGTGAATTATCTGCTCTTAGCCTACGTGGGAGTGATTCTGGCACTCACTCTTTGTAAACGCTGGTATCGCATTGGCTACCTCTGGCGCCCAGAGAACCAAGAACACCGCAGCTTAGAACTAATCCCCTTCGAACAGATCTGGACCAGTACCACGTGGTTCAGTCCAATTTTTGACCTAGTAGGTAACGTCCTACTCTTTCTACCGCTGGGATTTTTGCTGTCTTGCCGAATTCAATGGTCGCTACGAAAAATCATTATGGTGGGGGCGGCTTTCAGCCTCGCGATTGAAATTAGTCAATTCATTCTTGGAGCCGGACGCACCGATACCGATGATTTTCTTCTCAACACCGTTGGCACCGCACTGGGAGCGTTGTTCCACCAGAGATTCGCTAGCCCCACCATCCAGAAGATCACCCTCGGAATCATTGCTCTAGCGGTGTGTTCCTTCCTCCTCACGGTGGGATTAACCCCAATCTTCTATCCGGCAGACCAGTTCCCCGTCCGCCCTATCCCACCCAGCTAAATGGTCTTTATCGCTTCCGGGTCTTAGCCTATCCTCAACCTCAAAGCTAAAAGTCCACGAAAGGTTATCCGACGCCGAAGAGACGTCGAACCTTCCTTTTAGCCATAGGTGAGGTGTTCTTTTTCTACCAGCGTCAGCACGTCATACTGTGCGACTATCTCATCATTCTGGTTATAAAGCACCGTATCCCAGGCAACTTCGCCATAGTCATCGGTGACTCGGGGCGTAATGCGCTTAGCAGTAAGTTCCACTCTTATGGCATCACCGTAGGTTACCGGGGTAATAAAGCGTAGATTCTCTAGCCCGTAATTAGCTAGAACCGGGCCGGGCTGAGGTTCTACGAAAAGTCCGGCTGCCCAGGACACCAACAGGTAGCCGTGAGCTACGCGACGTGGGAAGAAGGGGTTAGCCATCGCAGCTTCTTCATCGGTATGCGCATAGAACGTATCACCAGTGGTGTGGGCAAAATCGAGAATATCCTTCAGCTCAACGGTCCGCAGGTCCGAGGCAAATTGATCCCCGATGCGTAGTTCAGCGAGGGATTTACGGAAGGGGTGCGTACCGGTGCCAGCATCAACTTCAGCACGGGTGACTTTGTTAACGCGGGCTCCACGATGCCACTGGCCAGTAATAGCGGTGAGGTGGTCTGGCGTTCCTTGAATGGCGCTGCGCTGCATATAGTGTTTGATTCCGCGGACTCCCCCAAGTTCTTCCCCTCCACCGGCGCGCCCTGGCCCACCATGGATCAGATGAGGCAGGGGTGATCCATGTCCAGTGGTACTTCGGGCATCGTCTCGATCCAGGAAGTGCAGGCGCCCGTGGTGGGCTGCAATCCCTTGAGCATAGGCCGCCGCTTCCTCAGCATCATGGGTACACACGGTAGCCACCAAGGATCCACCACCACGAGCAGCCAATTCTATAGCTTCGTGTCGATCATGGTAGGCCACAACTGATACCACTGGACCAAAGGCTTCTACCGTATGCACGGCTTCTGCCCAGCGGTTATCACCATCAAAGCTGAGGATAGTGGGCGGAACAAAGGCCCCATCAATAGCGTTCGGACCACCAAGTTTGAGGACTCCACCAGCCTCAATAAGCCGCTGCGTTGCTGCTTTGACATCCTCAGCTTGCTCCAGGGATACCACTGGCCCCATGGTGGTGGCATCATCCTGAGGATTTCCCACGATGATTTTGTCATTTATGCGCTGTGATAGCGCAGAGACCACAGCCTCCACCATGGATTCGGGCACCAATGCGCGCCGGATAGCGGTACACTTTTGACCCGCTTTGGCACTGATTTCCCCAAAGAGGGTCCGAATATAGGCATCAAATTCAGGGTCCTCGACGCTGACCCCCTCGCCCAGAATAGCTGCGTTCAAAGAATCTGCTTCCGCGCTGAACCGGACACCATCTGCTACTTGTTTACGCAACATTGCCGCGGTTCCGGCGGAACCGGTAAAGGCTACGTGATCTCGATAATCCAGGTGAGATAGCAGGTCACCAGCGGAACCGCTGATGAGTTGGAGCGAACCGTCAGGAAGAAGCCCGGAATTTATCATAAGTTCGACGCACGCAGCCGCCACATAACTAGTAGGAGTCGCAGGCTTAAGGATGGTGGGCACCCCGGCAATAAACGCGGGAGCAAATTTCTCCAGGAACCCCCAAACCGGGAAGTTGAAAGCGTTGATTTGTACTGCGACGCCTGGGATTGGGGTGTAGATGTGCTCACCGAGGAAGGTTCCATCTCGCGATAATTGCTCGGCGCTGCCGTCGATCATCACGGTAGAGTTAGGCATTTCACGGCGACCTTTAGAGGAAAACACAAAGAGAGTGCCAATCCCACCATCAACATCAATGAGGTGATCTCGGGAGGTTGCCCCGGTGTGATAGGAAATCTGGTACAGCTGTTCTTTGTGTTCTTGCAGGTATAACGCCAGATCCTTGAGAATAAGAGCGCGGTCATGAAAGCTGAGCTTGGCTAAATTTTCGTGGCCGCAACGGCGTCCGTGCTCTACCGCGCCCTGAGAATCCAGCCCAGTAGTGGTAGCTCGGGCGATTCTTGCCCCAGTGGCTGGATCACTAATATCACTAATTCTTCCGCCCTCTTGTGGCCATACCCACTGATCTTTGAGGTAACTGGGAAGTACGGTGGGTTCATCATCGTGAAGGATAGCGCGCGCAATGTGGGGTGTAGTCATCGGAAAGAAATGTCCTTAAGTGCTCTGAGGGTGAGGGAGTGTCGAGACGGGAGTAACCACCCGTACGGTCGGTCAGTATATGGTTATAGTGTAACGGATATCACCAAAAAATGTTGGTAAGAGATACTTGTTAGGAGAATGACCTGATGTCTCATTCTGACTCCTCCCCCACCCCGGGTGTGCCCTGGCAGATTGTGTTAGGGGAACTAGATAAGAAAATGGGAGTAGAGATTCTGAGCCAGAGTGCCAAGAAAGTAGTGGCCTCTATGCCGGTCTCCGGGAATAGGCAGTCATTCGGGCTTCTTCACGGTGGCGCCATGGTGTGTTTGGCTGAGGCGGTAGGCAGTTGGGCTGCGGTTATTCATGCTTCCACCTTGGGCAAAGTGGCAGTGGGGGTCGACATCAACGCAACCCACCATTCTTCCGGTCGCGAAGGCCAGGTTATAGCCACAGCCACAGCCCTTCACCTCGGCAAACGCCTATGCTCCCATGAGGTGGTGATCGCCGACGATCATGGTCGGCGCTTATGCACCGCTCGGATCACCAACGCCCTAGTAGAGCCACGATCCTCCACCCCATCAGAGGCCTAGGGTCAACCCCTAATAGCTATAAAAACCCTGCCCAGTTTTGCGCCCTAACTGGTCTTTTTCTACCTTGTCACGCAATATGGCCGGGGGTGCAAATCTTTCTCCGAGGGTTTCCTGGAGATATTCTGCAATCCCCAGCCGGACGTCGAGCCCTACGATGTCCGTAAGCGCTAGTGGCCCAATGGGGAATTTGTATCCTAGGACCATAGCGGCATCAATATCTTCAGCGCTGGCTACTCCTTCTTCCACCATCCGCATGGCTTCAAGAGCTATGGCCACCCCAAGTCGCGAGGAGGCAAAACCAGGGGCGTCTTTGACTACCACGGGGGTTTTATCAAGCGCTTTGACCCAGTCTCGAGCTTCGGCCACTAACTCTTCCCGAGTGTTGTGAGTCACAATAATTTCCACCAACTTTGAAGCTGGAACCGGATTAAAGAAATGCAGGCCAATAACATTTTCTGGACGCGCAGCGTTGAGGGCCAGATCACTCACCGAAAGAGATGATGTGTTCGTGGCGAGAAGGGCCTCCGGGGCTACTGCTGAAATTTTCCGGAAAGAATCCTGCTTCAGCTGTAAATCCTCGGGTACTGCTTCAATGATGAGGTCACAGTTATGGAAACTAGACATATCGCAGCTAACCTTTAAGTTGTCTAAACAACTATCATAGGAAATGTCCAATCCACGTTTGAGAGAACCGGCCACGTCTCGTTCTATCCGCTCTCGGGCAGCAGCGGCAGCGTTGTCGGAGACATCAACCACTGTTACCTGGCAGCCTTTAATGAGAAAGGCGTGAGCTATTCCTCCGCCCATTCGTCCGCCACCTAAAACTCCGACTTTTGCCGGCAGTGCATCAATGCTCATGTCCGCCTCTTTTCTAAAAACGCATCCATCCGGGCAAATTTTTCTGCTGATTCAAAGCAAATGGCTTGTGCAATGTTGTCCACTCCGGGGTGAACTGAATCAGGCATGGCAAAAAGTTGTTTACTCAAGCGCACGGCTAAGGGATCCAGCGCGGCAATCTGTCCGGCTAAATCCATGGCCGCTGTCATTAACTCTGGGGCGGGGTAAATTCCCGCCACTAACTGATACTCCAGGGCTTCCTGGGCATTGAGGGTGCGTCCCGCCAAAATCATCTGTTTCGCTAGGGGCTCACCGACCGCTTTTTTCAGCCGCCACAGCGCTCCAGCGGCGGCTACTATCCCGAGCCCAGCTTCGGGTTGGCTAAAAACTGCCCGGTCGGTGGCGACCCGAAAGTCAGCGGCTAAAGCTAACTCCAAACCACCGCCGAGGGCATAGCCATCAATAGCGGCTATCACCGGCATGGGCAACGCACTGATTCTGTGGAAAATCGTTGAGTTTACTCCGCGTAAAGCATCGTCGCGGCGTCGTTCTCGGAGCTGAGAAATATCTGCGCCAGAGGCAAAAATACCGCGTTTACCTTTGCCAGAAACGTCAACTTCGGTTCCGGTGATGATCATTACCCGGGGGTTGTTTTCTAATTCCGCACAGACCTGGTGAAGCTCCGTCACCATGACTTCATCGATGGCGTTACGGACCTGTGGACGGTTGAGTTCGACCACAAGAGCATGAGTGTCATCGTGGCAACGAAGCGTCGAAAATTCTTGTTCTAGGGCCATTAATCTATCCTTTCCACAGCGATGGCTGCCCCTTGGCCCACGCCGATACACATGGTGGCAACTCCGGTGCGCTGCCGGGATTCTTCTAACCGGTTCAATAAGGTGATGGTGATTCGTGACCCTGAAGATCCCAGAGGATGACCCAAAGCAATAGCCCCACCCCACGCGTTGACTCGCGCCGGGTCTAAGCCCAATTCTCTGATACAGGCAAGGGATTGAGTGGCAAAAGCTTCATTAAGCTCCAGAGCCTCAACGTCCTCCAGTTTCCAACCGGTTTTTTGCATCAACGCGCGCACCGCAGGGATAGGACCTAGACCCATCACCTCTGGTTTTAGTCCGACGCACGCTGATCCCGCCACGAGCGCCCGTGGTCGCAGACCATAACGTTCCACAGCTTTGTCACTTGCCACAATGATTGCGGAAGCACCATCATTCAAGGAGGAAGAATTCCCGGCGGTAACGACCTCGCCGCCGGCCACAACCGGACGCAGCGTGGCGAGTTTCTCAAGAGTGGTGCCGGGTCGTGGACCTTCATCCACGGAGACCAGAGTTTTCTTTCCTTTACGGTCACTTATCTCTACCGGCACAATCTCTTTCCCAAAATAACCCGACTCGATGGCAGCGTGGGCACGGCGTTGAGACTCAACCGCAAACGCATCAGCATCTGATCGGCTAATGCCGCACACCCTCGCTACTTCTTCAGCGGTTTCAGGCATCGAAAAAGTGGTTTTTTCCTGAGCTTGGAAAATAGGGTTAACAAAGCGCCAACCGATGGAGGTGTCAGCTATTTCGCCTGGTTTGGCAAAAGCGCCGGTGGGTTTAGCCATCACCCAGGGTGCCCGCGACATAGATTCCACCCCGCCGGCCACCACGATCTCAGCGTCACCGGCGCGGATCATGCTAGAAGCTAAGGAAATAGCGGACATGCCGGAGGCGCACAGGCGATTAATGGTGATCCCCGGAACGGTGTCGGGATAATCATTGAGCAACCACGCCATGCGTGCGACATTGCGATTTTCTTCACCTGCGCCGTTGGCGTTACCAATGATGACGTCATCAACAAGCGCAGGGTCTATGCCTGCGTCCTCAATGACTGAGCGAATCACAAGCGCCATGAGGTTATCTGGGCGGACTGAGGATAACGCCCCACCATAGCGACCGACCGGGGTACGAAGCCCCGACACCAAAACAGCGTCAGTCATCGGGTTTCCCCGTTCTGAGTCGATTGGCGATGCCCTTGAAACCGAGGTGGGCGCTTTTCTTGGAAAGCAGCAAATCCCTCGGCATAGTCAGCAGAGCGACACAACTCTCCTTGAGCGGTGTTTTCTTCCGCAATACTTTCCCATAGACCGCGCCGGTGATCTCGAATCTCTCGTACTAACAGCTGAGAAGCGTGAGCCGCCAAAGGTGCTCCGGCAGCCGCTTTTTCTGCCTTGCTGCGGCTAAACTCTACAAGTTCCTCGGCAGGTAGCGCCCGGGAGAAAAGTCCAGCACGCACCGCTTCCTCCCCGGTGATGAGGTCCCCGGTGATAATAAGATCCAAAGCGCGGTGGGCTCCTAGGCGTTCCACAAAGAGGTAGTGTCCACCGGAATCTAGGGTTGCGCCTAAGGCGGCAAAGGGAGACCCGAAGCGGGCATTTTCGGCCACATAAGCGATGTCGCAGGCAATTACTAAGCCCAACCCCACCCCTAGGCACACACCGTGGACCACCGCGAATGTGGGAACCGCGAGGCTATCAATTCGACGCAGCAACGGAGTGACGATAGAGCTTAAATAACCCTCGGCATCATCGGTAGCCGGATCTAAACCAGAGATATCTCGGCCAGCGCAAAAGCCCTTGCCTTCACCTCGAAGCAGCACCGCCCCGATCTTTTCGTTACTAATATCTTCTTCTACCTGGTCTAATACCTGGTTGAATTGATGCAAAGCGGATTCATCAAGAGCATTTAATTTCCGCGGATTATTCAGCACAATTTCGGCTACCCGCGAGGGGGAAACAACATAGTCAATCATGAGATCGGGTCTTTCAACATCGGGTTTAGGCGTCATAATCCACGAGGATTTCATCCGAAGTGGGTCGAGTTTGGCAGGTCAACACATAACCTGCGGCTATCTCATCGGGCTCTAGGGCGTAGTTTTCATCCATTTCGAACTCGCCCTTAATGACCTTGGCGCGGCAGGTGCCGCATACTCCTCCGGCACAGGCAAAGGGAATATCATCGCGGACCCTCAAAGCAGCGTTCAAAATAGTTTCATGAGCACTACGCGGAGAAAGCACTTCGCCACTTAACCCATCTACGCTGAAGGAAATGGTGACATTATCTCCTTCGGGATCGGCTTCGATATGCCGGCCCTGTGCGCCCACCCCAGGACCAGCGGATTGATCACCGGTATTGAAAAGCTCATAACGGATTTTGTCCTGGGCTACCCCGCGTTCCGCTAGGGTATCTCGGCAAAGCTGCACTAAGTCAAAGGGACCGCAGAGGAACCATTCATCGACGCTATCCATCGGGATAACCCGATCTAAGAAGGTATTTAGACGCTCCTCATCTATCCGACCAGAAAACAACGGATTCACCCGGTTTTCTCGGCTGAGTACATGGTGGACTGCCAGCCGGGTAGGGAAAGCATCCTTCAAATCCCCGATGTCTTCGGCAAACATGACGTCACTTCCGCCACGGTTGGCGTAGATCAGTTCCACTGTTGCCTCTCGGTCCTTATGAAGAAAAGTCCGAGTCAAAGCCATAATCGGGGTAATTCCAGAACCAGCGGCGATAGCTGCAATATGAGGCGCGTCACTTCCGGCTTTATCCTCTGCCTCAGCTAAGAGCGCTTCAGGATCATTAAGCGCCGTAGTGTGGGTGCGCGAGGTAAAAGCTCCTTGTGGATTCATCACCTCAATAAATTCCCCAGGCTTGAGATGCTCATGGGCCCAGGTGGAAAATAAGCCACCGCGATTCTTCTTAATAGCAACTTTCAAGGTTCCGCCACTAGGCATGTCGCAGATGGAGTAAGAACGCCGCACCTCTTGACCATCAATAGTGGCGCGAAGCGCAACATATTGCCCAGGCAAATAGTTATAATCTGCCACCAATTCTTCGGGTACCTCAAAAGACACCTCTAAAGAATCCGTGGTCAGGCGTCGAATATCATTGACCCGCAGGGGATGAAAAGCGGCTTTTTTTCGGGCGGGTGTGCTAGGTGAAGTCATTAGTGTTCCTTGAAATAGTCAAAGGGTTCCAAACAATCCCGGCAGGTATATAAAGCCTTACAGGAGGTAGACCCAAAGCGGGTTAACAGTGTGGTGTTCCTCGATCCGCACCGAGGGCATTCCACAGGCATCGTGATGGTCAAGGGCACCACCCCGGGGGTCCGTGTTCGTCGAACTGGCGGGGCAATCCCGTAGTCCTTCAAAGCCTGACGTCCAGCCTCGCTAATCCAGTCCGTACTCCACGCCGGAGAAAGGGAAAACTCCACGTGGGGTGTACCTAAACCCAGGGGTTCTACGGCTGCGACCACGTCGTTGGCGATGGTGTCCATGGCCGGGCATCCGGAGTAGGTGGGGGTAATAGTAATGACCGGGGTGCCATCGGCTTTTTGCCCTACTTCTCGGAGAATTCCGAGGTCAGCAATGGAGATCACGGGGATTTCCGGGTCAGGGACACGGGCCGCGGCATCCCAGATCGCGGCGAGCTGAGGTTCCTGAGGACGCTGCATGGTGATCACCACGTAGCATCAGGATGCTGGCGGGCAAAGGATTGCATTTCCGCGAGGATGTAGCCACGTTGTTCGCTGAACCGTCCGGTCCGAGCGTTGCTGCGGGCAAAGGGAATGTCCGGAACAGCTAAATCAGCAGCCTCGAGAACTGCGGTAATCCGGGACAAAGCCGGTTCCTTCAAGGTGGAGGGCAGCACCGCAATATTGCGTCGGGCTAAGTCTTGGTGGAAGTCCAGATCCTCAAAGAGTTCTCCCAGATAGGGCCACATATTGGTGATGCCTTCTTGTATCCGGCGATGTGATTCTTGGGTACCAAGCCCCAACCGGAGGACCCACTGTTGGGCGTGATCAACGTGGTATTCCACTTCTTTGAGCGCTTTCGCCGCAATGGCGCTGAGCGTTTTATCTTGAGAATTCTGTAGCTCCTGGTAGAGGTCTAGGGCGTAGTGGCTAAAAAGAAGTTGGCGGGCAATGGTCTGCCCGAAGTCTCCGTTTTCTTGTTCTACCAGCCGAGAAGATAAAAACTCTTCCTCGTTCCGGAAGTATGCTAGTTGATCTTCGGTTTTGTTCCAGGCAGTGCCAGCGTAGGAGAGGAAGAAGCGGGCGTGGCCGAGGGTGTCGAGAGCAATATTGGCTAAGGCAATATCTTCTTCCATTTCGGGGGCGCGGGAAATCCACCACCCCAGGCGCTGGGCCAAAATTAACGCATCGTCACCGAGGGAGAGGGCGTATCGGGCGACGTCCTCAGGAGCGTGAACCCCAGATTCTTGGATCTCTTCGGCGGTGATGGCTTCTCCCTGGGAATGACGGGTAGCCGACTCTGAAGCGGTCATGCTCACAGGTGCTTCACCCCTTCGCTCTTGGTGTAATAGGTAGCGTGGCGGAAACTTTTTCCTTTGGCGGATTCAAAGAACCCACCCTTCGAGTCCGGATCTGAGGAGGTAATAGCTTCGGCAGGCACCACCCACACGGAGCTTCCCTCGTTGCGGCGGGTGTAGAGATCGCGGGCGTTGCGCAGCGCCATGGTGGCGTCGGGCGCGTGGAGCGAACCCGCGTGGACGTGAGATAGTCCGCGGCTGGTGCGTACGAAAACTTCCCACAGTGGCCACTGATTCTGTTTAGACATGTGCCGGAGTCCTTTCTTCCATGCTGGTGTTCAAAGCGCCGGGGCGTGAATCCACCTGCACGGCGTCGGCGCATTTTTGGGCGTAGGCGGCAGCTGCTTCCCGAACCCACGCGCCGTCTTCGTGTGCTTGACGACGCCGCTGCATCCGCTGCGAGTTGCAGGGGCCGTTCCCTTGAATGACGGAGCGAAATTCCGCCCAATCCAATTCCCCGAAGTCGTAGTGGCCACGTTCTTCGTTCCACTTCAGATCCGGATCTTCAAAGTGAAGTCCTAGGGCTTCGGCTTGGGGAACAATCATGTCGACGAAACGTTGGCGTAACTCGTCGTTGGAAAAACGCTTGATATTCCACGCCATCGATTGCTGAGAATGGGGGGAGTCTCCGTCCGGAGGCCCAAACATTTGCAGCGCGGGACCATAGAAACGGTTAATTGCTTCTTGGGCCATCTGTTTTTGCTCCGGGGTGCCGTGGGAAAGTTCATAGAGAATTTCCCAGCCCTGGCGTTGGTGGAAGGATTCTTCCTTACAGATCCGAACCATGGCTCGGGCGTAGGGACCATAGGAGCACCGGCATAGAGGTACTTGGTTGCAGATGGCAGCACCATCGACCAACCAACCGATTGCTCCGATGTCGGCCCATGTGCGTGCCGGGTAGTTAAAGATCGACGAATACTTCGCTTGTCCACTGAGTAATTGCTCTACCAATTCATCTCGGCTGGTGCCTAGAGTTTCTGCAGCGGAGTAAAGATAGAGGCCGTGACCTGCTTCATCTTGGACTTTAGCCATCAAAATGGCTTTGCGCTTTAAGCTTGGCGCGCGGCTGATCCAATTAGCCTCCGGCTGCATACCGATGATCTCAGAGTGGGCGTGTTGAGAAATCTGTCGAGTGAGGGTGCGACGGTAGCCGTCGGGCATCCAATCTCGTGGTTCGATCCGTGAATCTTCTTCAATAATCTGATCAAAGTGGAGTTGATCCTGAGAATGAGGGGCTGGTTGCTGAGTCATTTACTACTCCTCAAGTGAGTTAGGAGGTGAGCTAGAGATAAATAACTGATCGTTCGGTCAGTTTATGGTGTGACACGGCACACGTCAAGTCCCTTTGTGACCGGAAGTATCCACGAGCCCGCTGTTCAGTGAATAAATCTTCTTGGCATGATGGATAGCATGACGGCAAAAACTCGCAAAGCGGGAAACTCACGTGGACGCCCCGGGCATGATCGGGCAGCGGTGGTGCGCACCGCTGTAGAAGCATTTAATGAGGTGGGGTATGAGGCGATGAGCATGAATGCTTTAGCGGGTCGGCTCGGCTTAAGTAAATCCGCCATTTATCACCACATTTCTTCCAAAGAAGAGATCCTTCAGGAAGCGACAGATCGTGCTTTAGAAACGCTTCAATCTGTTGTTGAGCAGTGTGAAAGCTGCGGGGGGAGTAGTCGCGAAAAGCTGGAGAAAATGATTCGCGGGACCACTCTGGCGCTTTGCGAAGAAACTCCCTATGTCACCCTCTTGCTCCGGCTTCGTGGAAATTCCGAGGTGGAACTCGCTGCGCTGGAGAGACGTCGGAAATTCACTGAGTACCTCATGGAGTTAGTGAAGAAAGCTCAGGCCGAAGGCCAGGTCCGCCCAGACCTTGATGCTCACACCGTGGCGCGCTTAATTTTTGGCATGGTCAACTCTTTGACGGAGTGGTATCAGCCCGGGGGTCGGCTCAGTCCCCGAGAATTAGCGCAGATTACCGTAGAACTTTCTTTCCACGGCATAAATATGCTCTAAAGTAGTGGCGCGGCTCACCGAAGCAATGTAGTGTGACTCACAACTGACCGATGGGTCGGTTTGTTTTTGGGGATGAGTGGCATACCCACCCACCCGCGATCGCTTGAGAACTCACCCAGCAAAGGAGCCCGCCATGCTCACAAAATTCGAGGTAGTATCCACCGAACATGGTCCCGATACCGGAATTGAGTTTGCCTCCCGTGATGAGATCACGGCGCTGCAAACAAAACGCGCCATGAATTCCTTACGCCACGCCTACTACAACGTCCCCCACTACCGAAGGGTTTTCACTGAGCACGGAGTCCACCCGGATGATTTCAAAGAGCTATCGGACTTAGCGCTTTTCCCATTCACTGACAAAAATGATCTCCGAGCGGAATATCCGTTTGGGATGTTCGCAGTAGGTGAACAACACATTGCCCGAATCCATGCTTCCTCAGGAACAACAGGGTTACCCACCGTCGTGGGCTACACCCGAAACGACATTGAAGTATGGTCAGATCTCATGGCCCGTTCCCTGCGCGCAGGAGGGGTTCGGCCTGGGGATAAAGTTCAAGTGACCTTTGGGTATGGTTTATTCACTGGTGGCTTGGGAGCACACTATGGGGTGGAAAAACTCGGCGCCACGGCAATCCCGACCTCAGGCGGTATGACGGAACGCCAAATTCAAATCCTCAATGATTTCAAGCCCGATGCCATTATGGGCACCCCTTCATACATGCTGAACCTATTGGATCGAATCCGCGCAGAAGGTCAAGACCCCCGAGAGTGCTCCTTGAGAGTGGGAATTTTTGGCTCCGAACCGTGGACCGAAGGAATGCGTCATGAACTTGAAGCCGGCTTTGGTATTGACGCCACCGACATTTATGGTCTCTCCGAAATCATGGGGCCAGGGGTAGCTCAAGAATGCATTGAAACTAAAGACGGATTGACCATGTGGGAGGACCACTTCTATCCAGAAATTGTGGATCCCCAAACCGGTAAACCCCTACCCGACGGTGAATTCGGAGAACTAGTTATTACCACGCTGACCAAGGAAGCTTTCCCCGTAGTGCGTTACCGCACCCATGACATCACTCGGTTATTGCCAGGAACCGCCCGCTCAATGCGACGCCTGGAGCGAATCAGTGCGCGCAATGATGACATGATTATTCTGCGTGGAGTTAATTGCTTCCCCAGCCAGTTTGAAGAAATCATTGTGGAAGATAATCGTCTTCGGCCGCGCTATCAATGCGTCCTAGACCGTGCTGGCCGGATGGATCAACTCACCCTCCGCGTGGAAGCTGCCCCTGGAGTCAGTGAATCCCAACGGGCCGACGCTGAAGCTCAGCTGAAAGCACACATCAAGAACCGAATTGGTTTGACGGTTCAGGTTTCCATCGAAGATGAGGTAGATCTCGGTGACGGCAAAGCGAAACGCCTCGTTGATAACCGCCCCAAGAATTAGTATTCCCGAGCAGAAAAGACACCGACTATGAGTATTACCCGGGAACATCGCAAAGTCCTCGCTGGTTCGATGGTAGGCACCACTATCGAATGGTTTGATTTCTTCATCTACGCTCAGGCTGCTGGGATGATCTTTGCCACCCAGTACTTTGACCCCGCTGCCAACTCCGTTCCGGCCCTAGCGCAGGTTGTCTCCTGGGCCTCCATTGGCATTAGCTTCCTCTTCCGGCCGCTCGGCGCTATCCTTGCCGGTCACATTGGTGACCGTTTCGGTCGCAAAATTATTCTAGTATTTACCCTCTTGGGCATGGGTGGAGCCACCATGCTCATGGGCTTGCTACCGAACTACCATTCCATTGGACTGGCCGCCCCCATTTTATTGGTCTGTCTCCGCATCCTTCAGGGTCTATCTGCCGGCGGCGAATGGGGTGGCGCGGCCATGCTTGCCGTCGAACATGCCCCCCGCCACCGTCGCGGATACTTTGGCGCCTTCCCCCAAATCGGCGTTCCTGTCGGCATGTTATTGGCTACCCTCTTCATGTTGATTCTCTCAACGGTCCTCACCCAGGAGCAGTTCGACGCCTGGGGCTGGCGGATTCCTTTCCTTTCCTCCGTTGTTCTCATCATCATCGGTTTCTGGATCCGCTCCTTGGTCGAAGAATCCCCGGTGTTCTCGGAGTTGCAAAAGCTTCAGCAGGAATCCTCTGCGCCGCTGAACGAACTCATGCGCAGTTCAAAGCGCCTAGTCTTCATCGCAGCCTTGATTTTCGCGGGATGTAACGCGGCCGGCTATCTAGCTATTGCGTTCTTCTCTAATTACGGCACCAAAACATTGCAGATGCCGCGCAGTGAAGTCCTCTTCCTCACCTTCATCTGCTCTATCGCCTGGGTTTTCGGCACGCTAGGGGCAGGATGGATTTGTGATGGCATAGGCCGGGTTCGTACTTTCGTTATTGGATACATCGCCATGATGGTCTGGGCTATCCCCATGTGGCTGCTCATTGACACCGCTCGCTTCTGGCCTTTCCTGTTCTCCGTGACGGTTCTAGGGATACTGCTGGGTGTTACTTATGGCCCGCAGCCAGCTCTATATGCAGAAATGTTCCCCGCGGCGGTACGGCTAAGTGGTGTGTCCATTGGCTACGCCATTGGTTCGATCATCGGTGGCGCCTTTGCGCCAATGATCGCCCAGATCCTTTTGAATAGCACCGGCACATCTATTGCCATCGGAATCTATATCTTGCTGATTTCCTTGCTGTCTCTCTACGGGGTTACCCGGGTGAATCCAAAGATAGAGCGGCAGTCTTTGCACTAATGCGGAGGTTCTTGGCAGTGAGGGCACCAAAAGAGATTTCGCCCCTGTAGCACTCGCTGTTGGATGGGCGTGCCACAGACCCAACATGGCTGCCCGGCACGTCGATACACATACACTTCACCGCCGTGGTCGTCTTTGCTCGGCGGTCTTTTCATAGCTTCCGGAGTATGTTCTGGGCGAACGGTATCGATGCGACCCTGGCGTACCCCATCGGACATCAAAACAACCAGGTCATGCCATAAATCTAAGAATTGCTGATAGCTGAGCTGTTTACCGGGAAGATCTGGGTGGATTCCCAACCGGAACAAGGTTTCCGCCCGGTAAATATTGCCTACCCCGGCGAAGAACTTTTGATCCATCAATAGTGCCCCTATGCTGCGGCTAGAGCGGTGAAGCGGGGGCCAAATTCGATCCGGTTGAGCCCCAGGGTGGAGGGGATCTTCGCCTAACTTGGCAATGACGCCATGATATTCCTCTTCCGTAATTAATCGGCACCACTGCGGACCATGAAGGTCAGCAACCCAGGTATGGGAGTGGTCCACCAGACGGAGCCGAACTTGACCGTGAAGTTCATGCCACGGCCCGATCCGGAATTTCCCAATTAACCCCAGGTGAATATGAACGATGTGGGCAGAAACTGGAGCATCAAAGTGGAGGAAAAGGTGTTTACCTACTGCTTCGGCGTGGTGAAGACAAGAGCCGTTGAGTTGTTGTGCCTCCTGATGAAAACGTCCCTGAGGGCTGGAAACCTCAACGGGGTATTCGCGAAAATGCTCCTCAAGCTGGTGGGCTAAGCGATGGATAACATGGCCTTCTGGCATGGGTTCTATTGTAGAAAATCGCTTCTAACGGTTGATGTTGTGCTCAGCGCGTACCCTGATAAGCATGAGTATCGTAAAAATCAATGCCCTAACCGTACCGGAAGAATCTCGGGATCTTGTGGAACAGCGTTTCGCCGCTCGCCAACATGCGGTAGACCATGCCGCAGGTTTTGAGGGTTTTGAACTCCTGCGTCCGGTCAAAGGGGAAGATCGCTATTTCGTGGTTACCCGTTGGAAGGATGAAGAAAGCTTTGCCGCGTGGCGAGATGGTGACGCTCACACCGCCCACGCTCAGCAAGAGGGAGAAGAACCCCGAAAACCAGCGGCAACGGGAGCTGAACTACTGGAATTTGAGGTGGTGCTAGAGTCCAGTCCGTCAAAGAATTAGTAGGTGAAGGCGAGGATTAACAGCATGATGTCCTCGCTTATTTGTTGCTGAGGTAGGGAGAAAGGAAAGTACACAGTAATGGCGCGGCCAGTTGGTTTTGATCATCAAAAATATATTGAGTTGCAGTCTCACCACATTCACCAGCGGCGCCAGCAGATCGGGGGGAAACTCTATCTAGAAATGGGGGGAAAACTTTTTGATGATATGCACGCATCCCGGGTGCTCCCTGGATTTACCCCGGATAATAAGATTGCGATGCTTGAGGAAATCCGCGATGAAACTGAAATCCTGGTGTGCCTTAATGCTAAGGACTTAGAGCGCCACAAAGTTCGAGCAGACCTCGGTATCCCCTATGAAGAGGATGTTCTCAGGCTCATCGATGCTTTCCGGGAACGCGGATTCTTGGTGGACAATGTGGTCCTCACTCAGCTGCACGAGGAAAACCACATGGCCTTGAGTTTTATGGAGCGACTACAGCGCCTTGGTTTAGAGGTGGCTCGGCACCGTGTGATTCCTGGTTATCCCTCCAACACAGAGCTGATTGTTTCCGAGGAGGGATTTGGCCGAAATGAGTTTGTGCGGACCAGTCGTGATTTGGTGGTGGTCACTGCACCCGGTCCTGGGTCTGGGAAGTTAGCTACCTGCCTATCCCAGATTTATCATGAGTATCGGCGCGGTATCCCAGCTGGATATGCCAAGTTTGAGACCTTCCCGATCTGGAATCTCCCCCTGGAACACCCGGTTAATCTGGCCTATGAAGCAGCCACTGTTGATCTGGATGACATTAACCTCATCGATCCTTTCCACCTTCAGGCCTATGGTAAGCAGGTCACCAGCTACAACCGTGACGTTGAGGTTTTTCCCCTGTTGAAGGAAATGCTGGATATGTTAGCTGGCGCTTCACCCTATCGATCCCCGACAGATATGGGGGTGAATATGGCTGGGTATTGCATGAGTAATGATGCAATCTGTTGTGAAGCGTCGCGCCAGGAAATTATTCGTCGCTATTACCAGGCTTTAGTAGAAGAACGCCGAAGCGAAAGCGATGATAGTCGTTCTCATCGCGCTGCGGTGGTGATGCGGAAGGCAGGAGTTTCGACGCATGACCGGGCGGTAGTAACCCCGGCTCTTGACCTAGCGCGCCGCACGGGGGCTCCGGCATCGGCCATCCAGTTGGGTGACGGCACCATTGTGACGGGGAAAACCTCGGCCCTCCTAGGCTGCTCAGCGGCTATGGTACTGAATGCTCTTAAGCACTTGGCGGGGATAGATCCGGGGCAAGACCTCCTATCTCCCGAGGCTATTGGACCAATTCAGAGTCTGAAGACTCAGCACCTCGGTTCACATAATCCTCGGCTTCATACTGATGAGGTTCTGATCGCTTTATCAGTATCTGCAGCTGAATCCGAGGCTGCCCGGCGGGCTCTTGACTTCTTAGTTGAGCTGCGTGGTTGTGATGTTCACACCACTACCATTTTGGGGCCAGTTGATGAAAGTATTTTCCGGAATCTCGGGGTCCTCGTCACCTCTGAACCGGAATATCAGCGCAAACAGCTGTACCGAAAACGCTAAGTTGCGGCAGGAAATTGGTGAGCAGAACCTAGCTGAGGGGATGACCCAGAATAGCGATGGGTAAGACGGTGGTCATCCACAACATGCCCATGGGGACGAGAAACCAAAAGGCACCCATCCACGGCCGCCACCTGGTGTAGGTGCGTAGTTTGTGGACCATGATGACGGCGCAGCCAACGATAATGATGAATGCGCCGAAGCTGGTGGCAATGGGCCACCATAGTCGGAAAGCCTCAGTACAGATCCAGGTTCGAGGACCCGGATCACACAGAGGTCCGCCGATGATTCTATTAGCCACCAAGCTAGCTAGCGATAAGGTGACCAAAAGCAAGGGCATACCCAGCGCATACGCAATAGCCTGGCGGGTTGACCGTTGGTTTTCTTCCAACTGCGCCAGCGGATCCTGAGAGCTAGCCAGTTCTTCCCAACTATGTGGTTCGGGTCGATAGCGATTGGCATAGTCCGCATCCGAGTGGAGATCATTCTCAGGATGTTCGGAATAAGGCGGGCGAGACATAACTCCAGCCTAATTGTTTCCTAGCGAGGTCTCAGCGTTATCTCCGTCGGATGCGCATCCGGGGTACTTTCTAAGGCAGCAATAACTGCCGCCGCCACAGATTCTGGCCGCAGATATTTTTCCGGCTGCCATGTTTCCCCCAAGCTAGCAACCACCTCCCGCTGCATCTGCGTCGCGATTCTCCCAGGGTAGATCGAGGTCACTCGGAGTTTCTCTTCTTCAGCTCGAAGGCCATCACACCACGCTCGGGCAGCAAATTTACTAGCTGAATAGCAACCCCACTCCGGCCGGGTATGTTGCCCAGCCCCAGAATTGAGATAAATAACATGTCCCTGGGCAGCGCGCAACTGCTCAATCAGCCGGCCAGTTAATAAGGCTGGAGCAATGACATTTAGCTGCATTGTCTCCTGCCACGTACCCTGATCAACCTGCCACAACTCACCCAGCGGACAGACACCGGCACAATGAATCACAGCGTCAACAGTATCTAGTACCGGCAGATTCGCGAGAGCCTCAGCAGGTGGGCGCAAGAAATCGGCTTGCCACCAATGTGCGCCAGAAAGCCGCTCTTCTACCTCGTGACGTGCAGCTTCACGTCGATATTGAGGATATACTTCCCAGCCTTTAGCTAAGAGTTCTTGGGTGATAATTGCGCCGACTCCGCCAGAAGCTCCAGTAACTACGGCGACACTAGACATGAAGGTATTCTCCTAAACCTTAGATACTTTGGGGGCGGGGTTGTGGACGGGATAGACCAGAACCGGCACCGGGGCATAGGGAAGAAAAGAAGAAGCGGTGGACCCTAAGAAAACGCGTTCGAGAGCACCAACCGGGTGAGAGCCTAAACATAGTAGATCCCCTTTTTTCCATTTCACGGCGTCCACCGCCCCAGACCATCCGGCCCCGGAGGCAAAATCAGTTTCGACGTGAAGATCGGGGAATTGGTCAAGTACCCAATCGCGCGCTCGATCGAGCATCGCCAGGGAGTGTTCTCGCCATTCCACGGAGAGATCCTGGCCTAAATCAAGCTGATCATGGATGACGCTATCGGTGAGGCCATCGGTGGAAAATGCCAGTAGGCGTAGGGGCAATTCCCACCGATCAGCCGATTGGGCCGCATACCGTAGCGCGGAATGATCCTGTTCACTTTCTGCACTGAGATACGCAAAGTTGATTCTGGTTACTCCGCGTTTCGACAATTTTGGCCGACGCGGAGCTAATCCTAGAGCCGTCGGGGAAGAATGAAGAAGCGCGTCCGCTGTAGAACCGGCTAGGAATCGCCCTTTCGGAGCGGCCGCAGAAGAGCCCAAGATGAGCACATCCGCATCAAAGTCTTTAGCCGCTTCAGCAAGAATGAAAGTCTCTGAAGGCCCCTCTAATAGAACTGAATAATTATTGTCCCATTGCGTGCGTTCTAAACCAGCCGCAATCAGCCCCTCTTTTACCTGTTGAGCGCAGGACTTTGATTGTTTCTTCAACCACTTCTGGTATTTACCACCAATTCGGCTCAGCGACGAGGACGGCCAGGGGCGTCGAACAGTAGTGACCACCCGAACCCTAATAGCGATGCTTCGTCCTAACCAGGCAGCAAATTCAATGGCTTCAGCACTATCTGAACGAGGATGCCACGCAACAAGTAAACGAAGTGGCCGTAGGTCTGGTGAGCGCTGTGCGGCAGGGGTGGAATTCTTCTTTGGCATAGTACAACCGGGGGTTGGTGGAAGCTGACAGCTTCATTATCCCAGTTGGGCGCGTGATGAGGGAATTGAGTCCGCTGCTAGTTAGGACTGATCTGCATGTCCAGCGGACTTCGGCTTATTGAGATCTGAGTTGTAGCGCTCTGCCAACGCTTGAACCACATCTACAAAAGCTTCGGCTTGCTTGAGTTGATCCTCGTCGAGAGTGCTGAGCATCTGAGCAAAATAGTTGTCTCGCTCCTTGCCGACGCGGACTAGTTCTTCATGACCGAGGGGGGTTAAATCAACTCGGACACCGCGGCGGTCATCGATATCCCGGACGCGTTGCACCATCCCTCGAACCTCTAGCTGGTGTAAAGCATTGGAAGCGGTAGGCATTTGGATACCCTCTTCCTCAGCAATCCGGCTGATTCGCGCCGGGCCATGGTCTTGGAGCCGAGTCATGATGGATAGTTGCGGACCGGTGAGCTCAGACTGGGACGCCAAGCGGAAGTACATCACGTACAGTTTGGTCATAGCCGGACGAACGCGCTCAGAGATCTCTAGAGCCCACTGTTCACGCGCTTCGCGCTTTTTGCGCTCTTCCGGCGTTTCCTTGTTCTCAGGGGTAGCAGAAGTCATATCGACATGATAAAGCATCTAGTTGCGGAAAATTATCTATCCACTGTGTAGTTTTCTGCACCAAAGTATGAAATCTGAGAATAGCCCATTCTTAGCTGTGAAAGACCTATCTCGGAAACCCCCTGTGAACTGCTAAAAATCCGAGGAATCGCGAGGTGAACTCAGAAAGGGTGGAGATTTTCGGCTTATTAATTAATAAATTGTGATATTAGCCTCTTTTTTGAATACTCCTGTAACGCGGGCAGTTTCTAAAGAGATTTCTTATATGTTCGCCCGTTGAGGTGAACCCCTCCGGGGGAGTTGTCGATCATCTCTCTCAAACCAACCCGCGTGTTAGCAGAAGTCACGCTAGACGCGATTGCCTCTTAGGCCTCGTTTCGGATGAAATCCTCGAGCCGAGCCCGGGCAATATCATCCGGCAGCTGCTCCGGAGGGGACTTCATGAGGTAGGAGCTCGCTGGCATAATTGGTCCGCCCAGTCCTCGATCTAGCGCGATTTTCGCAGCTCGAAGTGCATCGATAATAATGCCTGCGGAGTTCGGGGAATCCCACACTTCCAACTTATATTCCAAGTTCAGCGGTACTTCGCCGAAAGCTGTTCCCTCCAAGCGCACATAGGCCCACTTGCGGTCATCGAGCCACGCCACGTAATCCGAAGGTCCGATGTGGACATTTCGATCCTCAACCTTGCCGGCCAGCGGCCCCTCGCTGAGGTTTGACGTCACTGCCTGAGTTTTGGAAATTTTCTTTGACTCTAGGCGGTTGCGGTCCAACATATTCATGAAGTCCATGTTGCCGCCCACATTAAGCTGCATGGTTCGCTCTAGCCGAACTCCGCGTTCCTCAAAGAGTCGAGCCATGACTCGGTGAGTAATAGTGGCACCCACCTGGGATTTAATGTCATCTCCCACAATCGGGACACCGGCTGCTCGGAACTTCTCCGCCCACTCCGGATCCGAGGCGATAAATACCGGAAGCGCATTGACAAAAGCGCATCCGGCGTCAATAGCGCACTGAGCGTAGAACTTATCGGCTTCTTCGGACCCTACCGGAAGATAAGAGATCAGTACATCTACCTGGGCATCTTTCAATGCCTGGACAACATCAACTGGTTCTTCACTGGACTCAGTAATGGCTTGTTGATAGTGGATCCCCAAGCCGTCATAAGTAGGTCCGCGCTGCACAATTACCCCAGTATCAGGAACCTCAGTAATAGTGATAGTGCAGTTCCGGGAAGAACGGGTGGCTTCAGCAAGGTCTTTGCCTACCTTATCGGCATCAACGTCAAACGCTGCCACAAACTCCACGTCACCAACGTGGTAATCCCCAAACTGCACATGCATCAGTCCGGGTACTTTTTCTTCCGCGGGAGTGTTCTTATAGAACTCCACCCCTTGAATCAACGAGGTAGCACAATTTCCCACACCCGCGATAGCCACGCGAATTGTCGAATCGGCCATGAAAAGATATCTCCTCACACTGAATTGCGGTGCCCTAGTTTTCGGCACATCGTTCTCACGGTACGGGCCTTATCAACAAATTTGGGTAACTCCCCTAACCTGATCGATTAAGTAGCTGAGTTGATCGTTCAAGCTCTCATGTCCACCCGACTATTTAGAATGAAGGTGTGCTCACATATCGCGATGAAATTAATCATCTCTGGGAAAGACGCCATGTGCTTAGGCAGTGGCGTCGAGGAGAGCTGTCGCGTGAGTCCGTATGTGATGCTGATTTTCTCCTTATTACCGCTTCCCAATATCATGGCTCTTCGGCCGGTCGCGACTGCCCCATTTGCGGTTCTGAACAGCTCAGAACCGTGGAATGGATCTACGGTGAAAAGCTGGGGCGGCTTTCTGGAACGGCCCGAACCAAGGAGGAAATTGCTGAACTGTTACACCGATTTCCAGAGATCACGGTTCACACCGTGGAGGTCTGTCCAGTGTGTAAGTGGAACTTTCTCTTGAAGGCGCGCACCGCGGTTGCGGGGTAAATGTATCCACTTCTCAGGAATGACGGTTAATGTGACAGAAGAGAAGTATGCCGTAGAGGATGGGATAGAAGTTGTCAGAGAAGAACAGAAGCACAGGCGGGTCCACGGCTGCCGGACTTCGTACTCAAGGTGCGCATGGTCTTCGCCGCACTGGTGGATCACCACGTCGCCCTTGGATTATCGGGCTAGTCAGCGCCCTCGCGGCGGTGATTTTGGTGCCGCTCGGATTGTTCCTCATCGCCTACATCATGGTGGATGTTCCGGAACCGGATGAACTTCCAGCTCCGCAGATTTCGCAGATTTATGCCTCAGACAGCCAAACGGAATTGGCGCGAATTGTTCCGCCGGAGGGGAACCGACGTAGCGTCCCGGTGGAGGATATCCCCGATCCAGTAAAAAATGCGGTTCTGGCCGCAGAGGACCGGGAGTTCTACACCAATAACGGTTTTTCCTTCAGCGGTTTTGGCCGGGCGGTGTTGGGTCAACTACGTGGTGACTCCTCCGCGGGTGGTGGATCTACCATCACCCAGCAATATGTGAAAAATGCGTTAGTGGGAAATGAGCATTCCTATCTCCGTAAGGCTAAGGAGTTGGTGTACTCCGTCAAGATGTCCAATGAATGGTCCAAGGAGGAAGTCCTTGGTGCCTATCTCAACACGGTGTATTTTGGCCGAAATGCCTACGGCGTGGAGGCTGCCTCTCATGCTTATTTCAACAAGTCAGTACGGGATTTAACTCCAGCAGAAGCGGCGGTTTTGGCTGCGTCTATTCAGCGTCCGAGTCAGCTAGACCCGTGGACAAACCGGGCCGAAGCTGAACAGCGCTGGAATTATGTTTTGGACGGGATGGTAGACGTCGGGACCTTGGATCCCCAGGAACGAGCTACCATGGTTTATCCGGATACCATTGATCCGGCAGCAAGTCAGGCCGGGGTGGAGTCTGATGCCCCCAGCGGTATGATTAAAAACCATGTGGTGGAGGAACTAGATTCGCTGGGAATTTCCGAGGACACTATTACTACCGAAGGGCTCAAGATCACCACCACCATTGACCCGGTAGCTCAGCAGGCAGCGGTGGATGCGGCGCGGAACAATCTCAAAGGTCAAAATGAGAAACTCCGCACAGCAGTAGTTAGTGTTGATCCTCGTACCGGAGGAGTCCGGGCCTATTACGGCGGTGAGGACCCCTATGGTTGGGACTACGGCAGTGCCGGTCTGCAAACGGGTTCGACCTTTAAGATCTTTGGTTTAGCCGCAGCCTTGCAACAAGGTATTCCGCTTTCGACGATGTACTCCTCTGCCCCAGTTCAATTGCCTGGTTCTATTACGGTAACGAACTCAGACAACATGACGTGCGGGTATTGCAGTATCCGTGAGGCTTTGAAGCAATCATTAAATACAAGTTTCATTCGGCTTCAACAGGACCTGGAAAATGGACCGACCGATACCGCGAATATGGCTCACAATTTAGGTGTTGCTGAGTCTTTCCCCGGTGTTCCGCACACCTTGACGGAGGACAATGGCGCATCCTATGAAGGTGTCATTCTGGGCCAATATCAGACCCGTCCAATAGATATGGCGGTGGGCTTAGGAACTCTCGCTGATGAGGGTGTTTTCCACCAGACTCACTTTATTCAGAAGGTAGAAAATGCTCAGGGTGAAGTGCTCTATGAGCATCCCGATGGAGATGGGGAACGCCGGCTTGATGCCAATATTGCCAATAATGTCATCAGCGCTATGCTCCCCATTGCGGCATATTCCAACGGCAATGCCCTAGCAGGTGGCCGCCCCTCTGCGGCTAAGACCGGAACCACCCAGCTAGGAGATACTGGCCAAAATAAAGACGCCTGGATGATCGGTGCTACGCCGCAGCTTTCTACCGCTGTCTGGGTGGGAACTGAAGATGGTTCCCCCATTACTACTGCTTGGGGTGGACCCATCTATGGTGCTGGACTCCCGGCCACCATCTGGAAGTCGACGATGGACAATGCGCTCCAGAATGAAGATATTGAGTACTTCTCGGAGGCTCAGCCCATTACGGTGACAAACCGTTCATTGCGCAATGCCAATGTGCCGCCTCCTGGTTGGTACAACCGTCAACGTTCTACTACTACTTCCAGCACGGCCAAGAGTGAGCCTTCAACGCCGGCTGAGCAACCTTCCGCACCGGCTCCGAATCCCGGCATCCAAATTCCTGGATTACCTCCTATCCCCCTGCCCACTCAACCAGCTGAGCCAGCTCCGGCACCCGGTGGTGGCCAGGGAGGAACAGGTAATACCGGTGGCGGAAACGGTAATTCTCCGGAAATTCGACCAGGTCAACCTGTTCCTACCGGATAATGCTGTCGATGTTGGGACAACCTCACTACCGCCGTCGCGTCATCGGCACTGAGCCGGCTGCCCGGTCCTGGGGGGAGTTTTTGGGCGGGCCCCTAGGGCACTTCGCTGCAGTAGGACGACAGCGGTGGTGGACACCACTGCGGGTTCTGCTCAGCACCGCGGTGGTCTTTAGCTGCTTCGCCTACTTAGCAAAAGCAGCTTGCCTCCGGCGTAGCATTGACGCCGATGGACACGTCGGGCTGAATTGGTCCGGTTCCTGGCAATACACCACGGCTTGTTATAACGACATCATCCCCCTCTACCAAGGTCGGGGCCTTAACATCGGGGGATTCCCCTACGCCTACAGCTGGCAAGAAGGCGATCTCACCCGATACATGGAATATCCCGTGGCTGCTGGTCTGTTCCAGGGGATCCTCGGTTGGATGAGTCGGCTGGCAATTCCTCTCATCGATCTTCTCCCCGGCACTCCCCCAGCTGACGCTGCGGTCTACTTCACGCTGACTGCTCTGACCATCTCCCTGCTCTGGGTGCTGACCATAGCCATGCTGGCAGAACTCGCCGGTAACCGAGTTTGGGATGTAGTGCTAGTCGCAGCCTCTCCCCTTTATGTTGTTCACGCCTTCACTAACTGGGACATCCCCTCTATTTTCCTCGCCGTAGCTGCCTTATATTGGGTTCGACGTCACCGAGCGGGCTGCGCCGGAATCTGCATCGGAATCGGCACCGCCTTTAAACTGTGGCCGCTTTATCTCTTAGGAGCCTTTTTGGTGCTGTCGCTGCGCCACCGCCGTTTCTCAGCGATGAGAAAAATGCTGGTGGGCAGCGCAGTGTGCTGGTTAATTATCAACCTTCCGGTGATGGTTCTCTATCCCTCAGCGTGGAGTGAGTTTCTCCGTCTCAACCGCGAACGCAGTTGGGAATGGACCACCATCTACGCCGTTATTGCTCGCGCCACCGGGTGGGCGGGATTTGATCCACCAGATTCTGTTCCCACCGTCCTCAACACACTCACCTTTGCGCTCTTCGCTGCGGCGTGCATCGCCATCGCAGTTCTTGGCCTGGCGGCACCCCGCCCCCCGCGGGTAGCGGAGCTCATCTTCCTCATTATCGCCAGTTTTCTCCTGGTGAATAAGGTGTGGTCTCCCCAATACTCGCTATGGCTAATGATTCCAGCTGTCCTAGCGGTGCCTCGCTGGCGCCTAGTGCTGACCTGGATGAGTACCGAAGCAATTCTCTGGCCCGTGCTGACGTGGCACATGATGGGATCTGCGGCACATGGGCTTCCGGGATGGGCGCTTAATCTCGTGATTCTCACTCGAGACGGGCTCATAATTGCCCTCATGATCATCGTGATCCGCCAAATGCTAGGCAAGGTGCCGGACCCAGTGGCGGAATTCCATCGCGGACAAGACCCCTTAGCTGGTGATTTTGCGCCGGTTCATGGGGTATCACACTCTCCTGCTAAGAAGGTTGTGAACCAAGGATGAACACCCTCACCTTCCTCACCATGTGCAGCGTCTTCCTGGGATTCTTATGCATCATGGCTGCGTTCTGGGGCTTCATGCGCTCCAAGCCTAAGAAACTGCTCATCGCCTTAGGCCTAGCCGCACTAGTTTTTGTGACGATTATCCCAGTCATTATTGCCCTGACTATCTCTGCCCCTAAGCTCTAAATCTTCTATCAGGTTCGACGTCTCCGTGGCCTGGGCCAAGGATTCTGGGCGCAAGGACCAACAGGTAGCTGACCTAGTTCCTCAGGATCGAGCTACGGCGGTGTGGGGTGAGGGAAACTAAAACGTTCGTTCCTCTTTCGCGATCCCCGCGAGAGCGGTCATGGGGGATTTTCTCGACGATTATCTTTTGAACTGAATCTGGGGTACTCTTGACAGGTTGCTTGACGCAACGACCCTCCTGCCGCACCCACAGACCAGGTGCGGCCGATAAAACAGAATGAAGACCATAGGAGGTGATGAGGTCCGTGCGTCAGTACGAAGTCATGATCATCATGGATCCGAGCCAGGATGAGCGCACCGTAGCCCCGTCCCTGGATAAGTTCCTTGAGGTAGTCCGCAAGGAAAAGGGGACCGTGGATCAGGTGGATGTATGGGGTAAGCGCCGTTTGGCGTACCCGATCCTCAAGAAGGAAGAGGGCATCTACGTGGTTCTGAACCTCACCTGTGAGCCGGATACCGTCCAGGAGCTGGATCGTCTACTCACCATCAACGACAACATCCTGCGTACCAAGGTTCTGCGCAACGACAAGTAAGCACCGCGACGAGCACTCGTGAGCTGCTAGCATCGGCCACAACAGAGCAGGAAGGTAGAAGAACATGGCACAAGGAGAAACCAGCATTACCGTGATCGGCAATCTTGTCGATGACCCGGAGTTGCGTTATACCCCCTCCAATGCGGCGGTAGCGAATTTCCGAATCGCCTCTACGCCCCGTTTCTATAATCGAGATACCGGGCAGTGGGAAGATGGCGACGCCTTGTTCCTGACCTGTAATGCGTGGCGCAAACTCGCCGAAAATGTGCGAGAAACTCTCAGCAAGGGAATGCGCGTCATTGTGACTGGTCGGCTCCGGCAGCGTTCCTATGATGACCGTGAAGGCAACCGTCGAACCGTTTTTGAAATTGAGGTAGACGAGGTTGGCCCTTCTTTGCGCTATGCCACAGCACAGGTAAACCGTAATCCTCGAGAAGGCGGATACGGTGGAGACCGTAGCGGTGGATTTGGCGGTGGCCAGCAGCAGCCCTCCGGTGGAATGGGTGGTGCTCCGCAACAGAACCAGAATCAGGGACTTAATAACTACGGTGGATTTGGTGGAGGACAGCAGAATTCTGGGAATTCTCGCAATGACCCCGCAGATGATCCGTGGAACTCTGCTCCCCCGGCCGGTGGCTTTGGTGGAGCTAATGATGATGTCCCGTTCTGAGGTAGCAACATAGATTTTAAGGAAAGGCAGGGATCATGAAGCTGATCCTCACCGCTGCCGTTGATAACCTCGGTGTCGCTGGTGACATCGTGGAGGTTAAGGACGGCTACGGACGTAATCTCCTGCTTCCCCGCGGTTTAGCTATTCCCGCAACCCGCGGTGCGGTGAAGCAGATTGAAGGCATTAAGCGTGCCCAGGAGGCTCGGGCTATCCGAGATCTCGATCATGCACATGAGGTTCGCAAACAGCTAGATGAGCTGCGCGGCGTGACCGTGAAGGTCCGCACCTCTGAAAAAGGCAAAATCTTCGGTTCTGTGAAGCCGGAAGACATCGCTCAAGCTGTGAGTGCAGCTGGCGGGCCGAAATTGGACAAGCGTGCCATTGAATTGCCGAAGACTCTGATTAAGAGCACTGGTAGCTACCAGGTCATTGTGAAGCTTCACAATGATATTTCCGGCAAGGTGAATTTTGAGGTCGTCTCTGCCTAAGCGGTATTGAGATGGCGGCTAACTAACTAGCCCAACGACAACAGCACTTAAAAGCCCTGGGTTTAGCTCCTCCGATGAGTCAGGAGAGAAACCCGGGGCTTTTGAGGTTTTAGTGAGGTTTTAGCCGTGGAGAAGGTTGTGGAAAATTTGTGGAAAACTTTTCCTCCTGCATAAAAATGAAAAGTGCTGGTAAGCGCGAAGTTGCCTAGAATCTACTTATTCACCATTTGTCAAACTGGCAGGTAGTTGAGGTATTCCACGAAAAGAGCTAACTTTTCCACCTGGAAAAAACCCGCTGACCAGGAAAAATAGAAAAACCACGCGATGTCGAAGGAGTTTTTCCACAGTTTCCCCACAGCTTCGCAGTGTCGAATGTGAACAATCGGGTAGTTTTCCACCTACCGTCCACAGCCCCTGTGGAAAACTTTGTGGAAAAGTAGCCGAGATCGTTTCTCTTCTCTCCACCGGCTAAGGTAGAAAAAGCCGCAAAATCCGACGCACGTTGTGAGGGGAACAATGGCTAATAACGCCTACGATGACAGCTTCGATGATGATTCCGTGCAGCTTCCTGAATCCCGGGACAATTTTTATCCGGATGAACCGTCTAGCTCCTCTTCCCGATACTCTCGAGGCCCCGCGAGCCGAGGAAAAGCCGCAGAAAACTCTTCCGGGCTACGGAGTATGCCTCATGACAATGAAGCAGAACAAAGTGTCCTTGGCGCCATGCTGCTCAATAATGACTCCGTTGTCGAAATTATTGAAGAACTCGCCCCAGCTGATTTTTATATCCCCCGGCACCAAATCATTTTCCAGGCAATTCTGGATCTATTCAGCCAAAATAAGTCCACCGACCCGGTAATTGTGGCGGACTATTTGGATCGCCATAACAACTTGGATCGAGCAGGTGGAACTGATTATCTCCTGGACCTGACTCAGATTGTGCCCACCACCCTCAACGCTCCTTATTACGCCAAGATCGTGGCCGAAAAAGCCACGTTGCGTCAACTGGTTAACGCTGGAACGCGGATGGTGCAGCTAGGTTTTGAGGGCAATGACGGTGCTGAGATAGACACCTTGGTGGATATGGCTCAGCAAGAAGTATTCGCTATTAGCCAAGGGCGCACTAAAGAGGACTACGTGGCGTTATCCGGTGTGCTAGAAGAAACCTTGGAAGAGCTCGATGAGATTGCACAAATTGGTGGACAAGCTACCGGGATTGCCACCGGATTCCCAGATCTCGATGCCATGACCAACGGGCTTCATGGCGGGCAAATGATTATTATTGCGGCGCGTCCAGGCGTCGGAAAATCAACCTTAGGACTGGACTTTGTTCGTTCCTGTTCACTGCGCCAAGGAAAAGCCTCCGTGATTTTTTCGCTTGAGATGAGCCGTACCGAGATTGGTCGACGTCTGCTCTCGGCCGAAACCGAGATCAACCTTCAAAAGATGAACAGCGGCAATATGGATGACCAAGATTGGGTGAAGGTGCTAGAGCGCTCAGGTGAAATCCGTGATGCTCCGCTTTTCATTGATGAGTCCCCAAACCTGACGATGATGGAAATTCGAGCCAAGGCGCGGCGCTTAAGCCAACAAGCAGATTTGAAGTTGATTGTGGTGGACTATTTGCAGCTGATGAGCTCAGGCAAGAAAGTGGAGTCTCGTCAGCAAGAAGTGTCAGAGTTTTCCCGGCAATTAAAACTTCTTGCCAAGGAGCTCGACGTCCCCCTCATCGCGATCTCTCAGCTCAACCGCGGTCCTGAATCCCGGACGGATAAACGCCCCCAGTTGGCGGATCTTCGTGAATCCGGTTCTTTGGAGCAGGACGCGGACATGGTGTTTTTGCTTTACCGCCCGGACTCCCAAGAACCAGATAATGAACGCGCTGGTGAGGCTGACATTATCATCGCGAAGCACCGCGGTGGACCCATCGGAACAGTGGAAGTGGCCCACCAGCTGAATTGTTCCCGGTTCGTGCCCATGAAGAGGATGGGGATGGATTAGGAACTTTGGTGACCGCGGAAGTTCCGGAGGCGCAGCGAGTTACTGACCACGAAGATGGAGGATAAGGCCATTGCTGCACCCGCGAACATGGGATTAAGAAAACCTAGCGCGGCTACGGGAATAAGCAGCACGTTATAAGCAAAAGCCCAAAAGAGATTGCCGTGGATAATTTTTAGTGTCCGGCGGGAGAGCTTTAAAGCATCTACTGCCGATTCCAGATCACTATTCATCAAGGTAATGTCGCTAGCTTCAATAGCGACATCCGTGCCAGCGCCCATCGCCAACCCCAGGTCCGCTTGCGCTAAGGCCGCCGCATCATTGATCCCATCACCCACCATCGCTACTTTGTGTCCAGCTTGCTGCAACTGGGCCAGAACAGCCACCTTATCTTCCGGCAAAACCCCAGCAGTAACGTGATCTGGAGCAATTCCTACTTCGCGGGCCGTGGCGTTGACCGCACCAGCATTATCCCCGCTCAGTAACCTTACTTCTAGCCCCATGCGGCGTAATGAGGAAATCGCGGAAGCAGAGGACTTCTTAACCTGATCCCGGAGGCTAAGCGCCCCAGCTTCTTCACCATCCCAGGACACCACAACCACGGTGCTTCCTTGTTCCTGGACCGTGGAACACCAGCGGGCAAGGCCGGGGCTTTCTTGCCCAGAGAAGCGAGCAATATGGATGAGGTGGCCGTCGATCCTCCCATCTACCCCACGCCCTGGAAGCGCTTGGAAATCCTGTACTGGGATTAACGAGAGTTGGCGGTCTTGAGCCGCGCGGACCAGAGCTTGAGCTATGGGATGTTCACTGGCTTTCTCCACTGATGCGGCATAGCGAAGCAGTTCCTCTTCCCCAGGGCAAACCTGAGAATTCGGTGTTATATAGATCTGATCAACGTCCATGTGCCCGGTGGTTATGGTGCCCGTTTTATCCAACACCACAGTGTCGATGGCGCGTGAGGATTCCAGCACCTCTGGTCCCCGAATAAGCAAACCAAGTTGGGCCCCGCGGCCGCTACCCACCAACAATGCAGTAGGTGTAGCCAAACCCAAAGCACAAGGGCAAGCAATAATTAGTACTGCTACTGCTGCGCTAAAGGAGTCCGCGAGGGAAGATCCCCAGAGCAGGTGCAGAATCAGGCTCACAATAGCAATCAGAATGACTGCGGGAACAAAAATCTGTGAGATTTTATCGACTAGCCGCTGCACCGGGGCTTTGCGGGTCTGAGCTTCAGTGACCAACGCTGCCATGTGAGCTAAGGTGGTGTCTTTCCCCACCCGGGTTGCGCGCAGCACCAGACGCCCGGAGGTATTCAAGGTTGCCCCGGTGACCTGGCTACCCTGATTGACCTCCACCGGAATAGATTCCCCACTAATCATGGATTCATCTACTGCAGAATGCCCTTCGATCACCTCAGCATCAGTGGGAATCTTTTCCCCCGGCCGAACCACTAACACATCCCCTACTTGGATGTCAGCGGCCGGAATACGATACTCCTGGTTATCGCGCAGTACGGAGGCTTCCTTCGCCCCCAAATTCAGCAATTGATACAGGGCTGCCGAAGATTTCCCCTTAGCCCGATGCTCACCCCATCGCCCTAGTAAGAGAAAGCTCACCACCATGCTGGCCGATTCCAAATAGATTTGGTCTGTACCGGCATGAGAGTGAGCGCTTAAGGACATGTGCATTCGGTAACCGGGATCACCAGCCCCTCCCCAAAATAGCGCCACCATGGACCACAGCCACGCAGCCGAGGTGCCCAAAGAAATCAGGGTATCCATGGTGAAACTACCGTGTCGCAAATTCTTTAGCGCGGCCCGGTGAAATGGCGCCCCGCCCCACAGGAAAACGGGAGTGGCCACCAAGGCTACCGCCCATTGCCAGTGCTCAAATTGCAGGCTCGGGACCATGCTGAGCACCATGACCGGCACACTGAGTAGTAATGAGATCACCGCGCGCTGAGCTAAATCTCGTTCCTGTGCTGCGTGGGCCTCATTAGCCATGTGAACCTGGGACTGTTCCTCTCCCCCGGGAACGTCAGATCCGCCATGATCAGGAGCAACCGGCAGAAAAGCCCCATATCCAGCTTTCTCGACCACAGCTATGAGCTGCTCGGGCTGAACAAGGGCGGGATCATAGTCGATATCTGCTGATTCGGTGGCAAAGTTGACGGTGGCTGAGACGCCGTCGAGCTTATTTAATTTCCGCTCTACCCGCGCAGAACAGGACGTGCAGGTCATCCCGGTGATATCTAGATGGAGATGAAAAGGAGAATTTGATGCTGCCAGTGCCACAGTTGTCCTTTCTTCTACACCGGGATCGGGAAATCATTACTCAGCCCCGACATTCAGCGAAAAGGGTGCGCCTTGTCTTAGCGCACCCTTAGCTTACTCCCACATCATCGGGTTAGAGCAGCGTGTACCCGGCTTCCACGACAGCCTCTTCAATTTGTTGATCGCTAAAACCTTCACCGGTGACGGTGGCAACCCCGTCTGCTAAGTCCACCGTGACACCTTGCACACCCGGAATATCATTAATTTCTTCCGCTACCGCGTGGGAACAGTGTTCGCAGGTCATACCCTTAATGGAGTAAT
The DNA here is from genome assembly GCF_014522205.1 of Corynebacterium poyangense. NCBI lineage: Bacteria > Bacillati > Actinomycetota > Actinomycetes > Mycobacteriales > Corynebacteriaceae > Corynebacterium > Corynebacterium poyangense. Next base: position 2,542,055 of record NZ_CP046884.1, on the reverse strand, counting down.
TCTTAATCAACTTACTTCGTCCTTTCTTGCACCTGTAGACCGTAGGTTTATTGTCGTGGGAGCGCGTAGCGGAATAATGCACGCCATGGTTCTGTTGAAAGAGCCAAGTCCGGGTTAGATTATCGGTCCTAACACCACAGACCATACAGTTAACTCGGAATCTTTGGATGTATCACTGTGCAATTGGCTGGAGGATGATGAAAAATGGCCACTATTGATGTCACGGAAGACAATTTTGAAGCAACGGTCACCGCCGATGGTATTGTGCTGGTCGACGCCTGGGCGTCCTGGTGCGGACCGTGCCGAGCCTTCGCTCCGACCTTTGAAAAAGCCTCTGATGAACATACTGATCTGACTTTTGCCAAGTTGGATACCGAAGCCAACCAGTCTCTTGCTGCGGCTTTAGAGATTCAATCCATTCCTACCCTCATGGTTTTCCGTGATGGCATTTTGATTTATCGCGGAGCTGGAGCTTTGCCGCCAGCTGCTTTGAATGATCTCATTTCTCAAGCCCGTGAGCTGGATATGGATGAAGTTCGACGTCAGGTTGCCGAAGCCAGCCAAGACCCCAACGCCTAATACTTTGTTGCCGCTACTTTTGTGAGAAACAACATTTATTACTTAATGCTGTATACCTAGGCGTCGGACTTCGGGTATCTTCGCCTTTAAGGATAAATAGTGCTGGCGCCTCTGGACGGTTGCGGAAGATCGTCCCACGGCCGCAAACCAACCCCAACGATGGAGTGATGCTACTATGGCTAACCCTTTCTCTAAAGGCTGGAAATACCTTACTGCTTCCCTTGACGCCAAGATTGATGAGAATGCGGACCCCCAAATTCAAATCAATCAGGCCATCGAAGCTGCTCGTAATCAACACCGCGCCATCAGTGAACAGGCAGCAACGGTTATTGGCCAACAGCATCAACTGGAGTTGAAGATCAATCGCCTGCTCCAGGATAAGGAGAAGGCAGAGGGGCAAACCAAAAACGCCTTAAACCTTGCCGATAAAGCAGCAAGTGAAGGGAATGCCCAGACTGCTCAGGAGTACCAGCAGGCTGCCGAGGTATTAGCCACCCAGTTGGTTTCTATTGAGGAGCAAATCAGCGAAACGCAAACCATGCATCAGCAGGCTAGCCAGGCTGCTGAACAAGCCAAGCGTCAACAAAAGGAGTCCGAATCCCGGTTGCAGGAACAGCTGGGAGAACTCGAGAAATTGCGCAGCCAAGCAGCTCAAGCGGACATGCAAAAGAAAGCCTCCGAGGCTTTGGACGGGGCACAGCAGTTGAGTGGTGATAGTTCCACGCCCACGCTAGATTCGGTGCGGGAGAAAATTGAGCGCCGTTATGCTCAAGCCCTGGGCGCTCAGGAACTTGTCCAGAATTCGGTGGGTGAGCAGATCAGTAACTATCAAAGCCTTGAAACTGATCTCAAAGCTAGTGCCCGGTTAGAGCAACTGCGTGGAGAATTAGGAATTAGCACTGGACAAAACCAGCCTGCATTAGAAGAGAGCAGCACACCTTCCGAGGAATAACAATCCCCCAAGAGTGATAAATCTTAGGGGTAGTGTCGCACCGGGGGATACATTCCTTAGTCTGGTTGAGATAGGTTAATGAGTATTCCCCGAATCCCAGAGTGGAATCCATCTCTGAGGTTTACCCGTTGGGTTTCGCTGAGAGTGTATTCATGCAGGGTTTCGCAGGCAAATTGCAAGAGTGGCCGATCAATCTCCGGCGGTAATCCTCCGCCGGACAGCAGGTGGGCGTGGTTGCGTTGCTGCTCATTTGCAGCATTTTCATACCACCAGGCCGCATATTGCTGTCCCACGTCAAAGGGGTTTTGAGATCCTGCGGTAGTCCATACTTCGGCGGGAAGCGGGACATAGCGAGATCGCAATTTTCGTCGCGGAGCCATCATCGACGGTTTGGGTGGGCCTGAGGGCTTAGGCTTAGGTGGAACCCCATTGTCCTGATCCTCCGGGTTGAGGTCGGCATCAGCTGCGTCAGATTCCTCGGGTTGCTCGCCCTGATTGTGCATTGCCGGTTCAGAATCATCCTCCGTGGACGGCTCAGGTGTTGCCGACGGTATCGACTCTCCCAGCCCGGGCTCTGGAATCAGGTTTTGTCCTCCGCTTTCCCCTTGCCCAGTGGGAGTTGCTGGGGTACTAGAGCTACTGAAATTCCCCGGTTGCAGCACTAATTCTTCGTCGTGAGTGGCAAAAATACTGGGATCGGCAATCGCGGAACCAGATTGCGCTGGCGGTTTATCCGGCCCAGTGCCGGGGGTTTCCGTAACATCAGGCTCAGCACAATCTGGTTGTTGTTCCCCAGATTCTGTTGGCTGATCCTCCTGCGGCTGGGCTGGCGGCATAGCCGAGTCCGGGACTTCAGTTAATCCACCTTCCTCTAGTGGTTCTGCATCCCCAATAGGTTTGCTTCGAACCGTGGGCGGCAGCGGTCCTTCAAGGACGTGGATTTGCATACAGTCACAGAAGTCTTCGCGCGGATCCAAAATAGTGGTGGTATCACAACTATGGCGCAGCGCCGAGGACATGGAATCCCAGCCAAAGCCATAAAGGTGCACCCTAATGCCAGCATTGGTGGCCTCTTGCACGCCGGGAATCATATCCGCGTCGCCCGATACTAAAACTATGTCTGAACAATGGTGCTTCACCGAAGCAAGCACCATGTCCGCAACTAATCTGGTGTCTACAGCTTTTTGAGTCCGACGCTCACCCCATTCAATTAATTGCCCAGCCCGCAATAACACCCCGTCGCAGGTTCTCAGCGCCCGCTGATAACGGTGTGGACCAGAATCAGGAATTCCGTCATACCAATTTTGGCGATGAACGGGTTGATGTAATTGTTCCTGGATCATCCGATCCAGGGTATTAACTACCTGTGGAAGGTCGATTTCTAATTGCGCACGTGCCCCGGTCTCCCACGAGTTATAAAAGCTCGCAAGCAAATAAGACGTATCCACAAAGACCTGTGTGCGTTCAAGCATGGCTCCTAAATTTCTTTCCTAAAGTTGTCACTGTTTTATTTACCAGCATGCACTAGAACACCCGCATCCGTCGATGCGGGGAGCTCCGCAGCCCTAAATTCAACAGCCATTATGGTCCGACGCACCCCTATCGTCGTCCAGCCCCTCCCCTAAGTTCACCAAATAGCCCACACGCCCCGGTTTTTTGTGGTGTGTGCTGGGGATTTGTGTGTTGTGTGGTGGGTGTGTAAGTTTAGTCGGGTCACCGCGTGGGGCTGTGTTGTGGTTTCGTGTGGGTGATGTGTGTTGTGTGAGAACTCAATAGTGTGCCAGTAGTATTTTTTGTGATGGATTCACGCGTTATTGGTTGTGGCTTGTTGTGTGATGGGCCTCGTGGTGCTGTGGTGGGGTTGTGGCTATTCCTTGCTGTTGTGGTGTCACGGTGATCAATAATGTTTTTTTAATTTAGCTTTGGCTGTTGCTGGTGGTATGGTGTGTTGTCCTCGTCGGATGTGCTGTGTCATTGGTGATGGTTTTTTGTTTTTTTGGTTAGGTTTTGACTCTTTGTTGTGGAAGGGTTTTTTCCTTTTTTATGGAGAGCTTGATCCTGGCTCAGGACGAACGCTGGCGGCGTGCTTAACACATGCAAGTCGAACGGAAAGGCCTTGCTTGCAGGGTACTCGAGTGGCGAACGGGTGAGTAACACGTGGGTGATCTGCCTCATACTCTGGGATAAGCCTGGGAAACTGGGTCTAATACTGGATAGGACTGCATTGTAGGTGGTGTGGTGGAAAGTTTTTTCGGTATGAGATGAGCCCGCGGCCTATCAGCTTGTTGGTGGGGTAATGGCCTACCAAGGCGGCGACGGGTAGCCGGCCTGAGAGGGTGGACGGCCACATTGGGACTGAGATACGGCCCAGACTCCTACGGGAGGCAGCAGTGGGGAATATTGCACAATGGGCGCAAGCCTGATGCAGCGACGCCGCGTGAGGGATGACGGCCTTCGGGTTGTAAACCTCTTTCGCTAGGGACGAAGCTTTGGTGACGGTACCTAGATAAGAAGCACCGGCTAACTACGTGCCAGCAGCCGCGGTAATACGTAGGGTGCGAGCGTTGTCCGGAATTACTGGGCGTAAAGAGCTCGTAGGTGGTTTGTCGCGTCGTCTGTGAAATTCCGGGGCTTAACTTCGGGCGTGCAGGCGATACGGGCATAACTTGAGTGCTGTAGGGGAGACTGGAATTCCTGGTGTAGCGGTGAAATGCGCAGATATCAGGAGGAACACCGATGGCGAAGGCAGGTCTCTGGGCAGTAACTGACGCTGAGGAGCGAAAGCATGGGTAGCGAACAGGATTAGATACCCTGGTAGTCCATGCTGTAAACGGTGGGCGCTAGGTGTAGGGACTTTTTCACGGTTCCTGTGTCGTAGCTAACGCATTAAGCGCCCCGCCTGGGGAGTACGGCCGCAAGGCTAAAACTCAAAGGAATTGACGGGGGCCCGCACAAGCGGCGGAGCATGTGGATTAATTCGATGCAACGCGAAGAACCTTACCTGGGCTTGACATACACCAGATCGCTGCAGAGATGTAGTTTCCCTTGTGGTTGGTGTACAGGTGGTGCATGGTTGTCGTCAGCTCGTGTCGTGAGATGTTGGGTTAAGTCCCGCAACGAGCGCAACCCTTGTCTTATGTTGCCAGCACGTAGTGGTGGGGACTCATGAGAAACTGCCGGGGTTAACTCGGAGGAAGGTGGGGATGACGTCAAATCATCATGCCCCTTATGTCCAGGGCTTCACACATGCTACAATGGTCGGTACAGTAGGTTGCGATATCGTGAGGTGGAGCTAATCCTTGGAAAGCCGGTCGTAGTTCGGATTGGGGTCTGCAACTCGACCCCATGAAGTCGGAGTCGCTAGTAATCGCAGATCAGCAACGCTGCGGTGAATACGTTCCCGGGCCTTGTACACACCGCCCGTCACGTCATGAAAGTTGGTAACACCCGAAGCCAGTGGCCTAAACTCGTTAGGGAGCTGTCGAAGGTGGGATCGGCGATTGGGACGAAGTCGTAACAAGGTAGCCGTACCGGAAGGTGCGGCTGGATCACCTCCTTTCTAGGGAGTTTTGTTTTTTGTTTTTTTGGTTGTGAAACGTCATGCGTGGTCATGGTTGGTAGCGTGTGGGTTTGTTGTGGTGCTGCTGGTGGCTGTTGGGTGTCTGGGATGGCACAGTTAAGTGTTTTCCTTGTTGTCTGGCTGTGGTGTGCTGCTGCTTGTTTGTGGGTGGTGGTGTGCTGTGGTTGGTGTTGTGTGAGAACTGTATAGTGGACGCGAGCATCTTATTCTATTTTTCTGCAGCATGTTGTGTGTTGTGTAGGGCGTATAGTGGATGCCTGTGGTATATCGAGCCGATGAAGGACGTGAGAGGCTGCGTTAAGCCTCGGGGAGTTGTCAGCTAAGCGTTGATCCGAGGATGTCCGAATGGGGTAACCTGGCCATCGTTATGGGTGGTGACCACGTGGTGAATGTATAGCCATGGTGGGGGTAACGCGGGGAAGTGAAACATCTTAGTACCCGTAGGAAGAGAAAACAATTTGTGATTTCGTGAGTAGTGGCGAGCGAAAGCGGATGAGGCTAAACCTGGTGTGTGTGATACGTGGCAGTGGTTGCATGCTAGGGGTTGTGGGGTTTTTTGCGTAACAGTTCTGCCAGGCTGTTGATTGTTGTGGTTGCAAGAGCGGAAGTGGTGTGGGAGCACTCGTCGTAGAAGGTGATAGCCCTGTACGTGTACTTGTGATTGTGATGGTTTGTGAATTGTCCCCGAGTAGCAGCGGGCTCGTGGAATCTGCTGTGAATCTGCCGGGACCACTCGGTAAGCCTAAATACTTGATATGACCGATAGTGGATTAAGTACCGTGAGGGAATGGTGAAAAGTACCCCGGGAGGGGAGTGAAATAGTACCTGAAACTGTGCGCTAACAATCCGTCAGAGCCTCTGTGTGGGGTGATGGCGTGCCTTTTGAAGAATGAGCCTGCGAGTCAGCGGCATGTCGCTTGGGTTAACCTTTGGTGGGTAGCCGTAGCGAAAGCGAATCCTCATGGGGTGTGTGTGGCATGTCCTGGACCCGAAGCGGAGTGATCTACCCATGGCCAGTGTGAAGCAATTGTAAGAGGTTGTGGAGGCGCGAACCCACTTAGGTTGAAAACTGAGGGGATGAGTTGTGGGTAGGGGTGAAAGGCTAATCAAACTCCGTGATAGCTGGTTCTCCCCGAAATGCATTTAGGTGCAGCGTTGTGTGTGCTTGCTGGAGGTAGAGCTACTGGTTGGTTTAGCGGGACGATCATCTTAGCGATATCAGCCAAACTCCGAATGCCGGTAAGTGTGAGCATGGCAGTGAGACTGTGGGGGATAAGCTTCATAGTCGAGAGGGAAACAGCCCAGATCGCCGGCTAAGGCCCCTAAGGGTGTGCTAAGTGGAAAAGGATGTGGGATCGCGAAGACAGCCAGGAGGTTGGCTTAGAAGCAGCCATCCTTGAAAGAGTGCGTAATAGCTCACTGGTCGAGTGGTTCTGCGCCGACAATGTAGTGGGGCTTAAGTACACCGCCGAAGCCGCGGCAAGAACACATGTTTGTGTGTTGTTGGGTAGGGGAGCGTCGTGTATGTGGTGAAGTTGCCGGGTGACCGTGTGATGGAGTGTACGCGAGTGAGAATGCAGGCATGAGTAACGATTGATAAGTGAGAATCTTATCCGCCGTATGACTAAGGGTTCCTGGGTCAAGTTCGTCTTCCCAGGGTGAGTCGGGTCCTAAGGCGAGGCCGTCAGGCGTAGTCGATGGATAACGGGTTGATATTCCCGTACCTGTATGCATGCGACCATGATGAATCAGTGATACTAACTTTCGTGCTGTTGCATTATTGTGCTGCGCATCCTTTTGTGGGTGTGTGGTTGGTGTGATGGTGTTGGGAGGGCCTGATCTGGTAGTAGTCAAGTGATGGAGTGACGTAGTAGGGTAGCTAAGCCATCTGGTGGTTATGGTGGTGTAAGCGTGTGGCCTAAAGGCTAGGGAAATCCGGTCTTTGTTTGTAAAGGTGAGGCGTGATGCGTAGCCCTTTTTGTGGGTGATGTTAGTGATCCTGTGCTACCGAGAAAAGCTTCTAGCGATGTGTGTGTACGGCCCGTACCCGAAACCGACACAGGTAGTTGGGTAGAGCATACTAAGGCGTTCGGGTGAACTGTGGTTAAGGAACTCGGCAAAATGCCCCCGTAACTTCGGGAGAAGGGGGGCCGCTGGTGGTGCCCCATGTTGTCTGTGGTGGTGCTGTTGGTGGTCGCAGAGGATAGAGGGAAGCGACTGTTTATCAAAAACACAGGTCCGTGCGAAGACGGTTAAGTTGAGGTATACGGACTGACGCCTGCCCGGTGCTGGAAGGTTAAGAGGACCTGTTAAACCTGTTGTGGGTTGAAGCGGAGAATTTAAGCCCCAGTAAACGGCGGTGGTAACTATAACCATCCTAAGGTAGCGAAATTCCTTGTCGGGTAAGTTCCGACCTGCACGAATGGCGTAACGACTTCCCTGCTGTCTCAATCACAGGCCCGGTGAAATTGCAGTACGAGTAAAGATGCTCGTTACGCGCGGCAGGACGAAAAGACCCCGGGACCTTTACTATAGCTTGGTATTGGTGTTCGGTTCGGTTTGTGTAGGATAGGTGGGAGACTGTGAGGTTATCACGCTAGTGGTAGCGGAGTCGTTGGTGAAATACCACTCTGGCCGGATTGGATGTCTTAACCTTGGCCCATGATCTGGGTTGGGGACAGTGCCTGGTGGGTAGTTTAACTGGGGCGGTTGCCTCCTAAAAGGTAACGGAGGCGCCCAAAGGTTCCCTCAGCCTGGTTGGTAATCAGGTTTTAGAGTGTAAGTGCATAAGGGGGCTTGACTGTGAGACTGACAGGTCGAGCAGGAACGAAAGTTGGGACTAGTGATCCGGCATCTCATTGTGGTTTGGGTGTCGCTCAACGGATAAAAGGTACCCCGGGGATAACAGGCTGATCTTCCCCAAGAGTCCATATCGACGGGATGGTTTGGCACCTCGATGTCGGCTCGTCGCATCCTGGGGCTGGAGTAGGTCCCAAGGGTTGGGCTGTTCGCCCATTAAAGCGGCACGCGAGCTGGGTTCAGAACGTCGTGAGACAGTTCGGTCTCTATCCGCCGCGCGCGTGGAAACTTGATGAAAGGCTGTCCCTAGTACGAGAGGACCGGGACGGACGTACCTCTGGTGTGCCAGTTATTGTGCCTATGGTATGGCTGGTTAGCTACGTGCGGGAGGGATAACCGCTGAAAGCATCTAAGCGGGAAGCCTGTTTTAAGATAAGGTTTCTTTTGAGGTTCCCTAGAGATGATGGGGTTGATAGGCCGGGGTTGTAAGCCTTGTGAGGGGTTGAGATGACCGGTACTAATAGACCGATAACACACAAAAAATGAGTGTGTGTGGGATTGATAGTGTGTGTTTGCGTCTGCTGTATAGTGTCTGGCATGACACTGCCACCCCTTGGTGGGTGTGGTGGGTTGTGTTGGTGGGTGTGTTGGTGGTTGATGGTGGCAGGGTCACGCCCGGTCCCGTTCCGATCCCGGTAGCTAAGCCTGTTTACGCTGATGGTACTGCACTTGTGAGGGTGTGGGAGAGTAGGTTGCTGCCAACACGTGATAATTTGATTAATTCCCTGTGGGGTGGGGTGGTATGGTGTGATCCCGTACCACCCCCTTTTTTTTTCGTGCCCTGCGGGGGGGTAGAGGCATAGCCCGAGGGGATGGCGCAAAGAAAAGCTAGAGCGTTAGTGGAGTTGGATAACTCGAAGAAAAGCACATATGTTCTTCACTGAGAGGATCAACAAAACTCAATGACTTCGCCACTAACTGAAGCGGCTTAGTAAAATCTGCGCCCAAATGGTCGAGCACCGTCGGGTATATTGGATCTCCCAGAATAGGTACTCCAGCAGCACACATGTGCACCCGTAACTGATGGGTTTTCCCCGTTAAGGGGCGTAATTCATATCGGGCTTGGGGTGGTTGAGGTCCGTAAATTGCTTCAATGGACGATTGCTCTGTTGAATTTAACGGTGTTATTCGGATAACCGTGGTATGAGTATTTGCTGGGCCATCGATTACCCGAGCGTCAACAGTCCCGGGTGTTTTCGCTAATCGCGATGTCCACTGCAGCGGTAAAGACTCTTGGGGGAACAGATCGGGCCGATAATCAGCAATTGCCTCGTAACACTTGTCGGTCTTTGAGGCGGCGAAGAGATTTTGATAGATTCCGCGATCCTGGCGTCGGACTATAAAAGCTAACACCCCGGAGGTAAGTCGATCCAAGCGATGTGCCGGGATGAGATCATCGTTTCCGGTTTCTCGGCGCAATTTGGTCAGTGCGGTTTCAACGATATGCCGTCCCCGGGGCATGGTTGCCAGGAAGGGTGGTTTATCGATGACTAAAAGGGACTGGGTTTGTGCGAGGGTTCGGATAGGAAAGGGAACCGGAGTTTCCTCGGCTGGAATGCGGTAAAACCACATGTTTTCTCCGGGGTGCATGAGTTGGTCCGGGGAAATTGGCTGGGCATAGCAATCCACCACTTCACCGCGGTTGAAGCGGGCGGCAACTTCGGCATCGGTATCGCTGGGGTGGCGATACCGTTGACGCGCAACTACGCGAAGTAGCCATTCATAAGCACTCAGGGGTGCGGTGTGCTCGGGAAATCGGATTCTTGAAGCGTTGAGGCCATCTTTGACGGGCAAAGGGTTTCTTAGGGCTCGCAAATGAGATATAGTTTTGCCCATGGATTTTGATTCACTCCTAGCACCAGTCATGGAATTCTTTAGTCACGGTGTAGGCAAGCAGATTGCTGACGCCCTCTGGGCACTGTACACCCATCTCTACCCGTCTAACGCTGGCCCCGCTGAGCCCGTAGTTGTTCCAAAGTAAATCCTATGCATTACCCCCGAATAAGGGGGATTTAAGCGCGTAGAGGCCCTTCCCCCAGGGAAGGGCCGTTTAGTTTTCCAGGAAGGACAGGGGTAGGGGCTGGAAACACTTTTGCCCCCGCAAGGCGCGCTAAACTAAGAATTAGAAAAAGCGGTACCGGCCACCCGCTCGTGCCAGACCGCCTGGTTTATAGAAAGCAAGGTGAAATTAAGACCATGGCCAAAGAAGACATTGTTGTAGTTGCTGTCGATGGCTCTGAAGCCTCGAAAACTGCCGTGCGGTGGGCTGCCAATACCGCGATGAAGCGTGGCGTCCCGCTACGTTTGGCATCTAGCTACACCACTCCTCAGTTCCTTTATGCCGAAGGGATGGTGCCGCCCCAAGAGGTTTTCGATGATTTACAATCTGAGACCTTAGAAAAAATTGAAGAGGCGCGCGGCATTGCACATGAGGTGGCTCCGGACCTGAAGATTGGGCACACCATTGCTGAAGGAAGCCCCATTGACATGCTGCTTGATATGGCGCATGACGTCACCATGATCGTGATGGGCTCTCGTGGTCTTGGCGGGCTTTCTGGCATGGTGATGGGCTCTGTCTCGGCTGCCGTCGTTAGCCACGCTACCTGCCCGGTTGTGGTGGTGCGAGAGGATAACAACGTAACTGTCGATAATAAATACGGCCCAGTAGTTGTTGGTGTAGATGGCTCGGACGTATCCCAAAAGGCCACCGAATTTGCTTTTGCGGAAGCTGATGCTCGCCACTGCGAACTCGTAGCAGTTCACACCTGGATGGATATGCAGGTACAGGCATCGCTAGCTGGTCTTTCTGCAGCGCAGCAGCAATGGGAAGAGGTTGAGCAGGAGCAGAAGGAACTGCTGGAATCACGGATTAAGCCGATCCGGGAGAAGTATCCCGATGTGTCTGTGAAGACCGTTATCACCCGGGATCGGCCGGTACGCGCCCTTACTGAGCAGGCTGAAGGGGCGCAGTTGCTGGTGGTTGGGTCCCATGGACGAGGCGGGTTCAAGGGAATGCTGCTGGGTTCGACGTCCCGAGCCTTGCTGCAATCGGCTCCCTGCCCGATGACTGTGGTGCGTCCTGAAAGCTTCTAAAAATGTGAAGCGCCTTACCCCGCCTATTACGGGCGGGGTCCTTTTTTAGCTCAAATGTATAACAACTTTGAAAATAAGTATGTTTTTATTGAAGAGTATGACATGATAGGGATTGCACATAAGCCTACTCATATCAGAAAGGGATCAACATGCTTGGTCTAGGTATTATCGGCTGGATCATCATTGGTGGCCTGGCAGGTTGGATTGCATCCAAGATTAAGGGAACCGATGCTGAGCAAGGCATCTTCCTTAACATCGTGGTCGGTGTTGTAGGTGGCCTTATCGGTGGCTGGATCCTCAATCTCTTCCATGTTGATGTTCAGGGTGGCGGACTGATCTTCAGCTTCCTAACCTGCCTCCTCGGCGCGGTCATCCTGCTGACAATTGTTAAATTTGTCCGCAGCAAGATGCAGTAAGCGTCTCTACTCCCAACGGCTCACAAATTTTGTGGGCCGTTCTTTCATATCTCCGAACAGATTTGTCTATATTAGGATTCGGAACTAGCTAGGTATCTCAAGGAGGATAACGCCCCATGGCCCGACGACGTGACCGTCCCAGCCCGCGTCACCGTCTCTTGGAAAGTGCTACTCGGTTATTTACTACGGAAGGCATCCGGGTAATAGGAATTGATCGAATTTTGCGCGAGGCGGATGTGGCCAAAGCATCTCTTTACTCCCTTTTCGGTTCCAAGGACGCCTTGGTCGCTGCCTACGTCCGTAACCTCGATGCTCAGTGGCGGGAGTCCTGGGAGAACCGAACCGCTAATTTAGCGGAGCCGGTATTAAAGATCCTGGCGTTTTTTGATCAGTGCATGGAAGAAGAACCGGGGAAGAATTTCCGGGGATCGCATTTCCAGAATGCTGCTTCTGAATTCCCCCGCCCAGAAACAGAAGCCGAGCATGACATTATCGCTGCAGTGCAGGAGCACCGCCAATGGTGCCGGGACACGCTCACACGGTTATTAAGTGAACGCAATGGTTACCCCTCAGCTTCGCAGGCAGAACAGCTTCTCATTTTGCTCGACGGCGGCTTGGCCGGAGTTAAACTCAGCAAAAGCCTCCAGCCTCTCCAAGTAGCTAGAGACCTAGCCAAAGATTTGCTGTCAGCTCCACCGGCAGACTATTCCATCTGATCCCGCTGCGCTTGTTTTTCCGCTTTGCGCTGTTTCCGTTGCTGCACCATCAGCGCTTGGCGTTCCTTTTGCATTTGCTTTCGGGTGGCGCTCTTAGCCTTCTTAAGTTGTTTTGCTTCCGCCTTCGCCTGCGCTGCGCTTTCTTTCTTTTCAGCTAAGGCAGCATTGACCTTCGCCCGAATTTGGCGGTGCTGAGGAAGTAAAATCCAGGATTTTACGCGCTGTCGTCGAGCCCAACGCTTGAATCTGCGATGCTCCCGGTGTTCCTGCCGGACATGTTGGCGTCGAGCTTTAATATGCTCACGTGTTTCCTCAGGAAGCGGCATGGTCCGGGCAATATAGATATGGATGAGGAGATTCTGCGTGGCTGTCCACAGGTTGTTGGCAACCCAGTACATTACGATGGCCACCGGGACTGGTCCGGTTAACGCCGCGCTAAAAAGCATCAAGGGGATGATGACAATAAAGGTAAAGGTGATCCGGACCATGACTCGCGCCATTTTGGAATCCCAGTCCAGAGTAGTGACATTGCGATATAGGGAAAGCCCCAGGTTAAAGAGGGTAAAGCAGATAGCTACGGTGGCCATGGGCAAAACCAAGCTATAAACGGCATCACGGGTGGTCCCGAGCATGGCGTGTTGTTCCGGGCGCATATTCACATACGCGGGAAGAGGAATCCCGGCGACGTGCCCTTGGAGGAAGGCCGAAATTTCCTGGGAGTTCAGCAAGCCAATGGAGTTATGCTGAGCTGTTTCGAGGCCGTCACGCGGTCGGGCCATACGCAATAAGACTTGGTAAAGGCCGATAAAAGCAGGGATTTGGATTAGAACGGGAAAACAGCCGGCCCAGGCGTTATAGTTGTGTTTCTTCCGAAGCTCCTGGACGCGTTGATCATATTCCTGAAGGGATTCTTTATCCGTTCGGGTACGATACTCATCATTAAGGGCGCGCATTTCCGGGCGCAGTAAAACATTGACGCGTACACTGCGCAGCTGCATCAGCGCTGAAGGAGCAATGAGGCTACGTACCACAATGACTAGGCCAAACATAGAAAGAATCCAGGCTAAAGAATCCTCGACACCCAAGGCATTGTGGAGGAGGAGATGCCACAACTTCAGCACACCCGAGACCGGATACACGAAGAGATCTACCACGGTCTTAAATGATACAAACTTCCGCTAGGGTACAACGCATGAGCACCGTCCTGGACCGTCCCGGCGAGCATAGGCTCCGCAATGGACTACACATTCTGACCGCTGTGTTACTAGTGGTAGTCCTGGCAGCGTCGATCACCATGCCCAGCGGCCAAGCCATCCTCAACCTCCTTCTCACCGCATCATTCGCCTGCCTTTATTTTTACGGATTCATGTGGTGGAAGCGATGGCCCCTACACGTGCAACTGGTGTGGGTCACCGGGCTCAGTCTGATGTGGACTCTGCTATTAACTGTGGCACCCATCGGGGTCTACCTGGTATTCCCCCTCTTTTTCCTCTACCTACAGGTGCTCCCCGGCCGGGTAGGCATAGCTGCAGTACTCGGAGCCACCCTAGTGGCTGTGCTGGCCCAGATCCCCACCGGACTCAGCATGGGCGCAATCATGGGGCCAGCAGTGTCAGCTGTAGTGACCCTAGCCATCCACTTCACTCTGCGGGTTCTGTGGCAAGTAAATAATGAACGCGCCGAATTAATAGAACAACTTATCCTCACCCGCAATGAGCTAGCGAAAACCCAACATGCCGCCGGAGTAGTGGCCGAACGCCAGCGCATTGCTCACGAAATCCACGACACCTTGGCGCAGGGATTATCCAGCATCCAGATGCTTTTGCACGTGGCAGAAAATGAAATCGAAGGCCAGGAGAAGGCAAAAGAAAGGATCCGCCTTGCCCGCCAGACCGCCGCCGATAATCTTCAGGAAGCACGAGCAATGATTGCAGCGCTCCAACCGGCGGCATTGGAGGAGCGATCCCTTGATGCCGCACTCCAGAGGATAGCCCACCATGCCTCGGAAACGTCCGGCATAGACATTACGTCCGACGTCGAAGGGGCGCGTCGTGAACTTCCCATGAAACACGAAGCCGCGTTGCTGCGCATAGCTCAAGGAGCGGTAGCTAATGTGGTAAGCCATGCCCAGGCGACACGATGCCGAATCAGTTTGAGCTATGGGGACAATGAAGTCCGACTAGACGTGGTAGACAACGGGCAAGGTTTTGACCCAGACCAGGTAGATCATCGGCCGCAGGGAATGGGGCACGTGGGGTTAGGGGCGATGCGAACCCGAGCAGAGGAATTAGGCGGGAGCCTGAGTGTGGAGTCAGCGCCGGGCCAGGGAACCGCGATCTCGGCGGCTATACCACGGAAAAAGGATTAAGCTGGCAAAGAGTTGGAGACCACCAAGAAAGGCACGTCATGATTCGAGTTCTACTGGCAGATGATCATGAAATTGTCCGATTAGGGTTAAGGGCGGTTCTTGAGGGGGCTGATGATATTGAGGTGGTGGGGGAGGTCGCTACTGCCGACGCCGCTATCTCCGCAGCCCTTGCCGGGGGAATAGACGTCATTTTAATGGACCTGCGGTTTGGGGCTGGGGCGGAAGGAACTCGAGTGACGACAGGGGCCCAAGCGACGCACGCTATTAGGTCTTCTATGAAAAACCCGCCGAAAGTTCTGGTGGTGACCAATTACGATACCGATGCGGATATTTTGGGGGCCATTGAAGCAGGGGCGGTGGGGTATTTATTAAAAGACGCGCCACCAACGGAATTATTATCAGCGGTTCGTTCAGCAGCAGAAGGGGATTCAGCGCTTTCGCCTTCCGTCGCCGATCGATTAATGACCCGAGGTCGAACTCCCCGAACTTCCCTGACCCCCCGAGAGTTAGAAGTACTGCAATTAGTAGCTAGCGGTTCCTCAAATAGGGATATTGGTCACGTTTTGCTCTTAAGTGAGGCGACAGTGAAATCCCACCTAGTTCATATATATGACAAATTAGGTGTCCGATCCCGGACCTCAGCGGTTGCAGCAGCCCGGGAACAAGGAATGCTTTAAGGAGTTAGGCTAAACCTTTTGCTTCACGATAGCGCTCTACGGTTTCAGTCTTAATCTTGCCCCGCTTATTAACCTGAATACCATTTGCTTCTGCCCAGGCCCGAACCTCCGAAGGATCAATGCCATAGGCCGCAGCTCCGCCATTGTTGCTGCTGGCACGACGACGCCGACGAGTAGCATTCACTTTACGAGCATTGTCCAGATAGGGGCTTAAAACCTCCCGGAACTTACGGGCATTCTCGGCGGAAAGATCGAGTTCGTATTCCTGATTATCAAGACGGAATTGAACTGTTTCCACCTGATCCTGAGACAAGGGAGAATTGTCCAGATCATCAAAGTATTGGATCACTTCTTTACGGGCCATCGTGGTTCTCCTTTTCAAGAAAGAATAAACTGTATCAAAGGCGATAATAGCGAAAGAAGTAATCCTGTCAAGATTAAATAGCTAATCGCTCCTGAATTTGGGCGGTCAGTCCGTCAATTTCACGAGAAATACTCCGATGGGCGCGAGTCCGCTGCTCAGGGGTCATCTGTTCGGCATTGTTCACGGCATCATGAAGCTCCGAAATACGGTCTTCTACATCACGGCAAAAGCCAGAGGGTAAATCAGAATTATTAATAGTATTTCGAACCCCTTCTAAACGAGCCTTCAAGGGGGCGCCAAAGCCAGAGAATTGTGCCAACTGCTCAGAATCCACGCCAAAACGTCGGGCCTCAGCCTTATTAGCCTGTTCTTTTGCCATAGTTACCAAGCGATAAACCACCGGAATTAAAAGCGGAGTCAAAACTCGGGCGGCACCCGCATAACGCCGAACCGAATGCTTATTAAGCTGACCCGCGCGAATCTTTTTTAACTCCCGCTTAGCCATAGCACGTTCATGCTTACGCTTAGCTTTCAAACCCTTCTGCTCCGCCTTCAATAAGTTCTTCTCCTGCCGAGCAAGCAACTTCTCCCGACGCAGCTTCAACTTAGCGTTTTCTTTAGCTTCAGCTTTTACCCGAACCTTCGCCGCCTTAATTTGCGCCTTGGCTTCCGCCCGCGCTTTCCGAATCTTCTTCATCAGTCCCATGTGCTCATCACTTCCCTCTATGGATTACAGTCGGATTCAACATTACCCGTACCCTCTAATAAACTTCAGAAGCTGTGTGTGTTCGCCCCCAAGATCTTGTTGGCTGCCAGTATCGCCGAATCCAACAACATAACCATCCACACATGCCGCTCACCGAGCTCAGCCGGCAGCGCCAGCAACGTTTTGACGCCGCCCGACGACACACTCTCTCCCTGCTCCCCGCTCTAGCTAGCAGGATTGATATTCACGGAGAAGGCTTCGATGCTGAAATGGACACCCTCGAAGCTCTCGCCCAACGAGCTCCCCTGGTGACCAATGCTCAATTCAGCGACGCTGGGTGGAAAACCCAAGTAGATATTCTCCACCTCAGCGAAGAGGGATACATACCCATTGTCATTAGCGCCCATCGAGCTGCCCGGCCAGATCCTCGCCGCAGCTGCCAGACACTGCCCACCCGAAAACTAGGGCAGGCCCAATGTTGGTCGGAGGAAAAATATCGCCTGCGGCATCATACTGTGGATAGCTATCGCTTAGCGCTCGCTACACGCGCCCTAGCGGGAATGGGATTAGCTAGTAGGTGGGGCGGGGTGATCGGGCAAGACCCAGAACGCGTTTTTCTCCATCATACCGACATTCACCAAGCTGCTCTCAGTGCGGCGCTGGCTGCTCCCCTGCCAACACGGCCGCGCCGGGTCAAAGAATGCGATTGGTGTTCTTATCAACAGATGTGTCGGAGCCAACTGCGCGACATGGATGACATCAGTCTGGTGCTTCCCGGAGATCGGGCAGAAAGCTTTCGGCGTCGGGGAATCAACACCGTGACCGGCCTCATTAATGCCAACTTGGGGGAGGCTTCAGCTCTCGCTGCGGCTTGGAAAGCGAAAATCCCGGTGCTTCGTCGGCACCCATCTCGCCCAATTCGGCGTGCAGCATTGGAGGTAGATATAGATGTGGAGACCTACCTTGACCATGGCGCCTATCTCTGGGGAATGTTCGACGGACATCGCTATCATCCATATGCCACCTGGAAACCATTAGGCGGAGACCCTGAAGCCGAAAACTTTGCCGCCTTCTGGGCGCACTTAAAGAAACTGCGCACTGACAACCCGGATTTCTGTGCCTATTGTTATGCCAACAATGGCGAAAACCACTGGTTGCGAACTTCAGCAAAAAGATTTGCAGGGAAACCAGGGATTCCTGGACTTGAAGAAATAGAGGAATTTATTCACTCAGAGCAGTGGGTAGACGTCTTTCAAGTAGTGAAAACCCAATTAATCGGCCCTGAAGGCTTAGGGCTAAAAACCGTAGCGAAAGCAGCTGGATACCAATGGGAGGAAGCAGAATTAGAAGGAGAAGGCTCCGTCGCCGCCTATCGAGAAGCCAGAACCCTCATGAGTTGGCGGGACCGATTGCTTAGCTATAACGAAGATGATTGCAGGGCTACCGCTGCTGTGCGGGACTGGCTAAGTCATGGAACGCCGGGGTTGCCGGCGCTGGGATTTTTCAGCGATGGCGGAGAGCGTGGCAATCGCGACCAACCCACTAGCTAGCAGGAGTAACCAAACAATTAATCCCAACCATTCTTGGGATGAAAACACATACCCGGACATCCAGCCGATGATCGAGGATCCGGCGTAGTAGCAAAATAGGTACATTCCTGAACCTTCAGCGCGGTTTTCGGTAGCAATGATCCCCACCCATCCGGAAGCGACGGAGTGCATGGCAAAAAACGCTGCAGTAAAGGTAAATATAGCTACGAGTGTGGTGATGAGATTAGCAGGGATAAGGAGCAAAATCGAGACACCCATCAATGAGGCTGCGCCCACCATGAGTCGACCTCGGGTGGAGCGTGATACTAGTCGACCAACACGGGCTGAGGACCATGTTCCAGCGAGGTACATGATAAATACCAGCCCGACTAGCCCTTCGCTGAGCCCAAATTGACTCATCATTCGGAAGCCAATGTAATTATAAAGGGACACAAAGGTTCCCATCCCGACAAAGGCGGAGGCAAATAACGCCAGCAGTCGCGGATTACGCAGGTGTCTGACCGTCGCAAGAAATTCAGTATGCGGATGAATGGCCTTGGGGCGGAATCGCCGCTGGGCGGGTAATAAAACGGCTGCTAATAGCGCGAACCCTAGGGCTATGAGGGAAGAAAAGAACATTGCCCAGCGCCAGTCCATAAATTCTAATAAGCCCGACGGGATGAGGCGACCGGATAAACCTCCCACCGTTGTGCCCGCAACATAGATGCCCATGGCTGATCCCAGGTCTTTCGGGTCAAGCTCTTCACTTAACCAGGTCATCGCCACTGCCGGAACACCGGCTACTACGGCTCCTTGAACAGCCCGCAGTCCTACCATCACCTCGAATGTTGGAGCTAAGGGAAGCAGGAGAGCCAAACATGTAGCCAATAAAGCAGACACAATCAGAACTTTCCCTCGGCCGAATCGCTCCGACAGGATGGAAGCCGGCATAATGCAGACCGCTAATAAACCCGTGGTAGCTGACACCGTCAAGGCAGCCTGATCTGGAGTTACACCTAGCTCGCTGACAAACGTGGGCAACACTGCTTGTGTTGCGTAGACGGCATTAAAAGTGGCCAACCCAGCAGCTAACATAGCCAGCACTGCGCGACGATAGGCCGGGTCTGAGCGGCGTATTCCTAGGGGCAAGGATTTTGATTCTGGCATAGGAAATATCCTTGCAGAACAAATTCTATGGGTAAAATGATAAAAATGACGCAAAACGATACGCTTTATGCATGAGTTTGTCTTCGGAATTACAGAGCTTTTTAGTAGGAGCGGAACTTCAGCATTTGAGTGATGCCGCTAGAGAGCTAGCTATAAGTCAACCCACGCTATCTAGGCGGATTGCGAAATTAGAAAAAGAGTTAGGCTCTGAGCTTTTCGATCGAACAGGTAGAGGTATCCACCTGAATCAGCGAGGTGAAGCGTATGTTCCCCACGCCCGAGCTGCGTTAGCTGAGTTAGAAGCGGGCCGGACGAAAGTTCGCCGGCTCATGGATCCAGAACGAGGAACAGTGCGACTTGATTTTATTCATTCGCTAGGTACGTGGATGGTTCCAGATATTTTACGAGCTCATCGACAAGCTCATCCCCATCTTGATATTAAGTTGCATCAGGGGCCCGCCCAGGAGGTCTCTAATCGAGTCCTTTATGATCAAGCTGACATCGCATTGGTAGGGCCCCGGCCAGAGGAAAGTAGAGAAGGTGGAGAGCTGGGTTGGTGTCGCCTGCATCGTCAGCGATTAGCGTTGGCATTTCCGGAGGAACATCCTCTGGCTATTGAGGGTGAAGAGATACATTTTAGCGAAATAGCTAGCGAGAATGTTGTCGCGATGTTACCCGGATACGGCACCCGGATCATGCTGGACAAACTATCTGCCGAATATGATGTCCGTTTGCGGATAGTGTTCGAATCTATGGAGCTGACTACTGTTTCAGGATTGGTGACCGCCGGACTAGGCGTCGCTCTTTTACCTCTTGATGATCCTTACCTTTTGCCGCACAGAGCGGTTCTGCGCCCGTTGACTCCAGCGGTTTATCGGGATTTAGGCATGGTGTGGCGCCAGGGGGCTGCGCCAGCTCCTCCGGTTGATGGTTTTCGGGAATTTGTGCAGTCGCGTTTAGCGGCAGCCTAGGGCTTGTCCGTTGATGTCGTGGATGGGGAATCGTCCTTCTCGGTTACTGCCGTCAGGGTTTCGCCACATGGGCTTTCCCTCTGAATCTTTATAGATGGTTCCGTGATGGGGAATTTCGGCGTGATGGGTGGGGCAAAGCAGCACCATATTGGCGGGGTTGGTTTGTCCACCTTGGTGGTGGGGAATGATGTGGTGTGCTTGGCCATTGAGCGCGTACCTGTGGCAACCAGGTTTGGCGCATACGCCTTGCATGCACGCTAGTGCGAACCGTTGGGCTCGGTTAGCGAAGCGCGGCTGGGTGCCGTCGGTTTTGGTGAGATGGTGCAGTTCTACGGGGTGATTATTCCGGTCAGTGATGATGGCATAACCCGTATTAGCTAGCTGGGCTTGGAGATACTGTCGGGTGGTCATTATGGCGCCCTGGCTAGTCATAAACTCGCGGCCTTCTCCGCTGCTAGCTAGGGATTCGCGGTTGAGTTCGGGTATACGGACAACAATTGCCACGCCATAGTCTTGTGTGGGCTCGGGGTGTGCGCTTGTGGTGGTTGTCAACTGGTAGAGGGAATCAAACATGGCCTGAGTAAAGCTGCGATCATCGGTGTCTCGGTTCCAATGGTGTTGGGTAACTTGTTCTAATGCGCTGGTGATATGGGCCATGTGCTCGGCGGGGCCACGGGCCAGTAAATGGGATTGCCCATTGATATCGGGTGAGGTAGAAAAGACGACGCGGCGAAGCGCGGTGGCGTTTTTGTCGGTGTTCGGGTTGATCTCCCGAACACGTTTTTTCGCCAATTCGCTAAGTTCAGCAAGGGTGCGGCCAGGCGCAGCCTCGGCGAGTTCTCGCCACAATAGGAAACGCGAGTTTGGGCCGATCTTCCGGCAATAGGCATCAATAATAAGCAGCTGGTGGATGCTGAGACCGGGCAACGCGTGGAGAACAACATTTCGGTCTTTTTTGAGCTCTAGCTGGCAGGGCCCAAATAGGGTTTTCCCTACGCGGTAGAAGCGTCGAGCTTCTGTGGTTGGCAAGCCGTAATCCTCGGCGAAGCTGTCTGGTTTGCCGTGCTGCCAAACCGCGTGGGCTAGTTCAAGTCCTTGTCGTTTGAGAGCATCGAGTGCTGCGAGGATATTCATGCCCATACGGTAGAACGGGTTTGGGGGTGAGGACTTGGGCTGATGCGGCGGGCTGTGGAAAAGCGGGGGTTGTTGTGTTTTCCACAAGAAAAACCCCGCTGCTGATGCGGCGGGGCGAGATATATGCTAAGGAGCTAGCTGCGAGCTTTGGCGTAGCGCTCGGCAACATCTTCCCAGTTGAAGACGTTCCATACAGCCTTGACGTAATCTGCTTTGACGTTCTTGTACTGGAGGTAGAACGCGTGCTCCCACATATCCAGAAGAAGGAGCGGAGTGAGGTTAACGGACAGGTTGCCCTGCTGGTCGGTCATCTGCTCAATAACTAGACGATCGGCAACGTGGTCGTAACCCAGGACGGCCCAGCCGGAGCCCTGCAAGCCTAGAGCTGCAGCAGAGAAATGATCCTTAAACTTCTCAAAGGACCCGAAATCGCGATTAATTGCTTCAGCAAGCTCGCCGGTGGGCTCGCCGCCACCATTCGGGGAGAGGTTCTTCCAGAAAATAGAGTGGTTGGTGTGGCCACCCAGGTTAAAAGCTAAATCCTTAGACAGGTGAGTTACGACGGCTCCGATGCTGCCATCTTCCCGTGCCTTCTCCAACTTCTCTAATGCGGCATTGGCGCCGTTGACGTAGTTCTGGTGATGCTTCGTATGGTGAAGCTCCATGATTTCGCCAGCGATATGGGGCTCAAGTGCGTCGTAGGTGTAATCAAGTTCGGGAAGTTCGTAAACAGCCATGGTTTTCCTTTCGTGTTTTCCTTGGCAGGATGGTTCCCCATAATAGGCTGTGTGGTTGATTTTGCAACTATATAATTAATGTTCAAATATCCGAACAATATTTTTCGATAAAAAGGAGTGGCTATGGGCTGGCTAATTCCCTCCCGTCCAAACCAACTGGTTCCCGTCAAAGAAGCTCTGAAAGGCGGAACTGCTCCGGTACTTACTCACCCCAAGCCTCATGCTGTTTTAGGAACGCCAGTCGACGCCCCTTGGCGGCCAGAGCAGCGGATTCTCTATGCCGGGCTGGGCTGTTTTTGGGGAGCTGAAAAGCTGTTCTGGGAACTGCCTGGGGTAGAGTCCACCTCGGTTGGATACGCCGGGGGAGTTACCCCTAATCCGACATATCGAGAAGTGTGTACCGGTCGAACTAACCATGCAGAGGTAGTTGGAATTATTTATGACCCTGGAATTATTTCTCTAGATCAGTTAGTTGTAGCCGCAATGGAAGCGCATGACCCAACCCAGGGTTTTCGTCAGGGCAATGATGTAGGCACTCAATACCGTTCAGTTTTTTATACCGTAGGGAGTAATGCCCGCAATGAAGCTGAGCGAATTAAGAAAATTGTTGCACACTATGGAAAGCAGCTAGCTGAGCGCGGGTACGGGGAGATAACGACCGAGGTGGCTCCGCTCGTCGGGCATTATTATTTGGCGGAAGATGAACATCAGCAGTATTTAGCTAAGAATCCTGGCGGTTATTGTCCCCACCATTCCACGGGAGTAGCATGCGAAATGCCCGTAAATCTGTGAATCTGCCCGCATTCCGAGCAAAATCCAACAGAATCGGGCATAATAGGAATTGTCAACGTGCCAATGCAGAAGGGCAGGATTCATGAAAGACATTGTCGGAAACAAGGTAGTGCTTATCGGGGCGGGCGACGTGGGAGTAGCCTACGCCTACGCACTAGTGAATCAGGGCACCTGTGATCACCTCGCAATCATCGACATCGATGAAAAGAAGCTAGAAGGTAACGTCATGGACCTCAACCACGGTGTGGTGTGGTCCAGTTCTCGTACCCGCGTCACCAAAGGCAGCTATGCAGATTGCCGCGATGCCGCCATTGTTGTGCTCTGCGCCGGTGCAGCCCAAAAGCCGGGCGAAACCCGACTGCAGCTTGTAGAAAAGAACATGAAAATCACTAAATCCATTGTGGATGAAGTGATGGCCAATGAATTCGACGGAATTTTCGTCGTGGCGTCTAACCCCGTCGATATTCTCACCTACGCCACGTGGAAATACTCCGGCCTAGACCACCATCGCGTCATTGGCTCCGGCACCGTCTTGGATTCCGCACGTTTCCGTTACATGCTTGGTGAACTTTACGAAGTAGCACCCACGTCGGTGCACGCATACATCATTGGTGAACACGGTGATACCGAGTTACCTGTGCTCTCCTCCGCTACCATCGCCGGGGTTTCTATGCGGAAGCAGCTAGAAAAAGATCCCGAGTTAGAAGGGCGTTTGGAGAAAATATTTGAAGACACCCGAGACGCCGCCTACCACATTATTGACGCCAAGGGCTCCACGTCCTATGGAATTGGCATGGGACTGGCCCGCATTACGCGTGCGATTTTGCAAAACCAGGATGTAGCGCTGCCATGTTCCGCGCTGCTGCAAGGCGAATATGGGCAAGAAAATATCTACATCGGTACGCCCGCTATCATTAACCGGCGCGGAATCCGTCGGGTCGTAGAGCTAGAAATCACTGATCATGAGATGGAACGCTTCACGCATTCGGCTAATACCTTGCGGGAGGTTCAGGAGAAGTTCTTTCCCGCTAGTTAGCTAGCTAGGTTATGGTTAGCCACATGGCTAAAAAGAACCGTAAAACCCAGCAGCTCCCGGAGGGGATGAGTAGGCGGCAGGCAAAGTTGGCGGCCCGGGCCGCTGAGCGTTCTGCCTTGGATCGTGATCCTCGTCCTTTTGGTGGGCTGGCTATGGAAGCTGACCTTATTGCGCTGCAGGAGTTTGTTCCTTCGGCTGCTGCGTTGTTGCCGTTGACTATTGAGTCTCCGCGGCCGGTGCAGGTGGTGACGGTGTTACCGGGGGCTGCGGCGGCGGTGGTTCGTGAGGATGACGCTTTGGTTGCTTTGCAAGCGGGGTCTCGTTCTCAGAATCCCGGCAGAGATTTGGCTTATGCTATCAACTGGGTGGTGAATGCTGAGGTGGGGGAGACACTTGGTTCAGCTATAGCGGATGGTTCGGAGCCTCAGCTAAAAGACCTTGTGCGGCCCGACGCCTCGTTGGATGTCAAGGAGTACGAGGATTTCCATTGGTGGTTGCCAGATAATGATCCAAGCTTGTTAGCTCCTGAGATGGCGGCTAGTTTGCAGGCGGCAAATGACGCCATCATTCCTTCGACTCGGATTCATGCCGATATTCCGGGTTGCGCGTGGTGGGTAGACCCCGGCACGAAGGCTCATATTCGTTGGATTTTCCCCACTGATAGTGAGGACCAGCTTCTGCGCGCGCTAGCTAGAGTGGCGGCTCGTGGGGATCTGGCCTTAGGTGAGGGGTCTAAGTTTGCTGGGGTGTTCCGCACTCACGGAATCATTGTCCCGGTTTTTGATGTTGACCGCACTCAGTCTTCTGATTCTTTTGCCCCGCTTTTGGAGGCCCTGGCTGAACAACTTCACGTTGCGTATCAGGATGAGACGAGTTTGGATAGCGAAGAGCGTCGGAAATTACAAAATATTAAGTCCCGCGAGGTAACTATCCGCTAGCGCAGGGAGTTCCATAATTGGGCGCTAGCATTGTCATCCCAGAGAACCACAGAACCGACATCATAATTGGCGAACCCGCTGATTGGGACTGTCTTGGTCTCTGGGGACGAGCGCATTGCCCATGCTAGTCGGGCTAAATGCCAAACATGATCGCCTCGATCCACGCTGAAGGTGGCCGCGGTATGCATGATCAGCGGCAGCATTCGGAATGGGTTCAGCAGTGTCCATGGCGATGTCGCTTTGTCGAGGAGTGCGCTGAGGAATTGGCGTTGCCGAACAACGCGGTCAAGATCACCTTCTGCGGTAGCCCTGGTCCGCACATATCCCAGGGCGGTAGGGCCATTCATCTTTTGGCAACCGGCGCTGACATTTAAATTCGCCAAAGGATCATTAATAGCTTCTTTGACGCAGATCTGCACTCCACCCACGGAGTCGACAACATTAGCTAAACCACCCATTCCTATTTCCGCGTAATGGTCAATTCTTAAACCGGTGCTTTGCTCAACAGTTTCTACCAGGAGTTGCGGACCGCCGTATGCGAAAGCTGCGTTGATTTTTGCTGAACCATGACCGGGGATGGGGACATAGGAATCGCGGGGGATAGAGACCAGCGTGGGTTTTCCTCCACCTAGCCGGGGGATATGAAGCAGCATGATGGTGTCGGTGCGGCCGGTCCCAATATCTCCCCCGGTTCCGAGCCGTTGGATATCAGCCTCGCTAAGACCTTGACGAGAATCAGAGCCCACTAATAGCCAATTGGTGCCGGAAGTATTGGGAACTTGGTGGGTGGGAAGGGCGTCTACCCGGTTGAGTTGAGTATCAACCCACAGGGTGGTTACTAGAAGCAGGACTAAGAGCAGAGGTATTAGTGCTTTTAGGGAGCAGCCGCAACCTTGAAGACGGGGGAGACGTCGCCGCTGGAAGGGTGGGCGCGCCATGGGTCTTTCGGGGCGAGGGGTCGGTACGGGCCGCTCAGGGCGAGGAGTCGGCACGGGGAATCGCTGCTGGGGTGTGAGACGTCGCGGTGGTTGCTGTTGCTGCGCGCGCTGCGGACGTGGAGCTTGTGCAGGGCGCGCAGCACGTCTGCGGACCGGCCGGCCATAGCGATCGTAAATGGGATTGCCATTACGGTCCCGTGCAATATCATCCATGGTTTCACAGTGTAGAGCTAGCGGGTCAGATGGGGAGTCCACCGATGGCGTTGTACCCCACGAAAGCTATGGCGTCGATAAGGAAATGGGCTATCACTAGCGGCCAAATTCGTCCGGTGCGGTGATATACGTAGCCAAAGACAAGGCCCATGATGATATTTCCGCACCCGGCGGAGATTCCTTGATATAGGTGATAACTTCCGCGAAGCACCGAGCAGGCGGCAAGGGTTGAGGCACTTTTCCAGCCCAATTGGCCTAACCGGGTGGAAAGCCAGAACACCACGATGATTTCTTCGCTCACCGCATTGGCTGCAGCCCAGACCAGGGAACTAGGTATTTGTAGGAGCGGATAATCGAATCCTGCAGGAATGACTTCTCGGCTGAGCCCAAGCCGCACGCTGGAAATATAAAACAGCAGCCCTGGGATACCAATGACTGCAGCTAGTGCCATTCCGCTCAGGATGTCTCGACGTTGCCAGGAGCGGGCCGTGATGCCGTCGAGCTTTAATAAGTAGAGTGCTAGTCCAGCCCAGCCCAGCAAGACCGAAGCTGAACACAGCTGTAAACTGAAGTCTAACCAGGGCAGTTGAGATTGGGCGGCATTCAGGGTGACTTGTTGTTGGTTGAGCGGGGTGGGGCTAAGCAGGGCGTCAATAAGCCGCAGGGCGGCGCGTAGCCCGGACATTCCAAAGCTAATCCCTAGAACGATGAGGATTTCCCAGCGTAGGCGGCTAGGCGTCCCAGTCATGCGCATACTCCTCTAGTTCGAGAGCGGCGTGGTAAACGGCGCCGGGTCGACAACGAATAGCACCAAGATGGACACCGACCCCTGGGGTAGCACCCCACGGCTGATAAATAGCTGACATGCCGGTGAGGTTGAACAGAGATGCCCACGGGGACCAACGGGTTTGTTCCCAGAAATTTTCTTCCGGGTCGCGGTCTGAAAAATGGTGGTGCGGAGGGGGAGGATAGGTGAGCATGGGGCTGAGGAGAAGATCCACCTCTAAGGCCTGGGCAATGCTGCCCTGCGGGCCGGAAACAGCGTGGAGGAGTTCTAGAGTTTCGCGCCTGTGATTTTCCCCCGCTTTCCGGCCGCATTCCCTTAGCCAGCTCACGATGGCGCTTTCTTGAGGGGTGCGGGGAACTTGCTGGAGAGAGGTGGAGAAAATAGTGCGGAAAGCGTGGAATAGTTGTGGGACGTTGACCCCGGCAAGGTAGGGGATTTCTACTATCTCGTGTCCCTTATTAGCTAGCTGGTGAGCGGCGTAGGTGACGGCAGTTCGGGCTGGTGCGGACACAGGGGCGTCGGGTGTCCACAGAGGGGTAAGCATGAGGCCAACTTTTAACCGCCGGGGGTCTTGGCGGATCCCGGAGAGAGCGGCCAAGAAACGCAGATCGGTGCCTAGGAATCCGGCCGTTGCTAATCCGGCCCCTGGGTGGCGCCGTTCTGGTTTGATGGTGCTTAGCCCGCAGGCAGCAGCCGGAATCCTGAGGGATCCGCCGCCATCAGAACCGTGTGCTACGGGCACTAATCCGCGTGCTACCGCTACCGCTGCGCCCCCGGAGGACCCTCCAGGAGTACAGCCAGCTAGCAACGGATTATCAGGGGTAGGTTGACCTACTGGTTCGGTGTATCCAGTCATGCCCAGTTCTGCGGCGACGCTCTTCCCGGGGATGATCGCCCCGGCTGCTTCTAAACGTTCCACTAAAGGATTTGTGCGTTGAGCTTGATAGCTGCGCTCAGCTGAGCCTAGGGTGGTGGGCATTCCGGCAACGTCGCTTAAGTCTTTGATGGGGATGAGCAATCCGTGAAGCGGGCCGCGGCGTGAGGCTGGTAGGGCGTCTAAATAGTCGGCTCGCCAACGCGCCTGATCCGCAGCGATATAACTGAAACCATGTTCTTGCGGTTCTAGGGCGGCGAGAGCGGCTATAAACTCCTCGACGGCATCGCGGGCACAAGGCATGGCATAAACCCTAGCGCGCAATAATGTAGAAGCATGACAGTCATCGCGTATCTGGGACCGGCAGGCACATTTACCGAGCAAGCTCTGCATAGGTTTGTTGGTGATCTTCAGATGTCCGACGTCCGTAGCTTGCCGCTCCCGAGCCCGGCTGCTGCTATTGATGCGGTTCGGTCCGGGGAGGCGGATTTTGCCTGCGTGGCCATTGAAAATTCCGTCGATGGCCCGGTAACTCCTACCTTTGATGCCTTAAGCTCTGGTGCTGGGGTCAATATCTACCGGGAGGTGGATTTAGACATCTCCTTCGGCATTATGGTTCGGCCCGGGACCAAGCTGGAGGATATTAGCACCCTAGCGACGCATCCGGTGGCTCATCAGCAGGTCAAAGGTTGGATAACTCGGCATATTCCGCAAGCGCTGTTCCTTCCGGCCAGTTCCAATGCTGCGGCGGCTGTTGAGGTAGCAGAGGGCCGCGCTGATGCGGCGGCAGCTCCCGAGCCTGCTGCAGCTATGCATGGTTTGGAATTGGTGGCTAAGCGAGTGGCAGATCATCGTGGTGCACGGACTCGTTTTGCGCTCGTCGGACCTAAACATCAACCTCCCGAGCCCACTGGCAATGATCGAACTGCCATCATTTTTAGTCTGCCTAACGAGCCCGGTAGCTTAGTAGGGGCGTTGCAGGAATTTGCGTTCCGGGGGGTGGATATGGCCCGGATTGAGTCGCGTCCCACCAGGGAAAAACTTGGGACCTATCTCTTCCATGTCACTTTAGTAGGGCATATTGCGGATTCGGCGGTGGCTGAAGCTCTGCGCGCACTGTATCTTAGGTGTAAAGACCTGCACTTTTTAGGATCGTGGCCGGCGGTCCCGGATGACGCTGCTTCTCCCCGTACCACGGTGGATGTGTCGGCAGCAGACCGCTGGGTGCACGCAGCTCGAACGGGAGAGGACTAATTGATGAGCACTGGCCGGATTATCCTGATGCGCCACGGAGAAACTACCAGTAACGTGGCTCAACTGCTGGATACCCGGCCACCCGGAGCATGGCTTACTGACCGTGGGCAGGAGCAGGCCCGTGAAGCTGGGCGGGTGTGCGCCCAGGATTATCCCAAGCTCGCCGCAGTGTATTGCTCCATCGCCATTAGGGCGGGTCAAACTGCGATGCTGTTAAGCGCGGAATATGAGCGGCTCCGGGGCCAGCGAAGAGGCAGTCTGCCAGTGCGTTCCCTAGCGGGGGTGCAGGAAGTGGACATGGGGGATTGGGAAATGCGCGGAGATGATGCCGCGTTCCAGGATTATTATCACTGTCTAGCTGGGTGGTTAGGTGGTGATCCGGACGCTCGCGCGCCGGGTGGGGAAAATTATTGCGATGTTCTTCACCGCTATCGGCCAGCCTTGGAGCAGGTGCGTCGTCGGCATGGCAAAGACGATGTGGTGATCGTCAGCCACGGCGCGGCGACGCGAGTTGCGGCAGTTCACGCCTGTGGCGTTGACCCTGATTTCGCTTTTGAGAATCGACTGGCTAATTGCCGTCGCATTATTTTAGAACCGGGAGAAAATGATTTCGGCCAGTGGCGTCTCGTGGAGTGGGGAGTGTAGAGGAACCGCAGCGCAGGAAAATCTCAATTCTGTTAATTAGGTTCAGGTAGGCTGGGAAACCGTGAAAATTCTTATTACTGGTGGCGCCGGTTTTATCGGTTCCACAATTGCTTCTTGCTGCTTAGATCATGGAATTACCCCGGTTATCCTGGATGATTTCAGCACCGGTCTGAAGGTTTTTGCTGAACCTCATCCTCATTATGAAGGTGATATAGCAGATAAAGCGTTGTTGGATCAGATTTTCCAAGATCATCCGGATATTAGTGCTGTTATTCATTGCGCAGCGAAAATTGTCGTTCCGGATTCGGTAAAAAATCCTTTGGATTATTATCACAATAATGTTGGGAAATCCATAACTTTGCTCCAAAAACTCCAGGAGCACGGGGTGAAACATTTCCTGTTTAGTTCCTCGGCCTCGTTCTACGATCCAGAAGAAAATCTCCTGGTGTCTGAAACATCGGCAGTAAATCCACACAGCCCTTATGCGGCTTCCAAGTGGATCTTGGAGCGCATCCTTCAAGACATTGCTGCTGCCGGGATTATTGATGTGATTTCGCTGCGCTATTTCAACCCCATTGGGGCGGATCCGCAACTTCGCACCGGTTTGCAAATACCGCGCCCTTCTCATGCGCTCGGGAAAATGATCGAGGCCTATCACGACGGAAAGGAATTTACCGTTACCGGTGTTGATTGGCCGACGCGGGATGGATCTGGGTTACGGGATTATATCCACGTGTGGGATCTGGCCCGCGCTCACGTCCTGGCCTTAGCGAAGTTCGACGACGTCATGGCCCAGTCCGATACCTCCCATTACGAGGTGATAAATCTCGGCACCGGACAAGGCACCACAGTTATTGAATTGGTGGAGGCTTTTGGTGAGGCAACCGGCAAGAAACTTCCTTATCGAACAGCTGACCCTCGCCCCGGGGATGTGGTCGGTTGCGCTACGACAACCGACAAAGCCCGCGAGGTATTAGGTTGGGAAGCTGAACACAGCATTGCTGACGGAGTGCGGGATTCGCTCGCGTGGTCTGCGAAGCTCCCCGACGTTCTGGCTAAGGAGTCTCGCTAGGGCGAGGTGGACGCTCTGGCTGCGGGGCGGGAGGATTACCGTCGATAGTGAATTGCCCCTTGGCTGAGCCGCGGAGTACCGCAAAACCATTCTTCCCCCCTGTTGCCAAGGCACAGTTTACGCTATGCGAACCACCATTCCAGGATTCTTCGGATAGCGGTGTCCAGTAGGGTTGCAAGGTCGAAGCATAAAGCGGGTCATCTCCTCCCAGATAATCCATTCCAGCCTGGGTGCAGACACCTTTAAGGTAGTCATCTTGTTCCTCAACAGTGGGGACATGGTCCGGGAATTTCTGTTGGACGTTCACAATTGAGGTGGTTTCCAGATTGTGGTCTTGTGCGCAATCCACTTTCTTCAGAGTCTGGTGCTCATCAATAATGAGGCACTCGCCTGGTTGCGCCACTCGTGCTTGGTCTTGATCCACTATTTTTCCGGTGGTGAGCTGGGCGTTCCCCTGATCATCTGTTGATTGGAATCCACACAACATGGTGCGGTCACCGTGTGCCCAGGCTTCTGCTGGAGGCAAAATCGGCGCGATTGAATAGCGACCCGTGGGGTCTAGTTTGCCTTGAACATAGCGCAGGGCCGGGGCTCGGCATAACTCCTCGCGGAGTTGAGCTTGGCGCTCTAAGCTAGGCATCGCAGCACCCTCCCCAAATTCGCTGCTCGGATAGGCAGCCAGATCCTCTCTACTGGCAACCTCAAAGCGATGTTTGCCTTGACAATTGGCCTGTTCAAAACCGCTGACCTGGCCGTCGCGCCCAATATCCCAGGTGAGGCAGGAGCCAGTATCGGCGGTGGTAAACGGGGTGGAGCTATCGCCGGTGGCGTGATGAGTGGCAAGGCTGGCGGCATCCTCACTGAAGAACGTGTAGGAGCCAGCGGCGACGATCCCTGCCAGGGAAGCGACCAGGAATGTTCGGATTGCGGCGGCGCTGCGCCAGGAAGCGTGCGTAGTCATGACTCCTCCTATGGTAGGGAATTGTGAGTTCCACGGTAGGCTTAGGCGCGTGATTGATCTGAAGTTTCTCCGCGAAAACCCTGATGTTGTCCGTGAATCCCAGCGCACTCGTGGCGAAGATCCCGGGTTAGTTGATGAGCTCTTAGCTGCCGATAGTGCCCGTCGGGAGGCCATTAAAAGCGCCGATGAGTTGCGTGCTGAGCAAAAGTCTTTAGGGAAGAAAATTGGGCAGGCTTCCCCGGAGGACCGGCCAGCGTTATTGCAAGGCTCGCAGGATTTGAAGAACCGGGTAAAGGCTGCTGAGGAAGCTCAAAAGAATGCTGAAGAGCAGGTTAATTCCTTGCAGATGCGGCTTTCTAATGTGGTCGAAGGTGCTCCGGCTGGAGGCGAAGATGACTTTGTAGTGTTAGAGCATGTTGGCCACCCAACCGAGTTTGATTTCGAACCCAAAGATCACCTTGAGCTGGGGGAATCCTTAGGTCTTATTGATATGAAGCGAGGCACCAAAGTTGGCGGAGCCCGATTTTATTATCTGACCGGGGCGGGTGCCTTGTTGCAGTTAGGAATGTTAACCCTGGCGGCACAGAAAGCCACAGCCGCTGGTTTCCAGTTGATGATCCCCCCGGTTTTGGTGCGTCCGGAGATTATGTCTGGTACCGGATTCTTAGGGGATCATGCCGAAGAGATTTACTACCTGGAGCGCGATGACCTCTACCTGGTGGGGACGTCGGAAGTGGCCCTGGCCGGTTATCACAAGGACGAGATCATCGATCTTTCTCAAGGGCCACTGAAATATGCCGGTTGGTCTTCGTGTTTCCGCCGAGAAGCAGGCTCCTACGGCAAAGATACTCGGGGCATTTTGCGGGTTCATCAATTCGACAAACTGGAGATGTTTGTTTATTGCGCCCCGGAGGATGCTCAGGCGCAGCATCAAGCTTTGCTGGATATGGAGCGAGACATGCTCGCGGCAGTGGAAGTTCCTTATCGGATTATTGATGTTGCTGGTGGGGATCTCGGTGCCTCGGCCGCCCGGAAATTTGATACCGAGGCCTGGATACCTACCCAAAACACCTACCGGGAGCTAACCTCCACTTCCAATTGCACTACGTTCCAGGGGCGTCGCCTCCAAACTCGTTATCGTGACGCTCAAGGTAAACCGCAGACGGTGGCTACGTTGAACGGAACATTAGCTACGACGCGTTGGTTGGTCGCCATTTTGGAAAATAATCAGCAGGCTGATGGCTCGGTGATTGTTCCGGAGGCGCTTCGTCCTTTTGTGGGACAGGACATACTGAAACCTAAAAAGTAACGTTCGTCTACCACCGGAATGGGGTAACCTTTTTCGCCTTCCCGGCACAGCTCCCGTCGGGTGCTTTTTGAAAAAAGCACAGATGGCCTGTGCCTTTTCGGGCTTTCCGACGCTTCTTTCGAGGTGCTACCTACCTCTGGGGATTCCTTGATCGAGCCCTGAGCGCAGCCTAGCGTACTTATTAGTTCATCCTCATTTTTTCTGGAAAGGCATCCCCCATGTCTCGCTTCTCCCGCTTTAGCGCGGTTCTCCTAGCTGGAGCGCTTGTCCTTACCCCTGCGTGCGCAAGCGGTATGGCCTACGCCGGTGACGCTCCTGGCTATGCTGCTGCTCCTAGTGCTCGCCCAGAGGTGCAGGTCCACGAAGGCTATTTCACCTCCACCGACGGTAAAGGCACCCAGATCTATTGGAAGTCCCAGCAAGTCCCCAACGCCAAAGCCACTGTGGTGGTGGTTCATGGCGCGGCGGAGCACTCGGGACGCTATGACCATGTCGCGGACCGTCTTCTGGACGCCGGGTATAACGTTTATCGTTTAGATCACCGCGGACATGGAAAATCTGCAGCGCCGGTGATGAATAATCCGGTGGCCCGTGGCCACATTGATGATTTCCACTACTTAGTCGATGACGTTCACCAGTTGGTGGAAAAGGCTAAGGCGGAAAACCCAGGTAAGACCTTTATGCTGGGGCACTCGATGGGGGCGGAGGCTGCTGAGTTCCACGGGATTAAGTATCCAGGAACCATTGATGGGTATGTGACTAATGGCTTCGGTGCTCCCTTTAATCTCTCTGGGTCCTTAGAGCGTGGGCAAACCATCACTCCCGATGCCATTACAGATACGCAGCGTAAGTTGTGGCCAAGTTTGTCTGAGGCTTTGCCATTAGACCAGATGACCACCTTTAATGCACGGCTAGCGGCGGAGGCTATTCCGGGACGCACGGATCTGCGTCTGCCCTCTCCGGAAGGTACTGATCTGATTCAGCCCCCCAACATCTTTACCAACGGGGTTGCCTCTGATCCGGCGGTAGCTTCCCAGTATCAGACCGATCCCCTGGTGAATAAGACGGTGTCGTTGGGGATGTCTCAGCAGCTAACTTTTGGTGCGGTTTATGATGCCATCAATGCAGATCTTTTCACCGCTCCTACGCTGATCATGCACGGTGACCGCGATGGTCTGGTGCCGGATTACTTCTCTAATGACTGGTATTCCGCTATTTCTTCCACAGACAAGCAACTCATTAAGTGGCATGGGCAGATGCACGAGGTCTTCAATGAACCGGCCGGTGATCAGGCCATGGACACGGTTATCCAGTGGTTGGATGCTCGCCTCTAACTGAGAATAGCCTCGCCTCTCTGGCGGGGCTTTCTTAGTCGTTTATAATGTGCGCATGCCGAAAGACGTGCTCTACCGCGGGATCGTGGAAAGCTGCTACCGAATCATCGGGTTTCAGGGGACCCAGCTTCGGGTATCAGGAGAAGGAAATATCCCCGCCCACGGTGGGGCTGTTTTGGTGCTAAATCACACCGGCTACCTCGATTTTGTGTTCGGTGGTTTAGCTCCGCGGACCAAGGGGCGACTGGTCCGCTATATGAGTAAATCCGCCATTTTCCGTAACCCCATGGTGGGGTGGTTAATGCGTTCCATGGGGCATATTTCGGTAGATCGCATTGATGGTCAAGATTCTTTCCAAAAGGCAGTAGATTATGCCCGACGCGGCGAGCTCGTCGGGATTTTCCCAGAGGGAACAATTTCCCGAAGTTTTGAGATTAAACCCATGCGTTCTGGTGCGGTGCGAATAGCTCAAGAAGCTGGTGTACCTATTGTCCCTATGGTGTTATTCGGTTCGCAACGGTTTTGGACTAAGGGGCATCGTCGCCACTTGGGTCGGAATCACTTTCCCCTGCTAATCCGGGTGCTAGAACCCTGGACTCCAGATCCACAGGGGGATCCTCAAGAGCTTACTGAGCAGCTTCGGGCCACCATGCAAGAGTGTCTGAACGGACTATGGGCGGATTACCAACGTGAGTTTGGAGATTTCCCGGCTGGTGCGAATTGGGTTCCGGCACGTTTTGGGGGAAGTGCTCCTACTGTGGAAGAAGCCCAGCGGGCAGATAAGGTCGTTGAAGATGAGCGTCACCGGGTGCGACGTTTATCCGAGGATCTTTCAGGTTTAGGGGATAAGGTTCAGGAGCTTTCCCGCAATGTCGTTTCAGGAGCCTATAACGCTTATGGCCAAGCCCGAGAGAAGCTGAGTTCCTCGGTATCTTCCTCAGATTCGGAAGAATCTCGGCTGTCGAATTTGTTGTTGTGGGTGAAATCGAGTCTGGATGAACTGGCCCAGGAAGGCGGGACCGGAGTCAAAGAGGGGGCGGAGCGGATTTCGGGCGCTACCGAACAGTTGCGCCGCGATGCCACGGCTCTCTATGCCCAGCTAGCAGCATCTGGCTGGGAAAAATACGATGGGTCACGTTTGGAAGAGGCGTTGACTAACCTGGCGGCACAGACGCGACAAATTCTCGATCGTCTCCCGCACCGACCCCACCAGCGGCTTTCCGGTTTGCCGCAGGTGGTGTGTTTAGATGTGGCCGGGACGCTCTGCGATGACCAAGGTCAGATCAGTGACGCCAGCCGAGATATGGTTCGCGAATTTGTAGAACACGGGGTGCGGATAGTGCTGACCACTGAATCGGGTATTGAGGAGGTGCGCGACGCCGCCGGGCAGTTAGGGGTAAGCGCTTTGGGAGTAGCCGCCAATGGTGCCGTGCGCTATGACGTAGATAAAGCTGAGGTCCTAGAGACTATCTCGGTCACTCCCCAGCTTGTGGCAGCAACTCGGGCTGCGTTGACGAGGATCTCGGCAGCTTCTTCGCTTCGTCCTCTTCATGATCCAAAAGGTCAGACATTGCTTCTGCGGGTTTCCTCTCCCGACCTTGAACCGCGTAACCTCGCTGAGCAATTAGAACAGGAATTAGACACCCAAGCAGTAGTGACCTATACCGCTGAGGAAGTCCAGGTGGGGGCGCCGGGGGCTGATAAAGCTGCTGCCGTGGGGCGTTTTATCGCGGACCTGGGGTTTGATGCAGGTGCCACGATGGCGGTCGGGGATTCATACTCGGATGCAGCTTTGTTGCGCGCAGTAGAAATCGGCGTGGCCATGGGAAGTGCCCCGTCAGAGGTGATTCGCTCGGCGGATTGGACCACCGCTGATGTAGCCGGGGATGGGGTGGCTGAGGTGCTGCGTTCAGTGTTCGAGGATGCTATCAAAGACCAGGAGAATACCGATTCTGCCTAGTTTCCTGAGAGCGGTAACCTTTGGCCACCCCTAAACAGGGGTGGTTTGGTCTATGGTGCGGCTCACGTATTTATAGCTCAAAAATAATGAATAGTGGGTTATGCAGTATCGATTCAGAATATTTGGGCAGCAATAGGAAAAGGGGGTGAGGTAGGCAACCTAGTTACCAGTGCGTAGCCTGAAAATTCTAAATTAGCGTGGTCAATGTTACAGGGGTGGCACCACTGTGCTGCCCACCGCTTTGCTGAGCCCCGCCAAAGTGTGCGGGAAAGGAGGCAACTGGACATGGCGTCCACCACCACCCGGCCGTTGAGCCCGGAATCCCATCAGGAAGCATGGGAGAAATTCGGTACCGAGGACTTTGACGTCGTCATTATTG
This sequence comes from Corynebacterium poyangense, assembly GCF_014522205.1. Taxonomy (NCBI): domain Bacteria; kingdom Bacillati; phylum Actinomycetota; class Actinomycetes; order Mycobacteriales; family Corynebacteriaceae; genus Corynebacterium; species Corynebacterium poyangense. The sequence goes on along the minus strand of NZ_CP046884.1, from coordinate 2,505,715 downwards.
GCGGAGGATCGGTAGGTGCCGGTGCGGCTTTAGATGCGGCAACACGCGGTCTGAAGGTAGCCGTTGTGGAAACCCGAGATTTTGCGGCTGGTACGTCGAGCCGTTCTTCGAAGATGTTCCACGGCGGTTTGCGCTACCTGGCAATGTTTGACTTCCGCTTGGTTGCTGAATCCCTCCGGGAACGGGAACTTAACATGTCAACCTTAGCCCCGCACTTGGTAAAACCACTGCGCTTTATTTTCCCGCTGACCCATCACTTGTGGGAGCGGGTCATGATGTTTTGCGGCTTCACCCTCTATGACTTGATGGGTGGAGCTAAATCAGTTCCCATGCAAAAGCACCTCACGCGCAAGGGCGTGCTGAAGGTAGCACCAGGCCTGAAAAACGATGCGGTTGTTGGTGGTGTTCGGTATTTCGACACCTTGGTTGATGATGCTCGCCACACCATGACCGTGTTGCGGACCGCTGCTGAGTATGGTGCCACTGTGCGGACGTCGACCCAAGTGGTTGACCTTGAAGTCAATGGTGGTCGAGTAACCGGGGCAAAGCTTCGAGATACCGACACCGGAGCGGAAACCACCATTCACGGTAGTGTCTTCATCAACGCCACCGGGGTGTGGAATGACTCTATAGAGCGGATGGCAGGGAAGAAAGGTAAGTTCTCCGTCCACGCATCCAAGGGTGTTCACATTGTGGTCCCGAAGAGTGCTCTGGACGCTGACGCCGCCTTGTGCTTCGTCACGGAAAAGTCTGTTCTCTTTGTTATCCCATGGGGTGAATACTGGATCATCGGTACCACCGACACTGATTGGGAAAAGGGTCTTTCCCTGCCGGATCCCGCCCCGACAAGGGCAGATATTGACTACATTCTGGATCAGGTGAACCAGCGGGTATCTCGGCAAATCACCCGCCAAGACATCGTGGGTGTGTACTCCGGTTTGCGCCCACTCTTGGAGGGTTCTTCAGATTCCACCACAAACCTGTCTCGTAACCACGCGGTAGCTCGGGTGCTTCCCGGCTTGGTTTCGGTTGCCGGTGGTAAGTACACCACCTACCGAGTTATCGGTAAAGATGCCGTGGATTTAGCGATCCAGGATGTCCCCAAGAGAGTTCCTGAGTCGGTGACTGATCAGACCCCGATCTTAGGTGCTGATGGCTACCATGCTTTGGCTAACCAGGTGCCGGCGCTAGCCCAACGCCTGGGGATTAGCACCACGCAAACGGAACACCTATTGGGCCGTTATGGTTCATTGACGGAAGAGGTTTTAGCTCCAGCAGCGCAAGACCAGTCCTTGCTTGAGCCCGTTCCCGGTGCTGAGCACTACCTTATGGCTGAGGTTCGATATGCCGTCACCCATGAGGGCGCCTTGCACCTGGAGGATGTGTTAAACCGACGTCTTCGAGTAGCCATGGAATACGCCCACCGGGGAGCTGATTCCGCACAGCCGGTGGCCGAGTTCATTGCGCCTCTATTGGGTTGGGATGACCAGACTATCGCCGATGAGGTCAAGAGTTTTAAGGACCGGGTTGAAGCAGAACTAGAGGCAGAAAAAGCCCTGACCGATGAAGAAGCTAATGAAATCTTCACCACGGTTGGCGAAACCCGAACCGCTATTGAAAAGGATGGAGCTGGCGCATGACCGGTCTACAGGCCTTTGGGTGGGAGTTTCTTGGCACAGCGGTGCTGCTGCTTCTGGGTAATGGGGTATGTGCTCTTAACTCCCTGCGTACCTCCGCAGCTCGCGGAACCGGTTGGGTGCTCATCACCCTCGGCTGGGGTATGGGTGTTTTCGTCGGGGCTTCCATTGCAGACCCCTCAGGCGGACACCTCAACCCCGCAGTAACACTCATGCTGGCTATCAAAGGGGCAACCTCGTGGGCGTTAGTTCCCTGGTACATTGCCGGACAGCTAGCGGGAGCTTTCTGCGGAGCCATCCTGGTGTGGGCAGCTTTCAAACAGATGTTTGATGCCAACAATCTAGATGAACAAGGTAATGTCACCGGTGCAAATCACAGCACCAACACTATTTTCTTTACCGCTCCCGCCCACCCCAAGAACGGTTGGAATGCGGTGACAGAGTTCATCGGCACCACGGTGCTTTTGCTCTTTATTGCCTTTGGCCCGGTCCTTAAGCAAGGCGATAGCCTCGGACCATTGAGCTACTTTGGTGTCGCCTTCGTCGTAGTGGCAATAGGTATGTCCTTAGGAACACCTACCGGTTATGCCATTAACCCGGTTCGTGACCTGGGGCCGCGCCTAGCGTATAGCTTCATTTTGCCGATCCGTGATAAAGGCCCTTCCAACTGGTCTTATGCCTGGGTGCCCATTGTCGGACCACTGCTCTCGGCGGTGTTCGTGGGTCTACTCGCGGTGGCTTTGTAGAAAACCAACCAAATGATGTGAAGGAATGATTCCATGTGCGCTAAATATGTAGCTGCCATCGATCAAGGCACCACCTCCACCCGGTGCATCATCTTTGACCATGATGCCAACCAAGTTGCCGTCGGGCAGTTTGAGCATGAGCAAATTTTCCCAGAACGTGGCTGGGTAGAGCATGATCCCAAAGAGATTTGGGATAACGTCCGACGCGCAGTCGGTGCAGCCCTCGCCGATTCAGACATCGGCCGTGAAGATGTGGTAGCCGTGGGTCTAACCAACCAGCGGGAAACCACCATCGTGTGGGATAAAAACACTGGGGATCCGGTGTATAACGCGATTGTCTGGCAAGATACCCGGACCACCCCGATCTGTAAGGAACTCATGGGTGAGGACGGGCCAGATAAGTGGCAAAAAACCACCGGCCTGTTATTGAATTCCTATCCGGCGGGTCCTAAGATCAAGTGGATTTTAGACAACGTCGATGGGGCGAGGGAACGGGCTGAAGCCGGAGACTTGCTCTTTGGAACTATTGACACGTGGTTGTTGTGGAACCTTACCGGCGGCGCTGACGGGGATGAGGGGAACCCGGCAATCCACGCGACAGATGTCACCAATGCCTCTCGGACCTCGCTCATGGATCTACGGACTCTGCAGTGGGATGAAGAGATCTGCCAGGCTATGGGCATTCCCATGTCTATGCTTCCGGAGATTCGCCCTTCCGTGGGGGACTTCGGAAAGGTGCGGGCTCGTGGTTCCCTCGGCGGAGTCCCGATCCGCGCAATCTTGGGTGATCAACAATCCGCCATGTTTGGGCAGGGATGTTTCCGCCCGGGTGAGGCCAAGAACACCTATGGCACTGGTTTGTTCCTTTTGCTGAACACCGGCACCACCCCGAAGTGGTCGGATAATGGTTTGCTCACCACCGTGTGCTATCAGGTGGAGGGCGAAAAACCGGTGTATGCCTTGGAAGGGTCGGTAGCTATTGGCGGCTCCCTGGTGCAGTGGTTGCGAGATAGTCTCCAGATCATCCCTAATGCCGCGAGCATTGAAAATCTAGCCCGCGAAGTCAAAGACAACGGTGGGGTCTATATTGTCCCTGCTTTCTCTGGGCTTTTTGCCCCGCGTTGGCGACCTGATGCCCGAGGCGTGATCGTCGGACTTACTCGATTCGCTAATCGGAAGCATTTGGCGCGCGCTGTTTTGGAGGCTACCGCCTACCAAACCCGAGAAGTCGCTGACGCAATGGTGGCGGATTCCGGCGTGGAAATCACCGAGCTTCGCGTCGACGGTGGAATGACCATGAACGAATTGCTCATGCAATTCCAGGCAGATATTTTGGGAACAAAAGTTACTCGACCCAAGAATATCGAAACCACCGCAGCAGGTGCCGCCTATGCTGCCGGTATTTCCGTCGGCTATTGGGATTCCCTCGATGTTCTGCGGGAACAAAGCGCCGGGGAAACCTCCTGGAAGCCTAAGATGGAGCAATCTGAGGTGGACCGTCTCTATGCGGAATGGAACCGGGCCGTGGAACGCTCCTATAACTGGGAAGAAGATACTGAGGATTCGTCCGCAGCACTCTAATCCCGCGTGGTGAAAACCCCGGCACGATAGCCGGGGTTTTTCTCTGCCCGACGCGTTTCTCAGCCTTAGCTCTATGCGGCGAGTAAACTAAGACCCATGAAAAAACAGCCTTTGCTGGTTGCCAGTGATATTGATGGCACCCTCATTAACTCCCAAGATCGGGTACTTCCTCGGGTCTATGATGTTATTGAAAGAGCAGCAGAGGCTGGCACTGAAATTGCTTTAGCGACGGGGCGTCCCCACCGCTGGATAGAGCCGGTTTTAGAGCAGTTGCCCATTCGCCCGGTGTGTGTCTGCGCTAATGGGGCGGTTCTTTATGACTCTAAATACCACCGCATAGTGCGCGCCCACGAGCTGTCGCCAGAAGCACTATCCCAGGTAGTGAGCGCGGCGCGGGAGGCCTTAGCACCCTATGGCGGAGTTAAAGTCGCAGTTGAGCGCGCCGGGACAGGCGATGCTTTTGATGATGACCCGCGGGAGCTATTCGTCGTCACTCCGGGTTACTTCCACCTCTGGGGGAATCGGGAATTTGGAGAACAGCGGGAAGAACGCGCCCTTTCCCAGCCTGCAATCAAGTTGCTGCTCCGGAACACAGATCTGCAAGCTGCGGAGATGTATCGACTCGTCCAACCGGCAGTAGACCCGAAACTAGCGCATGTGACCTACTCCATGGATGCGGGGATCTTGGAAGTAGCTGCACCGGGGGTTAATAAAGCCCACGGAGTGGCGGAATTGGCACGAATGCATAAGGTGCCGCAACAACGGGTCCTCAGCTTCGGGGATATGCCGAATGATATTGAGATGTTGCGCTGGGCCGGCTGGGGTGTGGCGATGGCTGGTGCTCGCGAGGAGGTAAAAGCAGCGGCCGATGAAATCACCACATCACATGATGATGGTGGCGTGGCTGACGTGCTAGAACGGTGGTTTTAGCTAAGCTGGGACCTCATGGACAATCCACAAGCTGTTGATTTGATTGTTGTAGGTTCTGGTCTTTTTGGCCTTACCATCGCCGAGCGTGCTGCTGAGCAGCTCGGGAAGAAGGTGCTCATTGTGGAGCGACGTGAGCACCTAGGTGGAAACGCCTACTCAGAGGCGGAACCTCGCACCGGGATTGAAATTCATAAATACGGGGCTCATCTCTTCCACACCTCAAACAAACGGGTGTGGGATTATGTGAATCAATTCACATCATTTACGGATTATCAGCACCGTGTTTTCGCGATGCATGACGGCACCGCCTATCAATTCCCGATGGGTTTGGGCCTCATCAACCAGTTCTTCGGCAAATACTATTCCCCCGAAGGAGCGAAACAGCTCATCAAAGACCAGACTGATGGCTTAGATCCTCAAGCGGCAAAGAACCTTGAAGAAAAGGCCATTAGCCTTATTGGCCGGCCGCTATATGAGGCTTTTATTCGGGATTACACCGCTAAGCAGTGGCAGACTGACCCCAAGGATCTTCCGGCTGGAAACATCACCCGGCTGCCGGTGCGCTATACCTTCAATAATCGCTATTTCAATGACACCTACGAGGGGTTGCCGGTTGACGGGTACGCCGCCTGGTTGGAAAACATGGCTGACCATCCCAATATTGAGGTGCGGTTGAACACGGATTGGTTTGAGGTTCGCGAGGATGTGCGTCGAGCCAACCCAGAGGCGCCCGTGGTGTACACCGGGCCGTTGGATCGCTACTTTAACTATTCCGAGGGGACCTTGGGGTGGCGGACCTTGGACTTTGAAACAGAGGTGCTTGAGGTGCCAGATTTCCAGGGCACCCCGGTAATGAACTACAACGACGCCGATGTTCCTTATACCCGGATTCATGAATTCCGGCATTTCCATCCAGAGAGAGAAGATCGGTATCCCAAGGACAAGACGGTGATTATGAAAGAGTATTCCCGTTTTGCTGAGGAAGGAGATGAACCCTACTACCCCATTAACACTCCCGAGGATCGAGAAATGCTCGTGCGCTATCGGCAAAGAGCGGCCCAGGAGGCGGCAGAAAACAAGGTCCTGTTTGGCGGGCGTCTAGGAACGTATCAGTATCTGGATATGCACATGGCTATTGCCGCAGCGCTAAGTTTGTTCGATAACACCCTGGTGCCGTATTTTCAGGAAGGGCAGCCCATTAGTCAGGAGCGCGGGCATTAAACTCCCCCGGTAGGTAGAGTGAAAAAAGCATGGATTCATCGCCGGATGTTGCTCGCCGAAATATCCTCCAATACGCCTACCTCACCGCCATTATCCTGCTGGTTTTCCTTCTCCCGCTAGGCGCACATTACTTTTTGGCGCCCATCCCCGCGGGATGGACCATCCTCATTGCCTTAGCGTTATTAGCTTTTTTAGGAGGAATGCTCGACGCCTACTTATTCCGGTTCACCTGGAGCTTCTCTCTGATTTTCGGGGCGGCTTTTTGGCTGAGTGCCGCCCTTTTTTATCCTCATGGGTCGTGGATATACGGCGTCATCTATGTCCTCCTAGCCTTGGTCGGCGGCAAAGTCTGTGACCGCAGCTCAGCATCGGAGTAGCCATGGAGTCCTGGAAGTTTCACCACCCAACTCACGGGCTTTATGAGGTTCAACTGGGCTATGACAAGGAATTCGCTCACGAATATCCCGATTGGCCGGTGAAAGCGGAGCAGATCAGGGACTTTGAACCCGTGCCAGTTCATGCTGGCTGGATACGTCGGTTGAGATTGTGGCGAGCTAATCCGCCCAGGAGGGTACAAATCCTGCATGAGTCTCAACCTGTTCTGCGCTTGGAGCGAGTGCCTCAGGGCCGTCAATCCTTAGAGCCCCAAGACGTAGATCAGTTGCACAGTCCCATGGGCGCAGTGCCGGGGAAGCCAATGTTGGTGTTCCAGCGCACCAAAGATTCCCAAGTGCTGAGTTTGACTTATAAAGAGGCTCAAGAACTTGTGGAATGTGATCCTCCGCCGGGGTCCCGGGGAGAAAAATATCTGCGTGCTCTTCGTAGCTCCCGGCTTAAGCGGTTTATCTATCCCGTGGTCTTGGGGTTAGGGAAATCCTTCTGGGCTATCTTTCTTCTAGTTATCATGCCCATCCTTGGGAAATATCTGGATCCGCTGATTGAGTGGTTCTTAAGCTTTCTTCCAGATTTTCCAGCACTCCCAAGTCCGCCGGAGATCTGGATCCCCATTCCCTATTTTCCTGATATTTGGTTACCCACTTTTGAGCTTCCTCAGTGGCAGGTGCCAGCCTGGGTGAGTGCAGTCATGGAATACCGGAGGATATGGTTACCTCTCCTCCTTGGGATAGGTGCGGGGGTGACGGCATTGCGCAACCACCGTAAATCCGAGGAATTTAAAAGAAAGCGGCAGTTGGCAGCACCGGATCAATCCTCAGAGAACTCAGCTCCTCGTTAGCGGGGAGGGTCAGATAATCCGTTCCCCTATGATGCAGAACCCGGTGCCCATTGTCCCCAATCTTGGGCGTAGACGTTATTGATGTCTACGGTGACTCCATCAATTTGGGCTTGCCAGCCCCCTACCTGGTGAATCTGTGCTTTGGGGTGGATATTGCCTTGGGAACCCCAGTCATGCTGCCAGAAATAGGTGCCCAGGCCATCGCCTAAAGCCCACTCAATGGTGGGGTAGTTGGCATATACCCCTAGGTGAAGTCCGACGGCTTCAAGTGCTGCTTTAAAGGCTTGAAGATAGGGGCGAATCTGTTGGGTGTATTGGGTCTCTGTGGGATTATCGTCAATTCCCACATAGATGGGACGCCCGGTGGGACCTCCGGCGGCGAGATGAAGTTCTACCGCTTGGGGGGCGTGTTTAAGAGCTCCGGCCGCCCCGGCTGCCCAATCCGCATTCTTCCCGGCATTGGATTCATAGACGCTAGCTACCTTGAGGCCGTGAGCTGCGAAGTCCAGGGTTTCTGTGAGTTTGACTGGTTTTCCTAATACCCAGGACTCATTTCCCGGCAGGGGGCGGGTGACGTAGCGTACGGCTCCCATGTGTCCAGCGGCTTTAATGGCAGCTGCGCTGGGCACCCCGGTGGCATAGTCGAGGACGGTGCCGAGTACCGGCCGAGTGGGATCGACGGCGGCTAGCGCGCGGGGAGTGGCTGTTGCCACTACACCTGCTGCAAGGCCCATGGCTCCGGCGCGGAGTAGGGATCGGCGGGTTAGTGGGCGAGAGGGGAATGAAGCGGGCATAACAACATCTTCCACATTAGTCACACAATTACCGACAGTAACTTTAGCAACTTTTGAAAAAATCGAAAGTCTTGGGAACTAGTGAATGTATGTATCCGACATGTTGTACGTGACTATTGATAGTGTTCATACCTCCTCTGCTCTTGATGCCATAGAGCCCGGGCATCGCTATTCCTGGCGAGCAACACTGCATCGCGTCCATGTCATCGCCGGGATTTTTATTGCTCCATTTCTCCTGATCGCGGCTATTACGGGTTTTCTCTATGCTTTTGCCCCCAGCCTGGAAAAAGTGATTTATCAGGAAGAAATGTCTGCGCCTGCGGCAGCTGAAGGGAAACCAGCACTGCCCATAGCTCAACAGGTGGCGGCTGCTGAAGCTGAGCGCCCCGGAGAACATGCCACGGCAATTCAAATTGCTGCTGATTCTCAGCACAGTAACCGGGTGATGTTTAAGGACCCGCAACTTATCTCCAGTAGCTATCGCCACGCTGTTTTCGTCGATCCAGGCGACGCCAGTATTCGAGGTGATCTCGTACAATATGGTTCCTCCGCAGCCCTTCCGTTCCGGGCTTGGTTATCGGAGGGACATCGTCGATTGTGGCTCGGCGACGTCGGGCGGATTTATAGCGAAACCGCTGCTAGCTGGATGGGTGCACTTACCCTCATGGGCCTATGGCTGTGGTGGGACCGCAATCGAGGGAAGCGGACTGGATCTACCACACGTCGGGCGCGATTTATGCGCTGGCATTCGTGGACCGGAACGGTGTTGGCGGCGGGATTCTTATTCTTGACGGTTACCGGGTTGACGTGGTCAATGGTGGCCGGGGCGGATATCACCGCAGTGCGGGAAAAGGCAGCGTGGGTGGCGCCTACTCCGGAGACCACGGTGAGTGCCCAGGCTGCACCTGCCGCATCTTCGACCGGGGTGGATTGGAGTCAGGCAGACACCGTTCTTAGCCAAGCCCGAGCAGAGGGGTTAACTGGAAAATTGGAGCTCACTGCCCCAACGAAACCGGGACAGGCGTGGACGGCTAAAGAGGCTCGTCAGGAATGGCGCACAGACATGAACACCATTACCGTTGATGGGCGCACCGGCCAAGTGGTAGACCAGGTGCGCTGGCAAGACTGGCCAATCATGGCGAAGTTCGCTGAATGGTTCATCAACGCACACATGGGGATTCTCTTTGGCTGGGTTAACCAGCTTGTTTTGGGAATCACGGCGCTGGGCCTAACAGCCCTCATCGTATGGGGATGGCTCATGTGGTTTGCTCGTGCGCGCCGCGGACACCGTGTGGGATCACTACCATCCCCCGTGGGGCTTCGACGCATCCCTCCGCTTTTCGTTGTGTGCTGCATTCTTTATTCTCTGGTGGCCCCGCTATTCGGCCTAAGCTTCCTTCTTTTCCTCCTCCTCGATGGTGGATACCGTGCTCTTACGCGGGGGAGACGATAGGCTTTTAGTCATGAATAATCTTCTCGATACCCTTTTGTTCTTCTACTATGTCCTGAGCAATCCCATCGCCTACTGGCCAATGCCGTTATAGGTTAAGCATTCCACTCAGCAGCGCTCCGAGAATTAGATAGGAGTCCTATACTTGGCGCTAGGTAGTTCTTAAGGAAATTAGCCTCAGCGTGGAACTGGGCAGAACAGGAAGGCCGCATGATGAATTGTCAGCAAGTGAGAAAACGGGCTCTCTCGACGTTAAATAACCGAATCCCCCGTGCCGTCCTAGCCAGTTTCCTCGCTGCCATGGTGGTCATTTGTCTTTTGCTCAGGCGCGGCACGACGTGGACTTGGTGCATCTCCTTGGCAGTAGCCGTGGTGCTCTTTCTTCTTGCTTTTTACTGGGAAAAGCTAAGGTCAGAGAGGTATCCGGTGCCATCCACCTCATTCGGCACGATGAAGCGGTGGCCTCTATTCTGGGTTCTTGGCGTCCCACTTGTCATCTCACTACTACCCGAGAACTGGTGGCTATTGTTAGCTATTCCGGCAGGCGTTGTGACCTTTATTATCGTTTACCGCGCCGGAATACCCTCGGCGAAAGAACCGAACCTTGATGATCCTTCCTCTACCGAACCCGTGGATCTCATTAAAGTTGTTCTTGATGCAGCTCGCGCCACCACGAGAGACTCGGCGTTCGCCTCATACTTTGTCTCAGAGATCACGCAGCTTCCTGAACGAGAGGTTCTTGAGGTAGCTCAGCAAGACTCGGAAATAAAGGTGCGACCACGCCATGAAGCGATGACTCGAGCCGGCCGGGCCCAAACCCTTATGTGGTGCCCAACGTCATAGCAATCACACTGCAATTAATCACTATGTGAAAGATCAATCCACCCCAGATATTGCCGTGAAAGATACGGAGAAATGCGGCGACTAACCCAAAGGTCAGAAGATAGGGAAAGAGCAGATACATCAGGTGGGCTAGGCTAAAGCACACCGCGCTGAGGAGAACGGCCGCCCATTGACCCCACTTCTGGTCAAAGATGGAGTACAGCAGCCCCCGAAAGAAGAATTCTTCCCACAGCGGTGCGGCGATCCCTGCGCCGATGAACACCAACGCGATAATTGTTGGGCTCGTGAAAATCCCTGGGTCATTGAGAAATTGGGAGGGAATTTCCCCGCCTCCGGCTCCGAGGACCCCAAAAACTATCGCCTGAACTAGGATTAACCCCAGCAGCGCCACCGGAATTTGCCAGCAGAGGTGCCATAGGCGAGGAGTTGGTGGCACGATCCTAAGAGCAGCTGGGGGAATTTTCCAGTGGCGACACAGAAACCACAGGGTGAGGACAGCAGCAAAACCGTGGCAGGTGAGGGCCAGAACCACGGCGATTAAGGCGCTGTGACGGCTAGGGAGGAGGAGCCCTAGCGGGATGGCTGCAGCGAAAACCACGGCGGTGAGCAGAATGATGGCTAGCGCCGCTAGTACCGCGTTGCGCAGCGCCAAACCCGGTAGAGGAGAACTAGGCGAAGGCATGAGGAGAGACCTGATCTGAGTGTGTTGCCTTCTGGATGGCGCGGACTATCTGGGTTTTATTCTCAGCGTTGAGTATTTCTTCCCGCAGGCCACGACGCGCTAAAGCTTTGGCAAGTTTCGCCAAGATTTTCAGATGTTGGTTTCCCGCACCCTCAGGAACAGCAATAAGGAAAAGTAACCGGGCCGGGGAATCGTCGGGCGTATTCCACTCAACCCCTGGCTTAGTAGTGCGTGCACACACCAGCACCGGCGCGCTGACACCAGCACAACGAGCGTGCGGAATAGCCACCCCATGTCCGACGGCGGTAGAACCTTTACGCTCTCTTTCCAAGGCCGCAGAAACCACAGCCTTAGGATCATTGATCCGACCTACGTGAGAAGCACTATCGACCATTGCGGTGATGGCGGCTGTAGAGTCAGGGAACTTAACGTCAAGGAGGACGGTGTCCTCAGAAATCAGAGCGGAAGAAGATGAGCTGGGGGTGGGTTCTCGACCCACGAAAAGCATGATTAAACCAGCATTCACCGCAACACCGCAGGCCAAAGCCAGGAAGAACCACGCAACCCCATCGACAGCACCGAGCACCGCCACTATGGGGCCACCATGCATCACATGGTCAGTAACTCCCCACCATCCGGCAAGAGCTCCTGCTATAGCTCCACCGGCTACGTTGGCGGGAATAACGTGAAGGGGTCGGGCGGCGGCCAAGGGAATAGCGCCCTCGGTAATACCAAAACAGCCCATAAATAATGCGGCTATTCCAGAGTCTCGTTCTGGTTGACTAAAACGGTGGCGGCGGATGAGCGTAGCTACTCCCACGGCTAACGGAGGGACCGCGATGGCCGCTGCAGCCATGCCCATGGGGTGGGGGTTGCCGGCGGCAATGAGCCCACCGCCAAAGAGAAAGGCTGTCTTGTTAAAAGGACCACCCATGTCAAAGGCAATCATGGCGCCGATGACAGCACCGAGGATGATGGCGGACCCTCCATCTAGGCCAGCAAGGCCGCGGGTAAGCGCTTCAAAAAGTGCAGCGACGGGGTGGCCGATGATGTAGATAAAGAGCAGCCCCACAATCAGAGTAGTGAGAATAGGAATGACGATGATCGGCCAAATCGGGGCCACGTATTTGTTGACCGGGATTTTTCTAATCCCTAAAGCCACATAGCCGGCGAGGATGCCGGTGATGATGCCGCCGATAAAACCCGTACCCGTCTCGGAACCATACAGCTCCCCGTTGACTGCGATCAGTCCAGTAATAAAACCCGGGGCTAAACCGGGACGATCAGCAATAGCCTGGGCAATAAAAGCAGAAAGCACCGGAACCATCAGGCTAAAGGCTAGGGTTCCTACCTGTTCAATGACTTTCCACCACGAGTCCTCTGGGATAGCTAGTCCCTCGGTCGTTGGTTGCCCACCTAGTGATAACGCAATGGCCAGCAATAAACCACCGGTTACAACAAAAGGAACCATGTGAGAAACACCGCTCATCAAGGCACGGTACAGGGTAATCCCCACGGTCTTGAGCCCACTACTGTCTCCGTTTACTGTGCTGGATTCAGCTTCGTCGTGTTGAGAGGTCTCGCTGCTAGCAACCGGAGCTGAAAGTGCTTTTTCCAGACAGCCTCGGGGGTCCTTAATAGCAGCATCCACCCCCGTAGCTAGCAGTCTCTTCGCGTGAAAACGAGAACGCTCAATACTGGTATCTGCGGCAATAAGAACCGCGTCGGCTTCCTGAATCTCCGATTTTGAGAAAGTACCCTCAACACCAATCGACCCGTGAGTTTCCACCCTTAACCGAATCCCCAGTTCGGCAGCGGCAGCCTCAAGATTTTCTGCCGCCAAATAAGTATGGGCTATCCCCGTGGGGCACGCAGTAATAGCTAAGACCAGAGGTTCGTCATTATCCATATCCTCTATAAGATCACACCCATGGATCAGATGGTGTGGCACCTATTTATCGCCAGCCGGGACCACGTCCCCCACGTACTAAGCACCCTCATCATAGGGTGGACTGACCTTTTCCGCCCTGCCCTAACGACTCTCTACGCCTTACTAATCACTATTTACCTTGGTTTTCGGCGTTCTTCCTGGGTTCTCTTTCCTGCGCTCTGTCTCCTAACGTCGGCGATGATCTGCGAAGTCCTCAAGCGAGTGATAGATCGTCCCCGACCACCCTCCGCCTACCATCTCGTCTCCGAAACGTCGGCATCTTTCCCCTCGGGTCATGCCACAGCGGTATGCAGCTTGGCGATGGTCGCCACGTTGTTGTGTGTGCGTTGGCGTCGACTGATCGTGACTCTGGCATGGGTTAACGCCCTCGGAATCATGCTCTCCCGGCTCTATGTGGGGGTTCATTGGTGCACTGACGTGATAGCTGGGGCAGTGCTGGGGGTGGTGTGCACCTTTGCCCTCTGGGTTTTGTGGCAAAAACTACATTCTCGCTTTAAAATAGCTAAGAAAACCTGAAGTCTATTGTCAGAGGGAGGGGAGTGGTGATGCAGTGGATGCGCTTCTTGACAGTAATCCTCAGCCTATTTTTGCTGGCAAGTTGTTCCACTCTAAGATCCGGAACCGGTGTCCCTGAGTTGAACTCCCCCTCACCAGGAGCGACGTCATCTGCTGGTGAAACTCCTTCATTTGATCCAGAATTCAGTCCGGAAGTACGCGGCGCTGGAGGAATAGCACTAGCCACTATTGCCCAGCAACAGCAGCTCATTAACCGCGCTCTGGACCAATCACCGCATACGGAGCAACGTTCTGGCCAGATGCGAACGGATCGAGTGGGTGTCCCCGAGGGGATAGATAAGGACAGTGCAGACCGCGCAGAGCGTGCTGAAGCCAGTCAATCGGATTCGGAGTGTCGGGTATTTTGGCCCTCTGAGGTGCCGGTGTGCGGGGCCATCGCAGAATCCTATGCTCACCAAGGCGGGGCAGGTAGCGTTTTATTATGGCCGGTAGAAGAAGCCCAGAAAACAGCAGACGGCAAGGGGGTTATTCAAAAATTCCGGAATGGATTTATGGTGTGGACACCGAGCACGGGGGCCTACGCCATGAAGATGGAAATAGCTCAAGCCTGGGAGCGCCAAGGCTGGGATACCGGAAAGTTAGGTTTCCCCGTGGCAGAAGCGATAGTTCACGAGGAAACCGGCAACTTGGCGGAAGAGCCTGACCAGGAGTCACCACCCCCTAGTGGTCCTATACTTCAGGAATTCCAAGACGGCTATATTGCGTGGAATTCTTTTGCTCCGGCTGTGGTGCTCGGCAAAGAAATTGGTCATCACTTAGTAACGCAATGGCACAGTGAACCTTTTCTAGGGAGTATGCCCATCAGCGATGAAAAGCCTACGGAAGATGGGAAAGCTCGATCGGTCGAAACCAATTTAGGGGCTATTTATTTTCACCCGGATCATGGAGTGCATGAGGTGAAAAACCTCATCTATGAGGTGTATTTGCAAAATGGTGCAGAACGTGGGCGGTACGGATACCCAGTGAGTGATGCTGACGAATATGATCCACACATTCCTCAGAAATTTGAGGGTGGTGCTATCTCTTTGCCGGAAGAACTAGAAAAACGGGGTACGAGCATCGTAGATGGACAAGAGATCAGCAATCTATTGATTGATTCACTTAAGCGCCGTGGGTTGTGGCATAAAGCTGCCGAAATTGGTCAGTAATCTTACTAAGCGAAGGCGGTGGGTCAGCGTTGGTGGAGGACTCCTCGACGTCGTGCTTCATTGACTGCCGCTGTCCTGTTGTCTACTCGCAGTTTTCGATAGATATGGATGAGGTGTCTGCAGATCTCGACCCGGCCTCCATTATGGTTGCATCCTGCTCAGGATGGATGAGGGTGTGGTCAAAGACCTCCAAGAGTGCCTCCACTCCCTGAGTGAATAGGAGATTGACTCGAGCAGGCTGTGACAAGGGGATTGTTCCCAGACGGATCCGAGAAGATGCCGATGTTGACGGGATGTTAGTTACAGTGCAGGGAATTAGGAGCCCTATTAGGTTCTTCAAACTGTACAAAGTGTCCTTACGCAGTTGTGTTTGACGATATAGAGGGAAAGGCAGCATTATATATCCTTTTCTAATGTGGATTCCTCGGCACCTGCGTAAAAGATGGGTCGCATGGTTGACACGTTTTTTCAGGGGGAGCGCCTCAATTGTCTCTGCTGCCTGTGACTCACAGAACCTGCTGTATTTTCATTGCTGTAGCGCGCATGGAGCGGATAACATCATCTTTCCGCGAATCGGGAAGGCGACTATGAATAGTAGAAACGCTCAATGCGACTAGTCGGTTTTTCGTCCCCTTCGGAACCAGAATCGCTGCTCCAGATAGTCCAGGTAACACGTAGTCGTCCCCGTAGAGGAAACCATCTTCTAAGTATTGGGCGAGGGCTTTACGTATCAGCGACTGGTGTTGTTCCGTTCCGATCTCCGACCACTCAGGACGCTCGGTTCGTGCGAGGTTTTCAAGCATTCGCTCCTGCTGTTCCCTGGGGAGCTGAGATAATATGGCGATACCACTATAGGTCGAGCTCAAGGGCTGAATGTCTCCCACCTCGACAGTCTGCATGCGAATAGGAAATCCTCCATGGGCTCGTACTAGGTAATAGACACTGTCAAAGTACTGCATGGCGATATAGACGGTGTCCCCGAGCTGGTCAGCAAGATTTTGGGTGATCTTTTGCAGTTCTGAGGCACATTGCAAAGGAGTGGGGGCTGCTAATCCCAGTAACCCTAGACGACCCCCTAGGGTGTAGCGTTTATTCTCCAGCTGCTGCACATACCCCAGGGCCTGTAGATCGCTAAGGATTCGGTGGACTGTAGGGCGGGGAATGTCCGTGTCCTCCGCGAGATCCAGCAGACGGATACCTTTCGGCCCGGCTGACGCAACCGTTTCCACGATGGTGGCTGCTCGGGCCAGGACATGGCTGCGATTTATCTCATTCTTCACAATTCCCATTCTCTCCTAAATACCAGCTGAAACACTGAAACATCAGAGTTGGTGAATATTCCTTTTGTAACTGCTTTTTCTTGACGTAGAGGGCTAGTCCTCAGCTTAGATCTTATATAAAGAGTCCGAATAATGGACTTTAAATGAGTTATTTTTTCACTCGCAGAGTCGGAGATGGCGTATAAAAACAGATGGGAAACAGTGAGGGGAGGGGTTGAGCGGAGGAACCGAAAGATCATTTTTACGTTTTTTGCACGAAAAAGCTTGCGTTATGACTCATTGTGCTTTAGCATTCAGTGGCAATGCAAAGTGATGAGTTGCACAAAAATAAATGTTCATCGAAAGTTCATTATATGAACTTTAATTTGCGATAACCATCCACGTGTTATCGGGTAAATAGCAACCCGTGCCCTCTTCCGCTGAACAAAGGAACAGCATGACAACCTCTACAACCGCCGCTATCGTTACCCCCACGGCCTCAGCGTCTCCTGCTTCTAAAGTCACCCGTCGTCGATCTCTGCTTGCCACTGGATTGGGTAACGTCCTGGAATGGTTCGACTGGGCAGTTTACGGAGTGTTCTCCACTTACATCGCGGGGGCTCTTTTCGATCAAGAAAACCCCGTTTCCGCACTGTTGTCTACTCTGGCGGTATTCGCTGTGGGCTTCGTCATGAGACCCCTTGGTGGCTATGTGTTCGGAAGGATTGCTGACCGCAAAGGACGTAAATGGGTTCTTTTGGTCACCATGCTCATGATGGCCAGTGGTTCGCTACTCATCGGCATCATTCCCAGCTACGAAACTATCGGCGGGGTTGCATCATTCTTACTACTGCTGGCTAGGTTACTTCAGGGATTTGCCCATGGTGGTGAAGCAACTGTTTCGAATGTTTATCTTCCTGAGATTGCCCCTCGTCACCGCCGTGCCTTCTACGGCTCCGCGATCGGCTTTGCCATGGGGCTGGGCACTATGGTTGCAATCTTGTTCGGTTCGGTTTTAACTAACATGTTCGACTCGATGGTCATGAAAGAGTGGGGATGGCGTCTCCCATTCATCTTCGGCGGACTGCTAGCAGTAGTAGTTCTGTGGCTCCGCCGCAACATGATGGAGTCTGAGGTTCATGAGGCACATGTCGAAATCTCTCAGACGGCCAAGACTTTGGATGACATAACCCTTACTCAGGGCAATACGGCAGTAACTGCAGAGGTCAGTAAGGTTAGTGTCGTAGTTGAATGGCCGAACCGGAAGACTTTTATCAAAGCAGTCGAAGTTTTCTTTTACATGGCTGGCACCACTCTGCCGTACTACATCTGGTCCTCTTATGCGGCGACCTATGCCATCACTCAAAAAGATATGGACCCAGCCGGTGCTTTTACTGCATCCCTAGGAGCCATGGCAGTCAATTTGGTACTCGTGCCAATCATGGGTCTGGTTGCAGACAAGATTGGACGACGCATTCCAGTTCTAGTTTATGCTCTTGCCACGGCCGCATTAACTGTTCCTGTCTTTGCGATGATCAACGACAACCCCTGGACTTTATTTATCGCCCAGGCCCTCATGATGGGACTTAGCGCTTGCATTGGTGGAACTCAGCCAGCCATGCTGGCCGAGCAGGTTCCCACCCGCTACCGCGCCCTTATCATGGGAACCGCCATGCCGTTGGCAGTTGCCCTTTTTGGTGGTACTGCCCCCTATCTCAACACCTGGCTGGCCTCTATCGATATGTTCTGGCTATTCGACGGTTACATCATCGCTATGACTCTCGGCACCGCTATTGTCGTGGGCTTCCGCTGGAAGGAAACCAAGGGAATCCGCCTCGCTGAAGCCGGATAACCGAACATTTTAAGAAACCAGGAGTATTCATGCTTACGCAGGACTTGATGATACCGCGCACTATCACTATCAACGATGTAGAAATTACTTATTACGACTCTGAAGACACCCGGAACCATCCCGATGACGTGCTTGTTCTCATCCACGGTACCTTAGGTTCTACCGCTGCTCATTTCGGATTCCTTTACCCGGTGCTCGCAGCCCGACAGCGAGTTATTTCCATCGACTGGGCTCAGGTCGACTCCACTCGCCCCCTGGAGACCGATGATCTAGCCGATCAGGTTACCGCGACAATTCAGCGTTTGCTGCCCGGTCGGAAGGTTGTGTTGCTGGGTTACTCGCTGGGCGCAGTAATTGCAGCTAAAATCGCTGCAGATCATCCTGATCTGGTTGAACGCCTTATCCTCGTGGCCGGTTGGATCCGTACCGATCTTCAGCAGATTCTGCGAAACGACGTGTGGCACGCGCTTCGTCGAGCAGGGGATGAACAAGCACTTCGTGAATACTCTACCTTTTGCGCCTTCGGCGGCCCCTTCCTCGCTAGCAAGACTCTGTCCGAGATGCAGCCCGGAATGCAAGCCATGGTTTTCGATGAGTTCGGTGACCAGCAAATGGAACTGAATCGACGGATCGACATCACTGCCGAAGCTGAAACCATCACAGCCCCTACCCTGATAGTCTCCTGCATCCATGACCAGATGGTGCCTACCCGTCATCAACTCGCTCTGTTCGGGGCAATCGAGAATTCCCGTTATGTGGAGATCTCTGCTGGTCACGCTGTGGTTTTCGAGCGCCCCAGTGAACTCAGCCACCACATCCAGCAATTCATGGATAATCCGGACCAATACGATGCTGGGACCATCATCCCCACACCCAAACCGTAATCATCCAACCCAGCCTAAAAGGGAAGAACACATGACTACTACTGAAACTATCCGCACACGCACCGTCATCGTTGGTTCTGGTTTCGCAGGTCTAGGAATGGGAGCACAGTTCAAGCGCCACGGGGACCACGACTTCATCATCATCGAACGCGCTGATGACGTCGGCGGGACCTGGCGGGATAACACCTATCCAGGGGCTGCGTGCGACGTTCCCTCCCACCTTTACTCTTTTTCCTTCCATCCCAACCCCAACTGGTCCCAAGTCTTTTCGCCAGGTCCGGAAATCCAGACCTACTTGCAGAATTTCGCTCAAAAGGAAGGCCTCCTTCCTCATCTACATTTCAACCGAAACATGGTTAATGCTCGGTGGGAAGAGAAAGAGGGGCGCTGGTACATCACCACTGCCGGGCGAATATATATCGCACAATTTCTGATCACCGCAACCGGCCATCTAGCTGATGAGTCCTATCCCGCTATTCCTGGCCTCGAGAGTTTCACAGGTAAGAAATTCCATTCTGCCCGCTGGGATCACAATGTCAACCTGGAAGGCAAGCGGATTGGCGTGGTGGGAACAGGAGCCTCTGCTGTTCAGATTGTGCCAGAAATGGCCAAGATTGCGTCAGAGCTGGTTGTCTTCCAGCGTACCCCGAGCTACATCATTCCCCGGATGGAGCGTGAGTACACCGGCGGTGAGAAGCGGCTGTTCCAACGCAATCCCCGCACCATCGAAAATCTTCGCTCCGAGCTCTTCTGGGGAGGAGAAAACACTTTTGCTCAGCGACGTGCCATTCCTCGTTTCCTCGCCGAAGGGAAAAAAATGGCACTGGATCACCTCGCAGCCCAAGTAACGGATGAGGAACTTCGAGCAAAACTAACCCCCTCTTATGAACCCGGCTGCAAGCGTGTCCTGATCTCTAATACTTTCTATCCGGCTCTCCAGTCTCCCATAACCACTTTGGAAGCTTCCGCGTTAAGCAGTGTCAACGGGTCGACTGCTCGGGCAGCTTCCGGAGAAGAATACGAACTGGACATCTTAATCTTTGCCACCGGTTTTGAAGCTACAGAGCCTCCCTATGCCCAGCTCATCGACGGTCGCGATGGTCTCAACTTATCTGAGCATTGGAAAAGGGGCATGCAGGCGTACCAGTCGGTGGCAGTGGCTGGGTTCCCCAACCTGTTTTCTATCAATGGCCCGAACACCTCTCTAGGACACAACTCCATCGTCTACATTATCGAATCCCAAATCGAATACATCCTGGGCGCCATGGACTACATGTCTACCACTGGGGTGGACATCATCGAGCCCACCGTTGAGGCAGAAGAGGCCTATGTCGAACGAATCCAACGCAATGCCGCCGGCACTGTATGGCTTGATGGCGGATGTAACTCCTGGTACGTCGATCAGCGCACAGGCCGTTTGACTCTCATCTGGCCGGATTTCGGTTACGCCTTCCGCGACGCGAATGGAACATTCAATCCTGAAGGTTATGAGTTCAGCTACGTCTCCGCCACCGTCGCAGCCATCTCTTAACGAATTTTCCCCTAATAATTAAGGAGACAGAACATGAAGATCGATGCTTATGTGGTAGAAGAGATCAACGCAACACTAGTTCGTGAGACACTCACTATTGACGATCCCGGCCCGGGGGAGGTCTTGGTTAAGGTGGTTGCCACCGGTGTGTGCCACACGGATCTGAACACTCAATCCGGGGACATGCCCCTGCCACTACCAGGTGTCCTCGGACATGAAGGCTCCGGTGTTGTCGAAGCGGTAGGCGCGGGAGTAACTGAGGTCAAACCCGGTGACCACGTCATCATGGGTTGGCCCTACTGCGGCACCTGCCGCAACTGTGTCCGCGGTGAACACCGCTACTGCCTCAACATCGGTGCCGAACTGCTCGCTGGTGTACGTCTGCACGGACCCGATGCTGGTTCCTCGGCCTATACCAGGACTGACGGTACAGCGCTATCTGGGCATTTCTTCGGTCAGTCCTCCTTCGCCACCTATTCCTTGACCCGTGCGAATGCAGTGGTGAAAGTTGATAAGGATATTGACCTTGTACTGTTGGGTCCCCTGGCCTGTGGCATAACTACAGGAGCGGGCGCGGTGTTTAATACCGCCCAGCCTGGTCCGAACGAATCAGTTGTCATCATCGGGGCCGGAGCCGTCGGTCTGGCCGCGGTTATGGCAGCCTGTAACACCCCGGCAGCCACCATTATCGCGATGGACCTGCAGGACTCACGTCTGGAATTGGCCCGTGAACTTGGTGCCACCCATACCGTCAACACCCGTGAGAAGAATATTGTCGAGGCCGTCGCCGAGATCTGCGGTGGCCCAGCCGACTATGTCCTGGACTGCACCGGCAGCATCAAGGTTATCGAGCAGGCCGCGGACACCGTCGGACTGATGGGTACGTTAATTCTCGTTGGCGGTGCCCCGGCTGAGGCACGCTTTTCTCTTGACCACATGCGCACGCTATTTGGCAAGACCGTGGTTGGGACCCTGGGTGGTTCTTCAAACAGTCGCACTCTCATCCCTGGTCTGATCAAGCTGTACCGACAGGGGAGATTCCCCTTCGACAAGCTGATCACCACCTATAGCTTCGACGAACTCGAACTGGCCATCCACGATGTTCATGAGGGTGGCACCATCAAGGCCGTGCTCCGAATTGACGAAACAAACCAGTAACCCATAACTACTGAACCGACTACGCATTAAGGAAAGTAGCTGAAAACAATGACCGTTACTACACCTACTCCATATTCCGCTATCATCGCCGACCAGCTCTATATCGGAGGTTGGCGCGAGGGTACCTCTAAGAGGATTACTGCGACCACTAACCCCTTTAATGAAGAGACTATCGCTACTATTCGTCAGGCTTCAACAGACGATGTCGACGCTGCATACGAGATAGCTCAGGAAGCGCAAGCCAGCTGGGCTGCTCTGGCTCCGAGGGAGCGTGCCCAGATCCTCACTAAGGCTGCCGATTGGATTGAGGAGCACCAGGAGGCCGTCGTCGAGCTGATTCGTGTGGAATCCGGCTCTACTGCCATTAAGGCCAATATCGAAACCAGTTTGGCGGTTGGGTCCCTCCGCGAAGCTGCCACCTTCCCGATCCGTATTACTGGTCAGATCTTACCATCGAATACCCCAGGTAAGGCTAACTACGTTTTCCGTGAGCCACTGGGTGTTGTAGGCGTTATCAGCCCGTGGAACTTCCCTTTCGCCCTGTCGATGCGGTCGGTGGCACCGGCTTTAGCGTGCGGTAATGCTGTGGTGCTAAAACCGGCTTCTGACACTCCGTTAACCGGCGGTTTACTGCTGGGCAAGATCTTCGAGGCAGCTGGACTGAGCGAAGGAGTACTTAATATTGTTGTTGGTGCGGGTTCCGAAATCGGTGATCACTTTGTCGAACATCCCATTCCGCGTTTGATTTCTTTTACTGGTTCCACCCCGGTAGGAAAGCAGGTTGGTGCTACGGCCACGGGTGGCAAATATATCAAGAAGGTGGCGCTAGAGCTTGGTGGGAATGCCCCGTTGGTAGTTCTTGAGGATGCTGATCTGGATCAGGCGGTTGGTGCGGCCGTGATGGGCAAGTTCCTCCACCAGGGTCAGATCTGTATGGCTGTTAACCGCATCATCGTTCAGGCACCGCTTTATGAGGAGTTTGTGGAGGCTTTCTCTAAGCGGGTACAGACCCTTACCTATGGTGACCAGTGTGATGATGCGACGGTTGTTGGCCCGGTCATCAACGATAGCCAGCTGTGTTCAGTGACTGAGAGGATTGAGCGTGCCCGCGCTGAGGGTGCCCGGGAGGTTGTTTCTGGGCCTGTTGAGGGTCGTGTCATCGCCCCACATGTTTTCGCTGACGTTACCCCGGCGATGGAGTTGTTCCGTGAGGAGATCTTTGGCCCCGTGGTTGGCATCGTCAAAGCTGAGGATGAGGTCCATGCTCTTGAGTTGGCTAATGACACTGAGTTTGGTCTTTCCTCTGCAGTGTGTACCCGTGACCTGGCCCGAGGATTGAACTTCGCTCGCCAGATTGAGGCTGGTATGACCCATGTCAATGACATCACGGTCAATGATGAGGCGCATGTGATGTTCGGTGGTGAGAAGAATTCTGGTTTGGGGCGTTTCAATGGTGAGTGGGCTATTGAAGAGTTCACCACCACCCACTGGGTTGGGGTGGCATCTGGTCAGAAACAATTCCCCTTCTAGCCGACCATGGGAAAGAAAAGGCGACAGCCTCCCGGCTAACAATATCGTCACCCAACGGAGAAGCAACAGCAGGTCAAAATGCGAAATACTAACGTGTCGGAGAACAGTGTAGAAAAAGAAGTAAAGCCGGTGGCACTTGTCACCGGTGGGCGGCAGGGTCTCGGATTAGGTGCGGCTAAGGGGTTGGCCCTCCGAGGGTTTGACGTAGCCATCGTTGATTTGTCGGAGCCTGACAGTGCCACGGATTTAGTCCTTCAGGAACTGAGAGAGTTCGGGGCGACCGCGCGATATTACCAACTGGATATTTCTAGGGTTGAACGGCATCAGGAGGTCGTTGATCAAATATGGGAAGATTTCGGGCGTCTTGATTGTCTCCACAATAACGCAGGCATAGCGGCTCGACCGTTGACGGATATATTAGAGCTCTCCCCTGATGCCTTTGATCGAGCTGTAGATATCAATCTGCGGGGGACATTCTTTTTAAGCCAAACAGTAGCCAGCCGCATGGTAGAAGACCCCGATCGGTTCTCGGATGGGATCTACCGGTCCATTATCATAGTGACCTCCATAGCCGCAGAACTCGTCTCCCCTGACCGTGCGCAGTACAACATTACCAAAGCGGGACTCTCCATGCTCGCTAAAATCCTGTCCTACCGTTTGGGGCCTGAAGGAATAGCAGTTCATGAAATCCGGCCCGGTTTTATGCAAACAGCCATGACAGCTTCTGCAGGATCTCTTGAGATAGAAGCTGCCATCGCAGATGGGCGGGTACCACTGTCGAGGTGGGGAGATGCTGATGATATCGGCACTGCTGTAGGAACGTTGGCTTCGGGCGACCTCCCCTATATGACTGGCCAACCCATTTGGATCGCGGGGGGACTGAATGTTGTCAAGGCAACCTGATAATTCTGTTCTAAAAGTTCAAAGGAAACAAATGAAAAACAATATAGCTGGCCAGACCGCAATCGTCACAGGCGCTGCAGGTGGTATAGGAAGTGCTGTTGTAACCAAGTTCCTAGAAAGCGGCGTTAACGTCGTTGCCGTTGACCTTCATCAACAAGCTCTTGAAGTATTGATTGAAGAGGCCGGCAGCACAAGAGGAAAAATTATCACTCTGGTGGGAGATGTCACCGATCCATCGCTTGCCACCCGGGCAATGGAGCTTTCCCAGTCCGAATTTGGTGGCCTAGACATTCTGATTAATAACGCTGGCATGGGTTCAGGCATGGTTCCTCTATGGGAAATCGACCTTGAGACGTGGCGCCGAGATATAGACGTCAACCTGACTAGTCAATTCTTGATGCTCAAGGCAGTTATACCAGAAATGATCAAACAAGGCTACGGACGGATTGTTAACACAGCCTCAGCTGCTGGCATGGAAGGTCATGCTCTGTCTAGCCCTTATGCCGCAGCGAAAGGTGGTGTAATTGCCATGACGAAAGCTGTAGGGAAAGAACTTGCCATGAAGGGGGTTTTAGTCAACGCCATCGCACCGGCGCTTATCGGTTCAGGAATGCTTGACCAACCATGGTTTGACGAAAAGACCAAAAAGCAGCTTTTGGAGCGAATCCCTATGGGCAGAGTAGGGGAACCCGCAGAAGTTGCAGAAATGATTGCCTTCCTCGCCTCTCCCTCCCTTTCTTTCTCTACCGGAGCCGTCTTTGACCTCTCCGGAGGCCGTGCTACCTACTAATATTCTGAGGAACTACATGGATAACACCGTCAATACCCCTCCACATTTTGCTGAATTGCTTGCAGATTCTCCTAAAAACTGGGGAAAGTGGGGAAATGAAGATGAAATTGGGTCGCTTAACTACTTGAATGAGCAGGAAGCCCTGAGAGGTAAAGCTGCGATCCGCTCGGGAAAAACCTTCACCCTTGGCATCCCAATCGCCGATCCCGCTGGAGATCCTGTGTGGCCAGGACGCCGTCCCACTCAGCGTTTTAACGTTATTGATCGTTCTCATTTCGCGTGTGGCAAGGGTCCTGTAATTCCTGGGGGTGCGGAGTATGCCGACGACGTAGTAGTCATGTATCTGCAGGGCACCACCTAATTTGATGCGCTTGGCCACGCCTGGCATAGCGATCAGATCTACAATGGCTACCCTGCAGAGAGTACCATCGGGGCGACGGAAAAAGCCTCTATTATGCCAATCGCGGAGCATGGAGTTGTCGGGCGAGGCGTACTGATCGACATTGCTTCCTACCGTGATAAAGCAGTGCTGGCACCGGGTGAGACTTTTGGCCTCGAAGATCTTCTCAAGACAGCCAAAAAGCAGGGCATCGAAATTCAAAAGCGAGATATTCTACTTATCCGCACCGGCTGGATTGGTTCGTACTATAACGGCGATGTGGAGAAATTCCACGCCACTCCCTTTATCGAACCCGGGCTAACCTACTCGCCTGAGTTAGTTCAATGGTTCGCTGACATGGAAATACCTGTGTTAGGTACGGACATTATCGCCAATGAGGTCACTATCGACCCAAATAACGGTACTAGTCTGCCGCTCCATCAGGCACTTATGCGTAACCTTGGCGTCCTCTTCTGTGAAATTCTCTCCCTTGACGCCCTGGCAGATGACTGTCACAAGGATGGGCAGTGGAACTTCTTGTACAGCGCAGCTCCACTCAAAATCCATTCGGGCACTGGTGCCCCAGTTAACCCAGTGGCCATTAAGTAAGGAAGGTCCATTTTGATGGTGTAACTCCCTCACCTTTTGGGCAAAGGTGGATAATCTATCGATTGAATTGAGCTGCAGGATTTGGATACAGGCTGAATATAGGAGGTATAGATCCTAAAGGTCTTGTAGGGGATTTTGAAAAGACGAATCTAGCTGTGGAGAATGTATCCCGGTACTGCACATGCATTGAGATGACCTAGCAAAAATTCCGGATATCTTGTGGCATCAGGAATGTTGTGGTTAACACTTCGGACGTCTCAGTCGAGATGATCATAGATAGACTTTTGGAGTTTCTTTGTCGCTGATGGCTTGCTTGGTCGAAGCACTGATCCATGCTGGGGCACCGGTAATTTGACACCAGGCGATGCCACAAGATTTTTAAGAGAGTTGCTGAGGTTTTTCTTCCTGAAGATTCACTTACCTTGCACATCAGAAGGGGAGTCTGCGTCAAATTGGCTATTAAGCCGATCTCATGCGAACTCGGTTAGACTGCGATGGGAAGCTGAATTAGTACGTGAACCCGCGATACAGACCGATGGACATCGGCGACTACCTAATCTCACCAAAATCCGATTATCGGAAGGCACTGCTGTGCCAAGGAGAGCGAACTAGGAGTCTTCGACAGCAGTATTGCCGAATCATGTAGCGTCATCTGATCTGGTGTTTCGGATTCCACCACGGAATCGCGGCTCCGCGACACGCATCATCAAAGGGACCCTCTGTCATGAAGAACGGCTACATCCTTAGGTGTTAGCTTTAGCTCTGCCGAAATTGGTCAGTAATCTTTACTGAGCGAAGGCGTGGGTCAGCGTTGGTGGAGGACTCCTCGACGTCGTGCTTCATTGACTGCTGCTGTCCTGTTGTCTACTCGCAGTTTTCGATAGATATGGATGAGGTGGGTTTTGACTGTTGCGAGCGAAATAAAAAGATCGGCAGCGATGTCTTTATTGCTGGCGCCGGTTGCTACTAGGGTCAGGATCTCAATTTCTCGTTGGGACAGTGCTTCATCAGGAAAGCTGAGCTGGGTAGCTAGGGCTTGAGCCACCTCGGCAGACAGAGTTCTTTTCCGCGCTGCAGTGTCTAGAACAGCTTGATGCAACACCTCTTCTGGGGCATCTTTGAGTAAATATCCCAACGCCCCGGCGCGGATCGCGGCGACAATGTCAGACTGGGTGTCATAGGTGGTCAGCACTAAGACTGGGGGGCCGGATAATTCCGATAAGGTTGCGGTGGCGGAGATCCCATCCACGCCGGGCATCTGAAGATCCATCACCACGACATCAATGTCTCCGGGATGGGCGCGGACTGTGGTGATCGCATCCTGCCCATTAGCGCCTTCCCATGCCACGTCAATATCGGGGAAGGCATTTAAGATGGCACGAAGTCCAGCCCGAACAACCGGGTGGTCATCTACTAGCATCACACGGATCACGCGGCCTCCTTGGTTGACACTTGAGCGCTAATAATTGTGCCAGTTTCGGCCTCACTTACCACCTCTAAAACA
This sequence comes from Corynebacterium poyangense, assembly GCF_014522205.1. Lineage (NCBI taxonomy): Bacteria > Bacillati > Actinomycetota > Actinomycetes > Mycobacteriales > Corynebacteriaceae > Corynebacterium > Corynebacterium poyangense. Next base: position 2,478,523 of record NZ_CP046884.1, on the reverse strand, counting down.
CCGCCCACCTCGTTGAGTCGAGCGCGCATCCCAGAGATCCCAAAGCCTGCTCCTTCCTGGGCGCCACCTTTGCCATCATCGCGGATGTCCAGCGCCACTTGTTCCGGCCAGTAGGTAAGGGCTACTTGGATACGTTGAGCGTCGGCGTAGCGCACCGCATTGGCGAGTGCCTCTTGGGCAACTCGGTACAGGGCATCGCTCACTTTTGGGGAAGGTTCGACGCCCGATCCCTCCACAACAAACCTAATCTGCACTGCGTTATCCAAGGCCTTTTCCTGGCGTCGGGTCCGTTCTACTAATTGTTCGAGGAGCTGCGGTAGGGACATTCTTTCCTGGGAAAGAGAAGCAACTAGTGCTCTGGCTTCCGCTAAATTGCTTTGGGCAACGTCATGAATAGTGTTGAGTTGTTCACTGGGGTCGGCGCTATGGTGCGCAGCCCGAGATAACAACACAATGGAACTAAACCCCTGGGCGAGGGTGTCATGAATTTCATGGGAGAGTCGCTCCCTTTCTGCAAGCTGCCCGGCTCGTTTTTCGGCTGCGAGCAGTTGCGAGCGAGTGCGGCGTAGCTCCTCAGTTTCGTGGAGCAAGATCCGGTAAATATAAAATGCACCTACGGCTGTGACCACACCTATTCCGGGGCCGAGCGCGGCTCCCGCGGTGGTGGCTGGGTGAGGTCCGAGGGTGATCCACCCCCAGCTGGCGAGGATGGCGAGTAGTCCGAGGCGGGTGCCAAAAACCTGGAGAAGGATAAAGACGAGGGGGAAAAGCAGCCAACTGAAGCTGGGGCTGAGGTACACCAAAAGTACCCATAGTGCGAGGATGATCGCCGCCCAGAGAGTAGCGAAGCGAGAAAAATCTTTGCGGCTTAGCCCTAGTGCAAAGCGTCGTTCCCAGCCGGTTCCTAGGACGTAGCACAATCCAAAACTACTGGCGGTGAGTAGCAGAAGTGCAGCGGTGGGGTGAGGCGAAGATATCACCCCTACGCCAAGGAGCAGCGCCACCATAAGGTGCAGTACCAGGCGAAGCCACCGCAGCCCTTGGGCCAATGGCGAAGAATGGAATACAGCGGGGTTCACACTGCACTAGCGTAGAAGCCGGGGGTGGTGGGAGGCATCAACCAGGTGGTTGATTCCAGAACCAGCCAAGAAACTGATGTTTTCCCACCCCAGCAGCAGCGAAACTAACACCATGTTTGTTTCCCTGAGAGATATGCTCCATGCCAAGGGCAGGTTTTTATTGATGAGCGGCACTGTCGCCCTCATTACCTTCCTGTTGGTGGGTTTAAGCGCACTAACCGGAGGTTTAGCTAAACAAAACACCTCCGCTCTCGAGGCGCTCAACCCAGCCCAGATAGTTATTGCTGTTCACGACGGTTCTCCTGCCCGGTTTGATACGTCCCAGATCACTCCGCAGCAACAAGAACAGTGGGCGGCGGCAGTAGGCGTCGAACCTACTCCCATCGGGATTAGGCAAGGACGGTTAAGCGCCTCTGATTCTGAAGCTGTCACCTACATTGGTTTGCCTGTAGGCACAGTAATTCCCGGTGGTCAGGGAGAAATCCACGCCGGGCAGCTAATGTACGACAAGGAATTAACCTATAGTCACATGCCGGTGGTGTGGACAGATTTTGCTACCTGGCAAGAAAAAACTCACAATCAGCAACCCACTGCTCTTCTGCTCGACGAGCCTGTTGCGAGCAATCACGGCGATATTGCTGGCACCCAAGCTTTGAGCTTGTGTCAAGCTTTTCAAGCCTTACCCGCTTATTCCTCAGAACATGGTTCTCTACTCACCATGCAGGCCTTGCTCTATGCCATCTCAGCACTAGTCATCGTGGCTTTTCTCAGCATCTGGACAATGCAGCGAACCCGAGATGTAGCAATTATGCGCAGTCTCGGGGCTAGTCGGAGTTTTGTCCTCAAAGATGCGCTCGGGGGTGCCGCATTGACCATCATCATCGGCGTTAGCATCGGCACGATAGCTGCGGCAGGTCTGATGCTTCTAGCCAGTGCCGTGGTGCCAGTGCAATTGGGGCTATCGACCATTCTGCTTCCCGCCGTGGGAACCAGCATTTTGGGATTAGCTGCGGCGTGGCTCGCCACCCGGAGAGTAACCACTATTAATCCGCTATTGGCGTTAGGAGCAAGTTTGTCATGACAACACCACAGATAGAACTGAGAAATATTACTGTTAGTTACCCCGATGGTGATCGGCACATCACCCCCGTGAAGAACGTTAATCTCCAGATCTCTGCCGGACATATGGTGGCAATTACTGGAGAATCCGGATCTGGAAAATCGAGTGTGCTGTCGGTTATTGCGGGACTGACGGTTCCCACCGAAGGGGAAGTATTCATCCGCGGAGAAGTTCTGCCGTCGGATGAAGAAAACCGGACCCGGTGGCGGAGGAACACCATGGGGATGGTGTTTCAGACTCCTAATCTCATCCCCTCGTTGAAGGTCGCTGAACAACTAGAACTGGTGGGGAAAATTCAGGGGAAGCCCATACCGCAAGGCCGAATACAGGAACTTTTAGACAATGTTGGTTTAGCGGGTCTGGAACAGCGCCCAGTACAACGACTCTCTGGAGGGCAACGCCAACGTGTAGCTATTGCTCGGGCCTTGGCTGCTCAGCCCAGCATCCTGATCGCTGATGAGCCTACCGCGGCATTAGATAGTCAGCTTTCCCATCAGATTATTTCTATCCTTCGTGACGTAACTCACCAATATCAGATAGCCACCGTTCTGGTTACTCATGATCGAGCTGAAGCTGCGCGGGCAGATCGTCAGTATCACCTGCGCGATGGAACATTGATTCCGGGGGAAGAAATGGTTATGTCGACGTCTTTCTAGCTGCCGCCCGAAGTTCATCATGTGCACTGTTAGCTGCATAAATTCTCAACTCAGATAGGGCGAAGGAGAGGTTTTGTCCGGCGGCTTTCTTCAGCTTCTGATGGCTAAGCCACGGGAGAATCGACGTATCAGCTTCACGCTTAGCGGTGCCGTGAGCCGTGACTGTTCTTCTGTGATTTTGGTTGTGCCATAAGGGAGCTGCCAGGATATTCGACTACGCTGGTGCGCGTAGAAAATGTCCCCGATCTCCAACGGAGGCCTTAAAAGAATGAGTAACCAGCCAGTAGAGCGGTTACAGCGATTGCTCTTACCTAGACATGGTGAACCTCATGATGTGCGGATGCTTTATCTCCACGAAGCAGAGCACAATACGGTTCGGCTTCGGTGGGAAGATCGCGGTACTTTAACCCTTCCTGCTGGTACCGAGGCAAGCTTTGAAACCTACTTCAATGCCTTTCCGGCTTCCTATTGGCGACGCTGGTCTCAGCTAGATTCCGTCATTCTTTATCTCCAGACCAGGGGAGCAGGAAGCATTGAGGTTTATCGCTCTAAGGTCAACGGGACCAGGGTTCATGTTGCCAGCGCGGCTACGCAATCAGGGGAAGTGGCTATTGAGATCTCCTTAACGCATTTTGAGGATGGCGGATGGTTATGGTTTGATGCCGTCGCGGAAACGGAACTTCGGATCAGTGGTGGGTGGTACGCTCCGTGCCAGCCCCAGGCACAAACGATGCCAGACGGCTCCCAGGTGGGACCATTTCGCGCCGGGGTCACAGTGGGAATCCCGACCTTTAACCGCCCCCGCGATGCCGTCAATGCGCTTCAAGCTTTAGCAAGTGATCCTGAGGTGGATCAGATTATTGAGGCAGTGATCCTCCCTGACCAGGGCACCCAACACCCCGCCGATGAGCCCGGCTATCACGAGGTCGTAGAACATTTCGGAGAGCGATTCCATGAATTCCGACAAGGAAACCTGGGCGGTTCCGGCGGGTATTCTCGGATTATGTTTGAATCCCTCACCAACGTGGGGGACTCTCCCTATACCCTCTACATGGATGATGACATCGTTATTGAGCCGGAATCGATCTTGCGTTCCGTTCAAATTGCTCGATACGCCCGGTCACCTTTCATCCTGGGCGGACAAATGCTCAACCTGCAGGAACGCGCCCAGCTACGCACGATGGGAGAAATCGTCGATCCTCGGACGTTTATGTGGTCTCCTGCACCCTACGTCCACTATGACCATGACTTTGCGGAACATCCCCTCAGCGATTGCCAAGACCCAGGCCCCTGCCCCCGCGGCTATAGCAAAGAACAATGGGCTGCTAAGACCTCCCGGGACTTACACCGCCGAATAGACGTGGACTTCAATGGATGGTGGATGTGCTTATTCCCCCGGGTAGTCTGTGACGCTATTGGTTTGCCTTTACCGCTATTTATTAAGTGGGATGACACCGAGTATTCTCTCCGCGGCAAGCAAGCAGGTTTTCCCACAGTCACCTGGCCAGGGGTAGCGATTTGGCATATGGCGTGGGCGGATAAGGATGATGCAATTGATTGGCAAGCCTATTTCCACCTGCGGAATCGGTTGATCGTTGCGGCCATGTACCATGATGGCCCAGTTCAGGGAATCATCGCCAACCTGCGGAAATCTACCTTCAAGCACCTCATGTGCATGGAGTATTCCACCCTGGCTATCCAACTTGAGTCCATGCGAGATTTCCTCGCCGGCCCGGAGCATCTCTTTGACATCTTGGAAAGCTCGTTGCCCCGGATTAACGCTATCCGCAAGGAATATTCCGACGCCCAAGTGCTGCCATCTGCTGCGCAACTGCCCGCTGCTAGCGGTGCCCCAGGGGTTCCGCTCCAGGATATTGGTGGTCGGCTAGCGAAAGTGAAGAAGCTGCGTTGGCTGTATAAAGGGCTGAAGCATTCATTCACTGAAGCGAAAGCGGAACACCATGACTGCCCCCAAGTAAACCTCACCCCAGATCAAGCACGATGGTTCTCTCTCTCGCGCCTAGATTCTGCAACGGTTACCACCGCTGGTAATAATGGCGTGGTCTTCCGGAAACGGGATCGCGAGTTAGCCAAGAAGTTGCTCAAAGAAACTTGGCAGTTACAAAAAGAGATTGCTGAACGTTTTGATGAGATGCGGGAACGCTATCGGGCAGCACGCCCGGAACTAAGTTCACGGGAATCTTGGGAGAAGGTCTTTAATGAATGAGTCTGATCTATTAGTGCGGCTCCAAAAAGCAACTGCCCACATCCCTGGGGTGTTATCTGGGGCTCGAGCTTTGAGTTTTATGGGGGAACATTCTGCCGGCTGGTTGGGGCTGGCTGGGGTCGGGGCGTGCGTCGAACCTCAGCGACGGAAAGAGTGGTTAGGGCTCGGGGCGGCTGCCTTAGGAACCCACGCAGCCTCAGTTGTGATCAAAAGAATTGTTCGCCGACCTCGGCCTCATGATCCGCGGATCAAGATCGGGGTAAAAACTCCTTCTCAGCTGAGCTTTCCTTCGTCACATGCGACGTCTACTACTGCCGCCATGGTGTTTTTGTCGCGGATGATGAACTCTGCTTGGCCGCTGTCAGTTGTGCCGATCATGATGTGCTCGCGTATGGTGCTGGGAGTTCACTATCCCACTGATGTCACCGCGGGGGCGCTGTTAGGCGCTGCCGGTGCAGAGCTAACCCGGAAGATAGAGAGGCAAATAGCGTGAGCGAATCAGACCAGATCCATCTGGGCTCCGAACCGCACACCGAGGGTATTGACAACCTCAAGAAAAGGCAGCCGCCGAAGAATCTCCTTGACGGCATGATTAAGGCACTTCGCCCTAAACAATGGGTGAAGAATGTCTTGGTTGTTGCTGCACCTGCCGCTGCGGGTGCCGATGCGTTCCTGGATAAACGCACCATTCTTGACGTGGTGTTGGCGTTTATCGTGTTTTGCTTTGCGGCCAGCTCTATTTACCTCATCAATGATGCTCGTGACGTGGAAGCAGATCGGCAGCATCCCACAAAACAGTTCCGCCCTATTGCTGCTGGTGTGCTCCCGGTGGGCGTGGCCTACGGCATGGCAGTTATCCTCATCGCCCTGGCCATTGGGATTAGCTATGTCGCGACCTCAGGCCACGCGCTTGCCATCGTGGTGGCGGTCTATATTGTGCTGCAGCTGGGATACTGCTTTGGCTGGAAACATCAACCGGTCGTCGATATTGCGTTAGTGTCCTCTGGTTTCATGCTTCGTGCCATGGCTGGCGGCGTAGCAGCCAATATTGAACTTTCCCAATGGTTTCTTTTGGTGGCTGCTTTCGGTTCTCTCTTCATGGCCAGCGGCAAGCGGTATTCCGAACGCTTATTATCAGAGCGAACCGGCGCGAAAATCCGCAAATCTCTCCAGGGCTACACCCCCACCTATCTGAGGTTTGTCTGGACTCTCGCCGCCACCGCGGTGGTTATGTCCTACGCACTCTGGGGTTTTGAGCTATCCCATAAGACGGGCGGAGCAGCAGGTATGTGGTATCAAATCTCCATGGTTCCCTTCACCGTGGCTATCTTGCGCTATGCCGCAGACGTTGACCGGGGTGATGGGGGCGCACCTGATGAGCTAGCTCTTACCGACCGGGTTTTGCAATTACTGGCTGTGCTGTGGCTGTTGTGCATTAGTTTAGCGGTATATATAGTCCCGGCCCTTTAAGATATGATCAACCATTATGACTAATCGACGGGGTTCGCTTAATCCTGCTTTCATCAGCACCATGCTGAGCGCGACCCTCCTTGCCGTGATCGCGGCGATTGGTGGCTGGATGCGCCGCTGGATTGCTGATGACGGCCTCATTGTGCTACGCACCGTGCGTAATCTTCAAGCTGGTAACGGTCCAGTCTTTAATGCTGGAGAGCGAGTAGAAGCCAACACTTCTGCACTATGGCAGTACTTGTTGTGGATAGTTGCTGAGATTACCCACTTCAAATTGGAAGTGGTGGCTCTTGGCGTGGCCCTTGGTTGCACGGTGGCCGCCGTCTTTATTGGTGCTCTCGGGGCCGGGCACCTTTATCGTCGCTCCACTCATTGGCTATTAGCTCCAGTTGGCGGTCTGGTGTACCTGTGTCTTCCGCCGGCTCGAGATTTCGCCACCTCCGGTTTGGAGTGGGGCTTGTCTCTTCTCTGGCTCGCCCTTCTTTGGCTGTTCCTGGTGTTATGGTCCGACGATTCCTGGCCGTGGATATGGCAACCGCTGGCCCTGTGGGCAGGCCTGAGTTGGTTGGTTCGCCCAGAGCTCGCTCTCTATGGGGGAGTAGTAGCTTTAGTTTTACTTTTTAGCGCGCCATCATGGCGACGTCGCATGGCGATCATGGCGTGGGGCTTACCGTTGCCCCTGGCCTATGAGATTTTCCGGATGGGCTACTACGGTTTGCTCACTCCACATACTGCGGTGGCTAAATCAGCCAGTGGTGCTGAATGGGCGAGCGGTTGGCATTACCTCACTAATTTTGCGCACCCCTATGTTTTGTGGTTGGTCATGCTTCTCGTTATTGGCCTGGTGTGTTGGCAATACTGGGTGCGCAGTCAGGAAACCCATCAGCGCCGGCCGCTTCGTTCCCATCTCATCATTGTCGGCATCATGCTAGGGTGCAGTGCGCTCCACGTCCTCTACGTCATTCGGGTGGGTGGGGATTTCATGCATGGCCGGATGCTTCTCATCCCGCTTTTTGCTGCTCTTCTCCCGATCATGGTGCTGCCGGTTGTCCCGCTTTCCGCTTCGTCTCGGCGTCTTGGTGCGATGGTTCCGGGTGTCGTAGGGCTATGTCTGGTCGTGGCATGGGGCGGCATCGTGGCGGTGCGTTCTTCCCAAGCCTGTACTGATCCAGCTCGCCCAGAACATTTGGGAGTTATTGATGAGCGGGAATTTTGGACGTGTGATACGCAGCGTGCGCCGGGGGATGGGCCAAAGAATGCCGAGGATTTCCTCCGCGCCGGGGTGATGCGTGATTTTCAGCCGGTTTTGCAAACAGCTATCCACGACCATGCCGCGCAGCTTCAACCGATCGTAGTGCAACAAGAGCCGACGTTGTTATATTCCTGGATGCCTTTGGCTCGTCCGGCGGGAGGGAAAGCACCTACCCAGCCGTTGAATCTGTATCCGACCGTATTAGGAACACCGGGGATGATTGCCCCCCTTGATGTGCAGGTGCATGATGCCGTGGGCCTAGCTACTCCGCTTGCAGCTCGTATGCCGCGCATTGAAGGCGCTCGAATTGGTCATGATAAATGGCTCCCGGTCATTTGGCAGGTAGCTGCTAGTGATGCCGATATTCATCAGCTTCCGGGCTGGATTAACAGAGATGATGTTGTACTCGCGCGTGCGGCACTTCAAAAACCGGAATTCCAGGAACTTTTTGCCACGTATCAAGATCCGATGAGTTTCAGCCGCTTCATGAAGAATATTCGTTTTGCGTTAACTACGGGGCGTCATCTTCAATTCTCCGCTAATCCTCGGGATTATTTCACTGAGGCGGAGATCGCCGAGATTTTGCACGCCAATTAGGAGAGCTTAGTTGAACCGTCGAACGCTGATCACTACCTGCTTGTCTGCTCTCATCCTGGGAATCGGGATGGGGGTGGGGGGCTGGATGCGCCGCTGGATCGCCGATGATGGTCTTATCGTGCTGCGCACAGTCTTGAATCTCCAGGCCGGCAACGGCCCGGTGTTTAATGCGGGTGAGAGAGTTGAAGCCAATACTTCCACGCTGTGGCAGTATCTAATCTGGGCGGCCGCCAGCATTAGTGGTGCCCGGCTAGAGTTGGTGGCTTTATGGTCTGCGTTGCTCCTCAGCGCGGTGGCTATGGTTATTGGAGCTTTAGGGACGGGGCATCTGTATCGCCGACACAATTTTCTCCTGGCTCCCTTAGGTGGACTGATTTACCTGTGTCTTCCGCCTGCTCGAGATTTCGCTACGTCCGGCTTGGAATGGGGACTCTCCATTTTTTGGGTTGCAGTACTCTGGCTCCTTTTGGTGTTATGGTCCGACGCGCGCTTCTCCAGGATCTGGATGCCGCTGGCTGTCTGGGCCGGCCTGAGTTGGCTGGTTCGTCCTGAACTTGTTCTTTATGGTGGTGCAGTAGGGCTGTTATTACTGTTGACGGCGGGAACCTGGAAGCGAGGCATCGCGGTTCTTGGCTGTGCGGTGCCGCTTCCCCTGGCTTATCAGATTTTCCGGATGGGCTACTACGGTCTGTTAACTCCGCATACCGCGGTCGCTAAATCCGCAAGTGGTGAGCGGTGGTCTAACGGGATTGAGTACCTGAAGAATTTCTTGAACCCGTATTGGCTTCCCGTAGTTCTAGTGGTGGTGCTGCTTGCAGTAGTGGTCCCGGCTGGTGCCCGGATTAAGAAAGATCGCACCACGGTTGCCGTCGGACTCATGGTTCTTTGTGCTGCCCTGCACATTCTCTATGTGATCCGGGTGGGCGGAGACTTTATGCACGCCCGAATGCTGCTGATTCCCTTCTTCGCCCTGCTTCTGCCGCTGTGGATTATCCCCTTACGCCGAGACCTCGGCATGGTTGCCCTCGCGGTGGTTGTGGTGTGGGGTGGAATCACCATCCAGCGCGGGTCTGTGGCTTTTCATCCCGACGCCCCGATCAAGATTGTGGATGAACGTGAGTTCTGGACCAGAGCAGTGGACCGAGAATCTGGTGATGCCCCGACGCTGGCGCAAGATTATTTAGATTCCCCGTTGTTGGCGGATTTCGGCGTTTCTTTGGCGAAGGCGGAGAAAAACCATGACGCGTTGTTGAGTTTGCCGGATGGGAAGTCGTGGATTAGTTTGCCGCCGAAACCGGGAACTCACCCGCCGCTATCGATCTATATTTTGTCTTTGGGAGCTCCGGGCTTGGAGGCTCCGCTTGATGCCAGGATGTATGACACGGTGGGCTTGGCCACCCCTCTTGCTGCCCGTCAACCGAGGATCCCCGATGGGCGAATTGGCCATGACAAATCCTTGGCTCTGGACTGGCAGATTGCCGCCAGTGGGGCGGATATTTCTGACCCCAAGGCGTTACCTTCAGGAGTCAATATCGACCAAGTCAAAGCCGCGCAGAAAGCACTGCGCATCCCGGAGTTCGAGGAACTTTTTGCGAGTTATCAGGAGCCGATGAGTTGGTCTCGCTTCTTCAAGAACATCCGATTCGCACTCGGTGAAGGAAGAACCTTAAAGCTTTCTGATGATCCCAAAGATTATCTTATTGAAAAATAAATTTCTTGGGGCTAAGCAGGAGAAACAGGGAAGACACGCCGGGAAATGTTCACGTTTTGATAACGGAAAGATGAAGTTTGGGGCGGGAATGGTTTACACTAGCCGATGTCACTCGGGATAAAACTTTCGAATTGGCCGTAACGCTGATGGCCTGAGCGTCGATAAATCTCGATGAGAACTGACTTAAGAAGTTGTGTAATAAAAGGAGAACCATGTCTACGAAGACTGGCTTGCGAGGCTTGTGGAAAAAGGCCTCTGCTGTGGTTGCCGCCGCGGTAACCGCCACTTCTTTGATGGTGGCTGGTAGCGGTACGGCAGCAGCGGCAAACCGCGATGTTCTAGGTCCCGGATGTGTATGGGATGCGGTGGGCTTTTGGGTGCAGCGCTGTACGGTGGATTCACCGGCAACCGGACACCCCATTCAGGTCCAGATTCAGCCCGCTAAAAACGGCGGTAACGCCGGCCTGTACCTTCTGGATGGTCTCCGCGCAACGGACGCAACTAATGCTTGGGTTAATGATTCTGACGCTCAGAGTCTCTTCGTAGACAACAACATCACCCTGGTGATGCCGATTGGTGGTGCGGCTTCCTTCTATGCAGACTGGGAAGGTCCCGCTACCTATGACTTCAACAACCCGGTGAACTACAAGTGGGAGACCTTCCTTACCCAGGAGCTTCCTGCTTACCTGGAGCAGAACTTCGGCGTTGCTCGCAATAACAACGCTATTGCTGGGTTGTCCATGGGCGGCACTGCAGCCATGAACCTGGGCGCAAAGCACCCGGATCAGTTCCGCCAGGTGCTGTCTTACTCCGGTTACTTAGCTACCACCTTGCCGGGTATGCAGACCATGATGCGCGTGGCCCTGCTGGATGCCGGTGGATTCAATATCAACGCCATGTATGGCAGTATGCTCAACCCGCGTCGTTTCCAAAATGACCCGATGCTCAACTTGGGCGGACTGCGCAATAGTGACGTCTTTGTTTCTGCAGCAAGCGGCGTTCCTCACCCGGATGAGTGGAGTCTGCCTCCGAATATGCTGATCGCTGGTTCTCCTTTGGAGGCTTTCTCGCTCTACACCACCCGAGTATGGACCCTGAGCGCACAAGCTCAAGGCGTGAAGTATGCCGAAGATTTCCCGGCTTATGGTCTTCACAACTGGCGGAACTTCACCGGTGAACTCCACGCCACTAAGCCGCGCATCTTGGATGTGATGAACGCCTGGTAGAACCCGGTTCCGGATTCACAATTTCCTTCCTGCAACCCATCCTCCTCGTTGAGGGTGGGTTGCGTTGTGTATAACGAGGGGGTAAAGAGGGGCTAATTCTGTCCCCAAAATAAAAGAAAAATCCGGTGTGTCACTTCCCAAAACCCTCAAGTTGTACTTAAACTTGAAGTCAGTGCTTTTATGCCACCGTCGCGAATCTGTGCAGTTCATGCCGGAGGAGGGGAACCTTCGGCATGGTTCCTTCGTGACGGGTTGCTGAACCGACCGCAAAATCAAGGACAAAGAACAACTATGAGCGATACCGCACCACGTAACACCCGGCGGCATTCCCTCCGGATTGCGCTGACTGCCACCGCCCTTCCCACTGCTTTAGCTGCTGGCTGTGGCATTCTCAGTCCGGTTACCGCTGGAGCCCAGGACTTATCTTCGCAACTTTTTGGTTCCACTGCGGCGCCCGATGCTCCAGGTGAACCGCCGGTGCGCACCCCCGTCGAAACCACCTACCCGGATGTCGGTGGTTTGCCCGCAGGCGTCAGCGTGGATCGGGTGGAGTGGATCAGCAGTCGCCACATCAAGGTGTTTATTAAATCCGCAGCCATGCCAGACCAATTGATGCAGGTTCAGATCCTTTTGGCTCGGGATTGGCACTCCAACCCCACGCGCACCTTCCCTGAAGTGTGGGCACTTGACGGTCTACGCGCTCGCGATGATGAAAACGGCTGGACAATCGAAACCAATATTGCTCAGCAATTTGCTGATCGCAACGTCAACGTGATTCTTCCGGTCGGAGGTCAAAGTTCCTTCTACTCTGATTGGGAGCAACCCAACAACGGAAAGAACTACAAGTGGGAAACCTTCTTGATGAAGGAACTGATTCCGGTTCTGGATAATGGTTTCCGCTCTAACCGCAACCGAAGCGTCGTCGGAATTTCCATGGGTGGTACCGCTGCCGTTAACCTTGCCGAGCGAAACCCAGGAATCTTCAAATTCGTTGGTTCCTTCTCCGGTTACCTAGATACCACCAGCCCCGGAATGCCCGAAGCCATCAAGGTGGCTCAGCAAGATGCTGGTGGTTTTAACTCCGACGCCATGTGGGGCCCGGCCTATTCCCAAGACTGGATTGACCATGATCCTAAGCTCGGCATTGAGGCGCTCAAGGGATCTACCGTATATGTCTCTGCCGGTTCCGGCCGCGATGACTTTGGTCAACCTGGTTCTGCCGCTTCACGTCCGGGTAGTGCTGCGGGCATGTCCTTGGAAGTTCTATCCCGGATGACCAGTCAAACCTTCGTGAATGCGGCGAAGAAAACACCGGTCAATGTGATCACCCAATTCCGTCCCTCGGGGGTCCACTCCTGGGATTATTGGCAGTACGAAATCGGTCAGGCTTGGCCCTATATGGCTGACGCCATGGCACTGTCCCGGGAGGATCGGGGCTCAGATTGTATTGTCCAGGGTGATATCGCCAAGTTGGATCTGTCGATTGTTGGTTCCTGCGTGACCAATGAATACGCCATGGATCGCGGAGTGGCTCAGGACTTCCGAAATGGTACGGCCTACTGGTCTCCGCAAACTGGCGCCTACGCCCTGTACGGAACCATCAACGGTTTATATTCCTCGATGGGGGCGGCCACCTCCTGGCTGGGATTCCCGGTCACCACAGAATTAGGAACGCCCGACGGCGTGGGGCGTTTTGTCCACTTTGAGCATGGGTCTATCTATTGGACCAGGGAGCTCGGCGCTTTTGCGGTGCCCGAGGACATCATGAAAGCCTGGGGTGCAGAAAACTATGAGCGCGGTGAGTTCGGTTACCCCAACGGCAATGCTTTTGATCTCAATGGCAACACCGTATTCCCCTTCCAAGGTGGATGGTTCGTGCGCACGAAGAACCACGGGGTCCACTGGGTTCGCGGCGATATTGGGAAGCGCTGGGTAGCTAATGACCCCGCAGTTCAATCCCTGGGTCAACCCACTGGCAATGAGCGCCTCATTCCGGGTGGAGCGTTCCAGGAGTTCGAACACGGAAATATTTACTGGACTCATGAGCTCGGCCCGAAGGTGATTCGCTACGGTCAGATTTTTGATACCTGGGGTAAACATCGTTGGGAACAGGGTGAATACGGTTGGCCCACCGAGGATATGAAAGATATTCCGGCGGGAGGTTTGGAAATGAAATTCCAGCACGGCATCATCCGGGAAATCAACGGACAAATCCAGGAGGAACGTCACTAATGAGGAAACTCGCGGTAGTTGCCCTCACTTTCGCTTTAGCTGGCGGTATGGCTGCCTGTGGCGGTGAAGCCACGGTTGACAACCAAGGTGCTCCTAGTACGACGGTATCCCCGTTAACGAGGGATAGTTCCAGTAGCTCTAGTGCCAGTGCCACATCGTCAGGAACAAACACCAGCCGGGCCCAAGAACCCTCTACGGCAAGTGGCGGCTCAGATCGTGGTGCTCGGGAGGTGGAGCGGATCCCTGATGACCAGTCTCGTCCTCAGCAGGAGCAGAAGCTTTTGAGCACCCTGAAAAATGAGGGGGTGGACGTGAGCACGTTGGAAGACACGATCGTGGCTACCGCCCAAACCTATTGTCAGGATGGTGAGCAAAGCCATACTTTGATAAAAGCCATTGCTGGCCAGCTAGTTGAACAACACAGGACAGATAAATCCGTCGATGAGGTCGCAGCCATGATTGAAAAGGCAGCGAAGAATGCGTACTGCTAAAAGGATGAGAAAACTCCTGACGGTTCTGGCCGTCATCGTGGTGCTGGTACTTATTGGTGCGGGTCTTTTGCAGTGGCAACGCTCCGTTAACGAAACAAAAGGCCCGCTTCCGGGTGCTCAAGGTCCCGCTCCTGAGCAACCCGCGTGGTGTCCGGCTGTGGAGGTTGTGGCTGCTCCAGGAACATGGGAATCAGCGGCAGATGATGACCCTATTCATCCGCACGCCAATCCTCGCTCTTTTATGCTGAGCATCACTGATCCTATTCAGCAGCGATACCCAGAGAACCAGGTGAAGGTCTGGACGCTTCCTTATACCGCGCAATTTAAAAACGTCAATGCGCAACAGGAAATGAGCTATGACCAATCCCGACAGGAAGGCACCTCCAAACTGGAAAATGAGCTGCAGACCATGCACAACCAATGCCCCAATACCCGCTATATTCTCAGCGGATTTTCCCAGGGTGCGGTGATTGTTGGCGATATTGCTAGCCGGATCGGTCAAGGGGCCGGGGTGATTCCGGCGGACCGGGTGCTCGGTGTAGCAATTGTTGCCGATGGGCGACGCGAACCTGGAGTGGGTATCAACCCCGGCGTTGAGGTCGGCGGAGTGGGCGCTGAGGTGGCGTTGGCGCCAGTGTCTGCTCTGGTTCAGCCCATTGTTCCCGGCGCTACCATGCGGGGGCCTCGAGAAGGTGGTTTTGGTGAACTTCAGGATCGCACCTTCTCTATATGTGCTCCCAATGACTCAATCTGTGATGCCCCCCGAGATTTAGGTAATGCCATGGCTCGGGCCCAGGCTTTGGTGAGTGCCAATGGAGTTCATGCCCAATATGCCACCAACCCAGGTGTTATTCCTGGCACCACGGCAAATCAATGGGTTGTGGGATGGGTTAATGGATTGATCGATGCAAACAATTAGTCCGGGCTAAGAACTTAAGCAATAATAAGCCTGGTATATTTTTCACACGCAAAACACACCATTGCCTGTCGTCGGGTCTGAAGAACACCTGGTGTTTTCGCACCGCGAAGCAGGTCGAGGGAGGAGAAACATGGACCTCAAACAAGCCATGGGCCAGTTTTTCAACGACAAGGGGGAGATTGTCCTCGCCCCGCAGCTAACGCTCGCTGGTCTTGCAGAACTGGTGTATCAGGCTGATCTCGCCTACGGCGGGGGAGAAAAAATCTGCCTGAGGGCTTGGGATTATTCCCAATCGCGGGAAGGAGAAGTTCGGGAATACAGCCGTACGGAGATCAATACCCGAATTAAGGCGGTAGCTGCGCGGCTACAACAAGTAGGTACCATCGGAGATCGGGTTGCCATTCTAGCAGGCAATTCACCTGAGTATCTTTTTGCTTTCCTCGGTGCACTCTACGCCGGCATGACCCCAGTGCCGCTATATGACCCGCAGGAGCCGGGACATGCAGATCACCTTGCAGCAGTGCTTGCTGATTCTCACCCCAAGATCGTGCTGACGAATGGGGTTTCAGCTCGCGCCGTGCGCACCTTCTTCGCGGAACAATCTGGCCGGGCTCGTCCTCGCGTTATCGCGGTCGACTCTTTACCGGACTCTCTGGCTGCTAGCTGGTCTAATCCCATGACCACCCTCGCCGGTCAGCAAATGATGGCTTCATCTCAGGTCATGCCGGTAGACCTGCCCGCCTTTATGCAGTACACCTCAGGTTCTACCCGCACCCCGGCGGGAGTTATTCTCACTAACCGTTCCATCCTTACCAATGTGCTGCAGATTTTCTCATCCATCGGTTTGGGGGATAAGGATCTGCGCTTGGTTTCCTGGCTTCCCCTCCATCATGACATGGGAATTATCCTCAATGCCTTTGTCACCATCCTGGGCATTGAAAATGAGTTGATGAGTCCTCGTGATTTTATCCAGCAACCTTCTCGCTGGATCCAGCAGCTTTCTCGCCGTGAAGGAGAGGAAAACGCTGGAGTTTATTCAGTGATCCCCAACTTCGCGCTGGAGCTAGCGGCCCGCTATGCCGCTCCTCAGGAGTCGGATCACCTGGACCTGAGTTGTGTCGATGGCATCATTGTGGGGTCTGAGCCGGTCACGTACCGAGCCCTAGAACAGTTTGCCCAGACTTTTGCGGAGGTAGGCCTTGAGCGTGACGTCCTTCGGCCTTCCTATGGGTTGGCTGAGGCTACTCTCTTGGTGACCACACCGCAGCGGGAAAACCGCCCGCTGGTTGCTTACTTTGATCGGGATAAGCTAGCTGAGGGGGAAGCCCATCAGGTAGCGAAAGATGATGAAAAGGCCACCTCTTTTACCTCCAACGGCCAGGTAGTTCAGCCGCAGTGGTTAGTGATTGTCGATCCTGAGACCAAGGCTGAACTTCCCGAAGGTAAAGTCGGTGAGCTTTGGATTCGTGGTGAGAATATGGCTGTGGGCTATCACAACCGAGATGAGGACACTGCAGCTACTTTCCATAACACCCTGGCTTCCCGGCTTCCCGACCACTCCGGGGCGGAGGGTACTAGCGATGACAACTGGTTAGCTACCGGGGACTTGGGCGTCATTGTTGATGGTGAGGTATATATCACCGGCCGACTCAAGGACCTCATCGTGATTGCCGGGCGTAACCACTATCCCCAAGACATTGAGCACACCGTGGCAGAAGCCAGCACACACGTTAATCCAGCAGCTATCGCCGCTTTCTCCGTGCCTGGCGAGGATGTAGAACAGCTTGTCATTTTGGCTGAGCGTGCTATGGAAGCTGATCCAGGTGACGATGAAGCAGCAATTGCTGCCATTAAAGCGGCCGTGACTACGAAGCACGGAATTGTGCCCAGCGACATTCGCATCCTGGAAGACCAAGAAATTCCGCGCTCCTCTAGCGCGAAGATTGCGCGTCGCGTAGCCCAGAAACGTTTTGTTGACTCACAGAATTCTTAATAACTGTGATCTGTTAGTCAATGGCACACTAGCCCGGCCGCCCCTATTACCGTAGATGGGGTGCCGGGCTGTAGTGTTCTTCAGCGGTGTGTCTACGCGTAACAATTGCTTCGGCATGCACGATAATGAACGAGGTTAACTCTTAATTTTTGATAAGGATGACGTCGCGTATGGATATGAGCACGCAGGAACTGCGGAGCTGGCTTCGAGAGTGGGTAGCCGGAGCCACCGGTTTGCCGCTCGATGAAGTTACTGAGGACCGGCCCTTGGAGTCCTTAGGATTGTCCTCCCGAGATGCGGTAGTACTGTCCGGGGAATTAGAAAACCTCCTGGGCACCAGGCTCGACGCCACGATCGTCTATGAACATCCCACCATCGCGTCTTTAGCTACTCGTTTATTATCTGGAGAACCTACGGCTCCTGCAGCCCTACCGTCGAACCTTCCGCAGCACAACGCTACCGCACCAGAAATCCATGACATCGCGGTGGTAGGCATGGCAGCGCGCTTCCCAGGGGCGGACAACGGCATTGAGGCCATGTGGGAACTTCTAGTTGCCGGACAGGATGGGACCGGCCCGCTCCCTATGGGACGGTGGAGTGAGTATTCTCACGACCCGGAGATGAGCCGAAAAATTGACAACACCAATAACGACGGCGGTTTCTTGAGAGATATCGCTCATTTCGACGCCGAGTTTTTTGGGATCTCTCCGCTAGAAGCCGCCAACACCGACCCGCAGCAGCGCATCATCCTGGAATTGGTGTGGGAGGCTCTCGAACACGCTCATCTTCCCGCTAATGAGCTTAGAGGTACCGACGTCGGCGTTTTCCTTGGCTCATCAGCTAATGATTATCAGGTTCTTGTTTCCGCTGATCCAGCCGAAGCTCATCCCTATGCCATGACCGGCACCGCGACGTCCATTATTGCCAACCGAGTCAGCTATGCCTTTGATTTCCGAGGCCCCTCTATCGCTATTGACACGGCTTGTTCCTCATCCCTCGTGGCGATACACCAGGCAGTTCGGGCCTTGCGCACTGGGGAAATCTCAGTCGCCTTGGCGGGTGGCGTCAACATACTAGCTAATCCCTTTATTAACACCGCGTTCGGGGAACTCGGAGTCTTAAGCCCCACCAGTCACATCCACGCTTTTTCCGATGATGCGGACGGTTTTATCCGTGGCGAAGGCGCCGGGGTAGTGGTACTCAAACGGGTGGCCGATGCCCAACGCGATGGAGATAATATCTTGGCGGTCATTCGCGGAAGCGCAGTGAACTCTGACGGCCACTCCAACGGTATTACCGCACCTAATCCGGAGGCTCAGGTTGCGGTACTGCAACGCGCCTATGCCGATGCCGGTATCAATCCCGCTGAGGTGGATTACGTAGAGGCCCACGGTACGGGCACGATTTTGGGTGATCCTATTGAAGCTACCGCGCTGGGAGCTGTGTTGGGGCAGGGTCGTGACATGGGGGATCCGCTGCTGCTCGGTTCTGCTAAGACAAACTTCGGCCATACTGAGGCGGCAGCCGGAGCAGCCGGAATGATTAAAGTGGTGCTGTCGTTGATGAATGACACCTTGCCGCCATCTTTACACTTCAGCACCCCAAATCGTTTTATCGACTTTGATGCTGAGCACCTGGAAGTAGTGGAAGATCCACGAGAATGGCCGGCTTATTCGGGCCATCGCATCGCCGGAGTTTCCGGATTCGGCTTCGGCGGCACCAACGCCCATGTGGTGGTTAGTGACTATGACCCAGCCCGCTATCCCGAGCACGAAGACTCAGATAATCTCCATGCCCAACTAGCAACCCCTGAAGGTTCGACGCCTACTGCTGCGGTGCTACCGGTATCTGGGTTACTACCTTCGCGTCGTCGAGAAGCCGCTGAAGCCCTCGCTGATTTCCTTAGCGATTATGGGGACGAAGATTTAGTTCCCCTAGCCCGTTCTCTAGCGAAGCGTAATCATGGGCGCTCTCGAGCGGCAGTACAAGCTAGCACCATGGAAGAAGCTATTGCGAGGTTGCGTCGCATAGCGGAGGGTAAAACCGGCACAGGGATTCACCAGGCGGACTCTCCAGCGGTGATGGGCCCAGTCTTTGTTTACTCCGGTTTCGGCTCCCAGCACCGCAAAATGGCGAAAGACCTATGCGAACTCTCTCCCTTTTTCCGCCGCCGCATCCAGGAACTCGACGAGGTCGTAACACGGGAAGTCGGCTGGTCAGTCATGGAGCTCATTGACGATGATGAGCAAACCTATGGCACTGAGACTGCGCAAACCTCCATCACCACTATTCAAATAGCCTTAACAGATTATCTGACTAAGCTGGGGATCCGCCCGGCTGCGGTCATGGGCATGTCCATGGGGGAGATCGCCGCGGCCTATGCCTGTGGAGGCTTAAGCGCTGAGGATGCCTTGACTATTGCTTCTCACCGATCCCGGCTGATGGGTGAGGGGGAAGCAAGTTTGCTGGAGGACCAACTCGGGGCCATGGCAGTGGTGGAATTAAGTCCCGAACAACTATCGGAACTCAATCAGGATCCACAGTTTGCCCAGGTAGAGCCGGCTGTGTATGCCGGGCCGGGGATGACTACTGTTGGTGGTCCACGGGATCAGGTCAGTGCGCTGGTAGAGAAATTAGCCGCTGAGGAGAAATTTGCTCGCTTACTTCAGGTGAAGGGCGCAGGCCATACCTCAGCAGTGGAGCCGATCCTTGGGGAATTAGCCGCTGAATGCGCGATGATCAGCCCGAAACCGCTGACCATCCCTCTCTTTAGCTCGGTGGATAAAGGGGTTACGTACCCGGAGGGGTCGGTAGTTCATGATCCCGAATATTGGACCCGGTGCACCCGCCAGTCCGTCCACTTCCAGGCTGCCACAGAGGCTGCTTTTGCTGCTGGGCATGACACGATGGTGGAAATTGCCCCCAACCCGGTTGCCTTGATGGGCATGATGAATACCGCTTTTAGCGTCGGGCAACCCAATGCCAAGCTGTTATATGTGTTGAAGCGGAAAGTTTCGGCTACGGATTCTCTGAGCGACCTTGCGGCAAAACTCTATTGCGCCGGTCAGCTAGTGAACTTTAGCTGGTTCTACGGTCCGGGCACAGTGCTGCCCGCTCCGCACCAGGTGTGGAAACATCAGCGGTATTGGACCAATGCTCGCTTTGCAAGCTCCAGCAACCGCGGATTGCCGGGGCAACGGGTCACCATGCCCGACGGCAGCGTCGCCTTTTCCACGAATGCAGATCAGGCTCCCTCAGCGGGAGCGGTGCTTGAAGCCGCTGCCGCCGCCGTGGATCCCGACGCCCAGGTAGTACACAGTGTGGATACGGGTGATCTGCCAGCAGAGGGAGAATTAACCTGCACGGTACAGCGGAGTGTAGGTGGTCTAGCCGTGGATCTGTACCACATCCGCGGGGAGAATTCAGTTCAATTGGTGGCTCAGGCTTTTGCTACTACCGCTAGCAGCCGTACTTTCCTCACCCAGAATGCCGGTGCCGCTGATTCAGAGGAAGATCAACCTGCCCTAGAACAGGATGTGGATCCGGAAATCAGTGAAGAACCCGAGGTCGAGCAATGGCGCTGGGATCCTACGAGCGGTGAAAGTGTCGAGGATCGACTGCGAGCCATTGTTTCTGAATCCATGGGCTATGACGTCGATGATCTACCAGGAGAGTTACCGCTTATTGATTTAGGGCTGGACTCTCTTATGGGGATGAGAATTAAAAACCGAGTGGAAAATGACTTCCAAATTCCACCGCTACAGGTGCAAGCTCTACGAGATGCCTCGGTTGCTGATGTGGTCACCATGGTGGAAGATCTCGTGGCTCAACGCCACGGGAACGCCGCCCCGGCCCAGGAACTCACCCCAGATGTGAAGGAACGCCCAGCAAGTAATGCTGCCGCAGTAGCACCCCGAGACGCTTCAGAACGAATGGTTTTTGGAACCTGGGCGGGAATAACTGGCAGCGCCGTGCCAGGGGTAACTAGCCCCCTGCCACCTATAAGCGAAGATACGGCGGAACGTATTGCGCAGCGCCTTAGTGAACGCGCCGGGGTAGAGATTAATGCCGCTGACGTATTAGCTGCTGAAACCCTAGAACCCTTAGCCAACCAGGTTCGGGAAGGTTTTGAAACCGAGGTTGAAGGCAATATCCGGGTGCTTCGAGCCAGACCAGAGGGGTCTACCGCGCCAGCGGTATTCATGTTCCACCCAGCCGGTGGCTCCACGGTGACCTACCAGCCATTAACCCGACGTCTTCCAGATTCTGTGCCGGTATATGGGGTAGAGCGCCGGGAGGGGAGCTTGGCAGAACGCGCAGCCGAGTATGTGGCCGATATCCGCCGCTACGCTGACGGTTACCCAGTAATTCTCGGTGGTTGGAGTTTCGGCGGTGCCTTGGCTTATGAGGTGGCTTCTCAACTTCAGGGCACTGACGTGGATGTGAAGTTAATTGCGCTGCTTGACACCGTTCAGCCCAGTACCCCCATCCCAGATACTCCAGAGGAAACCCGCGCCCGATGGCAGCGCTATGCCGCTTTCGCGAAGAAGACCTATGATATAGATTTTCCGATTCCCCTAGAATTACTTGATTCTGCGGGTGAGGACGCGGTGCTCGGGATGATCCAGGAGTTCTTGGCTACTGCGGATGCTTCGGCTCACGGGCTATCAGCGGCAGTGTTGCAGCACCAGCATCACAGTTTTGTAGATAACCGGATTCTCGATAAATTAGATTTCCGGCGCTGGGAAAAAGTCCAGGTTCCTGTCGTACTGTATAAAGCGGAGCGGATGCATGATGGGGCCATTGAATTAGAACCCCACTATGCCGAAATTGACCCGGATGGTGGTTGGTCCGCTATCGTGGAGGACTTGGATATTGTTCAGCTCCGTGGCGACCACTTAGGCGTCGTGGATGAACCGGAAATTGGGAAGGTTGGCGCGGATTTGACGCGTCGGATTAAGAACCTTTCATAGAGGGAAGGTGTGAGTGTGACCGCGAGGACCACCGCGGAGAAGATCGCAGATTTGCGGGCCCGCTTGGAGAAGGCACAGGACCCTGGCTCCGAGCATTCTCGAGCTAAACGCGACGAGGCGGGTCGCACTACCCCACGCCAGCGGATTAACGCGCTGTTGGATGAGGGAACATTCGTCGAAATTGGTGCCCTGGGGAAGACCCCTGGCGAGGAAGACGCCCCCTACTCCGATGGTGTTGTCACTGGTTATGGTCGTATAGATGGCCGTCCAGTGGCTATCTATGCACATGACAAGACGGTGTTTGGTGGTTCCGTGGGGGTCACCTTCGGTAAAAAAGTCTGCGAAGTCATGGACATGGCTATTCGGATTGGCTGCCCGGTGATCGGGATTCAGGATTCCGGCGGCGCCCGAATCCAAGATGCGGTGACCTCCCTGGCCATGTATTCAGAGATCGCCCGACGCCAAATGCCGCTTTCTGGGCGTAGTCCACAAATTTCCATCATGCTGGGTAAATGTGCAGGTGGTGCGGTCTACGCTCCGGTGACAACAGATTTCGTTATTGCTGTTGACGGGGAAGCAGAGATGTATGTCACCGGTCCCGCGGTGATTAAAGAAGTCACTGGAGAAGACATCACCTCTGCCGAATTAGGCGGTGCCCGACAGCAAGAACACAACGGAAACGTCTCTCTTGTGGTTGAGAGTGAAGAAGCCGCTTTCCATGCAGTTCATGAACTCCTCGATCATCTTCCTCTTACCTGCTTCGAGGAAAGCCCACTTTTCGAAGCCCCTAGCGATAAAGAAATAGGCGTTGACCTAGAGCTTGACTCCTTTATGCCGGATGATACTAATGCCGGATACGACATGGTTGAGCTGTTGGAAAAATTAGGTGACGACGAGAATATCTTAGAGATTCAGCCGAATTTTGCTCCGAACCTGATAACCGCATTTGGTCGGATAGATGGTCGAAGTGTGGGATTTGTAGCAAGCCAGCCGATGCAATACGCAGGCTGTATTGATGCTGATGCTGCGGATAAAGGCGCACGGTTTATCAGGATCTGTGATGCTTATAATATCCCGCTGGTGTTTGTGGTTGACACCCCTGGATATTTGCCGGGTGTGGAACAAGAAAAAGTAGGTCTTATTCACCGCGGGGCAAAGCTAGCTTTTGCCGTGGTGGAGGCAACCGTACCAAAAATCACGCTTATTGTGCGGAAGGCCTATGGCGGCGCCTATGCCGTGATGGGCTCAAAGAATCTGACCGGTGATATTAACTTGGCCTGGCCAACGGCGCAGATCGCGGTCATGGGGTCAGCGGCAGCTGTGGTTATGCTGCAAGGAAAACAACTAGCAGCGGCACCGCCCGAACAGCGAGGATACCTCAAGAAGCTGTTTATGGATTTCTATGATGAAAACATGACCAGCCCCTATGTAGCTGCTGAACGCGGCTATATCGATGCCATGATTCAGCCGCGAGATACCCGGCTGGCGCTGCGTCGAGCTTTAAGACAGATGGCTGATAAACAAGACGCAGATCTTCCGAAGAAACACACGATTATGCCGATGTAGAAGGGCTGGCCGGCGGCGGGGTGCGTCGGCCTTTCTTATAGGCGGAGTAGAACATGACACCGATGAGGATGAGCGTAACCCACAGCGCGTAGCGGTTAATTTGGTTCACGACCTCGATGACCTCCTCACCGAAGCGGGCGCCTAAGAGAGCGAAGAAAGTGTTACGCAGAATGACACCGACAGCGTTGGTGACAAGAAACAGCCACAGTTTTATTCCCTTAATTCCGGAGAGGATATTGCATATCACCAAAGTTGGCATAAAGGGAACATAGGAGATAATGGTTGCAGCTAGCAGCCACGGTGCTGGGAGCTTTTGGAGGCGGTTCACCCAATAACGAGTCCGGCTAGAAGAAGCAGTGAGCTGCGCTAGATATTCCGCACCCCAGTGACGGCCCACCAGCCACCATAGCGGAACTGTCCATAGTGCACCGACCAGCGATAACGCCACAATAAGGACAATGGGACTGCCGCCGGCGGTGGAGTGGGCGCCACCGACTACAGCGGAGGTAAAACCACCGATGAAAAGAGCGTATATCTCCGGGCGGTTAATCAACCACACCCTCAGCGGTAGGGCGATGAGCCCGACAGCTACGCTCAGCGCCATATATCCGAAGATCACGTAGTCGATCTTCCGTGGATTCTTGAAATAGTGCGGAAGCTCAGGGCGAGGATGAGAGTCTTCTGTGCTCATGAAGAGGTAATCCTTCATAACAGACTAGGAAAATTACAACGAGCACAGTTTAGAGGATTATCGGCTGAAGCGTTTGACCTATAACCAGCGAGGTGGCGAAGGAACACTCTCTCGATCCAGAGCTGTAACCCCTTCTGCTCCTCTTCCTGAAGCCCAGCGAACGAGGCCGGACAAACCGCCGGAAATAATCGTTTCTGGCTCCTCGCTGGAGGATAAAACCGTAACTTCCAGTTGGTCTGCAGGATCCACCAAAGTCAGACCCACTCCAACTCCGCTGCTACGCCACTTAGAAGTAATATCCTCTAGCAAGGATTTAAGGATAATAGAAGGAATTTCCTCGAAAGAAGCTTTGAGCCCTAGATCTACCGCATGAATCCAGACCTCACGGGTTCGCATCCATAGTGTTTCCGATGCTGGGACGCTTCTTCCTTGGGCTGTTTCCACCTGGTATTGCCAAGCCTCAGAAGTAGCCTCCCGCCAAGCCGCGTCTAGGCGGGCCACAGTGTGCGCATGGAGATTGCGCAGTGGATCAGGATCTAGCGTCGCGCCAAACTCGATCTCTCGTAGCCGTGCTTCAGGCGAGGAGTACATCGGGGTCCTTTCACCCGTTTCTGCCCAGTGCATCAGGTTACAAAGTGCAGCAGCGTTGTATGCAACATGGGCTATGAGGTGTTTTCTGGACCAGCCAGGCAGAAGAGTGGGTTCATCAAAATCCTCGGAAGACAATTGGGCTATTTGCCCGGAATAATGAGCTGTCCCTTGACGAGTGAGGGTTAATTGCCCCGAAAGAGGTAAATCGTGAAAGTTTTCATCCATCAGACAATCACCGTTTTGTTTGCAATTTCCCCTAAGCCTTCGATTGAAACTCTTACAGTTTCACCATCCTGGATGTATCGCTTGGGATCGCTTGCATGGCCGACGCCGCCAGGGGTGCCGGTAATGATGATATCGCCAGGGACAAGTGGATAGATGTGAGAAATGTACTCTACTAAGTCTTCAGGCTTGAAAACCAAATCATTTGTTGGAGTTGACTGGACTTTATCTTCGCCTACATAAGTGGCTAGCTCACCACCAAAGGTGAAGGAGTCAGTGGTCGTAAGCCATGGGCCGAATCCAGCGGACTTCTCCAGAGACTTTCCCTGGTGCCATTGCAGAGTGCGGTATTGCAGGTCGCGCTGGGTATAGTCATTCATGACTGCGTAGCCAGCAATGTAATCTTTGGCCTCAGAGGACTTAACGCGACGTGCGGTTTTTCCAATTACAACGGCAAGTTCGCCTTCCCAATCAAGAGCTTCGGCACCATAGGCCGGAACTTCGATGTCATCATAAGGGCCGGTGAGTGCTTCAGCGAACTTCACGAACAGAGTCGGGTACTTTGGTAGGTCCCGCCCCATTTCCCGAATATGGTTGGCATAATTTAAGCCAACGCAAATAATCTTCCGGGGATTAGGAACGAGAGGCGCTAAATCAGTTTTCTCGAACTCGATTAATTGCCCTGAAGCGTCCTTCGCGATGTTTCTCCAGTTTGCATCTGTAAGGAGTTCACCAAGATCCTTGAATCCGGGGATTAAGACTGCGGTATTTTCAGTCTCTATCCGTGCTGCAGAGGTGGTCTGGTTTTGCCGAATAGTAGCGAGACGCATATGTTCAGATTCCTTTCGGAGAGAATGTACGGTTCAGGTGTAGGGCTTCGAATATCGGGTGATCTGAAAAACAGAACAGATCGACACCTTCATTTCCAGCTTCAATGTGCCATTGCTGCCAGGATGGGACGTTAACGATGTCGCCTTTAGTTGCTTTGAAGGTTTGCTCACCAACTTGGACGGTGGCCTGGCCTTCGAAAACTTGGAAGACGCGATTTCCGACTTCGTAGAGCGGCTTAGTGGAGACGTTAGCCCGTAAGCGGTGGAATTCAGCCCTAATAGTAGACATCACATCTCCACCAGTTGTTGGATTGCTAAATCTAATAGCGGCATGTCCCGGCTCGTAGACACCGGGGTACCCGGCATCTTCTAGCTCCAGCTGAGCATTAAGCGCGCTGTCTGTATGTTCCCAGGCATAACGGCCAATGGGAGAAGAGCTCATGGGTCCAGGGAAAGCCAGGGGACGAAGTCCGGGGTGTGCCCATAATTGTTCAGAACGAGATTTCTCTGGAGTGCTTTGATCGGTTAGTTCTTCAGAACCAAACTCGAAAAAGCCAGAATCCATTTGATGAGCAAATGGAATATCGAGGCCATCTAGCCATGCCATCGGTTCTGTCGCAATATTGTGGTGACCGTGGAAGTTCCATCCTGCAGTTAGCAAGAAATCACCTCTACGCATAGGGACGGGATCACCATTAACGACCGTCCAAACGCCTTCACCTTCCAACACAAATCGGAAAGCATTTTGGGAGTGTCTATGTTCTGGTGCGTTTTCTCCCGGTTGGAGGTACTGAATTGCACACCACAAAGTAGGTGATATGTAAGTATTGCCGTCAAGACCTGGGTTGGCGAGTCCGATCGCACGGCGCTCTCCTCCTCGGCCTACGGGAACTAGAGTTCCCGATTTTTTTGCTAGACGGTAGAGTTCCTCCCATTTCCAATGATGGGAAACTGCCTTGGGCTCAGGGGTTGAAGGCATAAGTCCATCAATCTGAGTCCATAAAGGTTTGATATTGAGGTTTTCCATCTCTTGGTAAATTTGCTCCAGTTCCTCGGCTTCTTCAGGGATAGGGCCGGGCACTACGCATGACTCTCGCACAGCCTTATGGTCCTCGCCGAGTAACTCTGTTTTAACCTCGGCATCTAAGTTATCCACGTTCCCTCGCTTTCCACGCAGCTCAATCGTTTTCATGAAAATAACTAGTCAGATAGCCAAATTGATTCGAATGCGATTAGCTCTCTGCCTAAAATTTAGGAGCCTATGTTTGTAATCCAAAGCACATTCCATATATTGGAAAATTAGGGATGAATTCCCGTGGTTGAGATCTTTACTCTCTTCAAAGATTCGGAATGCGTCGTGTGGTTCTTCTCGAGAACTTGGTTGAGTTCCTTACAACGACGAACCATTATTTCGATACAGCGATCCCTGACCTGGCGGAATCTTGAAGTAGGAATCGCCAAAGAGAGCGCTCCTAACGTATCACCAACATCGTTGCGTAATGCAATGCCGATGGCGGATACATCTTTTTCGTACATTCCCTGATTTACGGCGAATCCTTGCTTTCTCACTCGATGCAGAACCCGACGTAAATCCAGCATCTCTTTCTCCCCCATATCAGGATATAGGCTGGATAATTCGTGTGTGGAGAGATCGGTGAGAGTAGCTAATCCTCCAGAATTTAGATGAGCTGGAATAACCTGACCTCTTCGGTTTCCTACCCGAACGGGCAGAGATCCTTCTTCAGAATGAAGGAAATGGCAATTGGTCCCAGAGCGCACAATTAGGTGGCAGGTTTCATGGCTCTCACGGGAGATCGCGGTAATGTGATCCTGGACTAGCCGTGTAAGTGCAAAACCATACCCAGGTTTAATCCCCGTGGAAGACAGTGAAGGGCCAGCTAGATAGGTCCGAGACTCTGTTCGGGTTGCAAAACCACGGTAGGTCAGCATCTGGAGGATTCGGTGGGCCCTGGGGGGATTAATGTCAAGGTCCTTCGCCAGCTGAGTAACCGAAGTGCTTCCCTTTTCTCTAAGAAGCAAAACGCTAACGAGAGCCAGATCAACCGTGGCGAGATAGTCCTTGGGCTGAGAGGTAAAAGGTGGGGGAGTGAGCATAGATTTGTCTTCCAAATAGCGGAAAAATCTTTTCTATATCCTACATCACAGTCACTATCTCAATATGACGGAAGTAATAGTTACTCCTCAGATAGGTGAGGAGAGAGATAAGAGCAGCATTAAACGTCTAAGCTTTTTAGGGGTCAGCGGATCCTCGCTTGTGGCATTACTGGTGTGCTGGGTCTTTGTAATATTCGATGGCTATGACCTGATTGTTTATGGCACCGTGCAGACCTCTTTGGCTAGAGAATGGAATTTAACGAATACCACTCTGGGAACCATAGGTTCCACTGCCTTTTTAGGGATGGCCCTGGGAGCCATCTTTATCGGTCGGATCTCTGACCTTGTTGGTCGAAAAAAGGCTGTCTTGCTATCTGTGGTTATTCTCTCGGTATTCACTGTCTGTTGCGCCTTTGCGCCAAACCCATGGTTTTTCGGGGGTTTAAGGTTCGTTGCTGGTTTAGGTTTAGGTGGTTTAGTCCCATCAGTCAACGCTTTAACTGCTGAGGTAGCACCAAGACGAACAATGTCGGCGTGGGCAACCCTCATGATGTCTGGGGTTCCCCTCGGTGGATCCTTGGCAGCTTTACTCGGAACAGGCGTAGTACCAAGCCATCCAGAATGGGGCTGGCGAATAATGTTCCTTGTTGCAGTTATCCCCCTAGCGGTTGGAATACCGCTAGCGATGAAGTATCTACCTAAAGATCTAAAACCTGACGCCAACAAGAAAGCTGCCGTTCCGGAAAGTTCAGGTTTCAAAGATTTGCTTGGTTCCAAATACCGCACGATTTCGCTCTGGTTCGCTTTGGCAACCTTTGTCACGCTATTTGCGTGGTACGGACTTGGAACTTGGCTTCCCAGGTTAATGGAAACCGCTGGTTATGACTTAGGTGCAGCATTACTGTTCACTCTTGCCCTGAACATCGGTGCAATTATTGGATCAGGACTCACCGCTTGGGCTGGAGACCGATTCGGACCACTTCAAGCGGGTATTATCGCTGCCTTTATAGCAGGTGTGGCACTTTGCTCTTTATTGGTTATGCCACCGGTTTGGGCAGTCTATCTAATTTTGATTTGTGCTGGTGTAGGAACGCATGGGTCCCAGATTTTGATAATTGCTGCCATTGCAAATGGATACCCGGGTAGTTTGAGGGGCACAGCCTTAGGGTGGGCACTAGGTACTGGTCGAATTGGGGCGGTAGTGGCCCCTCAACTTGCTGGCCTGTTTTTAGGGTGGGGATTCGGTGTCAACTCTAATTTCATTCTCTTTGGGTTCTCGGCATTACTGTCATCGTTTTTGATGTTCCTGGTCTTGCGTAAACAGCTCAAGTGAGCAAGACCAAAAATGCAGAACTATGGAAGGTAGAAAAGTGAACTTAAAAGAAAACAATGCTTCTTTGGAGGGCACGAGAATCATCATTTCGGGTGGGGGAATTGGTGGTGTTTCTGCTGCGCTAGCTTTAGCACAAAAGGGTGCGGCTGTAGAACTCTTCGAAAAATCGGCAGAGTTCAGAGAGGTCGGAGCAGGACTCCAAATAGGTCCTCATGGGTGGAGGATGCTAGAACAGTGGGGAGTTCTCGATATAGCAGTTAATGCCGGTTATCTCCCAAAAGCAATCCAATTCCGAGATGCGGTCTCTGGTGATGACTTGTTAAGACTTAGCTTTGATGAAGATTTTGAACGACACTACGGCGGTCGGTACTTGGTCATTCACCGTTCAGACTTACTAAGTATTTTGGTAGATGCAGCTCGAGACGCTGGGGCGCAGTTATTGAATAACGTGAAAGTAGTGGATGCAGCCACTGAGCATGAAGGTGATTGCGTCAAAGTGAAGGCAGAGATTAAAGACCAGCACGGTCTACGGTCTGTTGAAGCGGAAGTCTTGCTTGCTTTTGATGGGATTCACTCTACTCTCAGAAAGAAGTTTATTTCAGATCAGCCTGTTCCTTCTGGATATGTTGCTTATCGCGGAACATCCTCACTTGCTGAAGATAAAGGCATGAGTGAATTAGAGGATGTTTTGGGTTACATTGGCCCAGATTGTCATTTCATCCAATACCCTTTGCGGTGTGGAGAGCTACTAAATCAAGTGGGTGTATTTAGGTCAAAAAATTATTTCGACGCGATTGACAACGGGGCTGTACCTGAAGAATGGGGAACAAATAAAGAACTCTCGGTAGCTTATAAACATTGTCATCAATCGGTTCAAAGTCGCGTTGATTATCTTTGGAAAGATCGATGGTGGAAGATGAGTGATCGCGAGCCTTTAGATAATTGGAAGAAGGGCCGTATTATTCTCCTAGGTGACGCAGCGCACCCTCCTTTGCAGTACCTGGCGTCGGGAGCAGTAATGGCTATGGAAGATGCTGCTTGCATTGCTGATTATGCAGCTGATTACGTGGCTGAAAATGGTGAAGTAAATTGGGACCATATTCTCGACGAAGTACAAGCGGAACGGATTCCACGGTGTACTAGAATCCAAACAACTGGGCGGTTCTGGGGGGATCTCTGGCACGAGTCTGGCCGTGCTAGGGCTATCAGAAATGAGCTGTTTCGTGCTGTTAGCGGAACCGGTTGGTACAAGTATGCAGATTGGCTCTGGCGGTATGACCATCGAGAAAGGGCATATGTGAAGAACCCGGATCTAGGAAAAATGCCTGAAGAATTAAAAGATATTGTTGGTTCTTAGTAGTCTTCAGCTAGAGGAGACGACTTGTAAAACTGAACGGCAGTAGAACACTCATAAGTCAGGTTTTGGGACTCCATTAAAGGCATGAATGAAGAATAGTGTCTTTAATGGAGTTTTTAACTGGGGCGGACTGGAGGCAATTGGTTTAGTTCCCGCCGTTTCCCTCTCCGCCTCCAGTGTTATTGTCCTTGTCTCCCTCATCTGGAGTTGCGGTCGATGACGCAGTGCTAGTGGTTGTGGTTTTGTTGTCATCCTTATTATCATCGCCGGGTTTTTCTTCACCTGGTTTCGGCGTTTCGGGGGCAGGGGCAGGAGCTTCACCGCCAGGCGCCGGGGCAGGAGCTGCGCCTCCAGCTGCAGGTGCCGGTGCTGGGGCTGGCGCCGGAGCGTTGTGATGATGTCCCCCGGAAGAGCCGGATCCGCCCTGAGGTTGCGGTTCCTGGTTCTGGCCGCCGCTTTGCTCTCCCTCGGTTATCATGTGTCCGCTTGAACGGGTAGTAGAGCTTGAGGAGCTGCTGGATTTAGAGGTACTGGTACTGGTGCTCGTAGAAGTGGACGTTTCCTTGGAATCTCCACTGCATGCGGTGCTAAAAGTGAGGGCGCCGAGGAGAACTGGAACGGCAACGAGGCGGGAAAATTTGATTTTCATGAGAATTATCTTTCTAGCTCCAAGGAATAATCTGACTAGTTTTTAAGATTAAAGGATGGGAAGAGAAACACATCACACTACCCCTATCTGGGTAGAAAGTTTCTGGAGAAATCCGGCTATCGTGTAACGATGTAAAGACCCCAGGGGATTACACTAAAGAATCCCGATTACCGATCCTTAAGTGGAGGATAAACTTATGCTGAGCATCACCATTGACATCATCGGTGAACTGATCAACGCTGTGGTTGTGGCAGCTGATTACGCTGGTTTTGAAATCAACAAGTTCATCAGCCAGTTCCGTTAAACCCCGATGGGCTCAATGTAGCTTGAGGTTAAAAAATAGCCCCTGCGGTTATCTGTATCAGGATGACACCGCAGGGGCTATGTTGTGGCCTAGTTTTGAAAGCGAAGAAAGCATCGAGATTCCAAGCCAGTGAAGTCTCGGTATTCGCAAAACCCCAGTGCTTCATAGAATTTCCGCTGTTTGTCCTACCCGTCGGTGATCAGGACGTGCTGCCGGCAGTGTATAAAGGGTTGAAAAACTCGGTTCATGAGTTCTCGCCCTATTCCCTGGCGCTGGGTAGTGGGGCGAACCAGGATATCTTGCAAGTAAGCAATGGTGTGGCTATCCCCAACAATTCGGGTTAATCCTAGTAGTGTGCCGTTATCATCGCGGGCGGTAACGACGTACCGGGAATTCCCTACTCCGGAAACTAACGCTTCAAGATCGGAGGTGTAGGCACCCCACCCCACGGAGTTATATAAATCCTCAAGCTCTGAGGCAGGAAGGTGCTTTTCACCTTGATAGCGGATAGAAGATTTTACAGGATAAAGTTTAGCCACGTTTCTTCGTGCAGAACCGGGAGTAGAGGAAACGCCAGCCAAATAACAAGATTGCTGAGGTAATTCCCGCTACCAGGATGAAGCTCCAGTGGGGGAAAGCGGCGTGCTTGATACCCCAGATTGCAAGGCCTACGACGACGGAACACACCCAGATAAGAACGCCCGCCGGAGAGAGCGGAAGGCCAGGTAGACGTCGGATATAAATAATCGCCCACGCCAGGGCCAGACCTAGCCAAAATGGCCAGGCTGAGTTGAGAATTCCGAGGAAAGATAAGGGGAGATCGGCGGAATTATGAGCTATCCGAGCAAGGAGAGCGAACAGGAATATAGCGAGGGCATCGATGCCAGCGATAGCGGGTTTAGTCATGACTTCGAGCTTAATCTTCTGGTGGGTTTGAATCCGCTTCGGGCGTAGTGAATCACATAGATCACCCAGCCAATAACGGTGATAGCGATGAAGGAAATCAGACGATAGATAATCACTGCTCCGGTGGCGGTGGTGGCAGTCATGCCGGTAGCGACAAGGGTTCCCACGAGGGCAGCTTCAACGGTACCGAGGCCACCGGGGGTGACTTGGGCGGTGCCAGCGATTTTTGCGGTGACAAAAGCAAGGACCACGCCGACGAGAGTGGTGGAGTCGGGTTCGGGTTCAAGCCAGGGAAGCGAGCCGGTGATAGCCCAAACAGAAGCCCACAGTCCGAGGATGTCAAAAACCCAATTCATGAGGGACCAAAAAGCGGCGAGGCTGAAGCGTGTTGGGCTGAGTTCCACGGAACGAAGTTGAAGGATTTGGTGCCTCACCGTATCGACCCAGCGGTTAGCTGGGGCGCGGGTGAGTTTATTAAAGCGGGTGATCAGAGCGATGACACCGTGAGCGAGAAACTCTGGGTTGCGGGAGATGTAGAACACTGCTGCTGCGACAGCGAACATGAGGGCTAAGGTGCTGAATAGTGAGGCGAGGGAAAGGTGGGCGCCTAAGAGGAATACCCCGAGCAGTCCGAGCACCGCAAGCCACATGCTTGATAGGACTCCGGAGAGGACGATGAACCATGAGGATAGAACGACGCTGGCTCCCCAGCTGCGCTGGACGTGGAAGGAGAACACAGCGGCGAAGGCGGGGCCGCCGGGTAGGGTTGTGGCCCAGGCGTTAGCGGCAAAGGATAACCGGGTGGTATCGCGACGACGCATCCGGGGCGCACCGTTTTCTAGTAGCAGGTACATCACTTCCGCCATGGCGACGAGCGCAAGAGCGATGAAGAGAAAAACTAAAAGAATTTTGAGTGGCGATACTTGGCCGAGGGTAGCGATGCCTTCTTCGATGAAGCCTAGTTGTTTGCGGAATGCAATATAAATGCACAGGAGAGCGAAGAGGGAGATAGTCCAGGTGATGATCTTCCTCTTCGAGGCCTGCATGTTACTCCAATTCGTTTCGTGTTTGCTGCTCTATTTCTAATCGTCGCATGAGTTCTGAGAAGGGGATGAGCTCATCATCGTCTCGGGCGCGACGTCCGTGGCGGGAAGTCTCATGGTCCTCCACAATTTCCGCCTCATAGATCCCTTCATCTTCTTCGTGCCAGTCTGGACATGGATCAGCCGGCGGAGATTCCGGAGCTGGCTCGGAGCTAGAAGAAACAGGCTGTGCAGCTGCAGCGGGCTCCGGATGGGGGCGAGCCGCTGGCACATATTCGGCTCTAGGTTCCGGCACCTGCTCGCCATGTCCGAGGTGTGCATAGGCGGTGCGGATAAATCTTGGCGCCCACCAGTTATCTTCACGCAAAAGATGCATTACGGCGGGAACCAGGAACATTCGGATTACTGTGGCGTCGAGGAACAACGCCGCAATCATGCCGAACGCAATGTATTTCATCATCACGATTTCGGAGAATCCAAACGCCCCGCAAACCACAATCATAATGAGCGCAGCAGCAGTAATGATGTGTCCGGTGTGGGCCGTACCGTATTTAATAGCCTGGTCAGTACTGGCTTTTCGATCCCTAGCTTCCACCATTCGAGAAACCAGGAAAACCTCATAGTCGGTGGACAACCCATACATGATGGCAAGAAGCAGCACCAAGATAGGACTCATCAGCGGACCAGCGGTGAAGTTTAAGAGATCGGCACCTAAACCATCGACGAACATGAGGGTTAAAATTCCGAGAGTGGCCCCCATACCTAACACAGTCATGATGATGGCTTTTGCCGGTAGCACGAGGGACCCGAAGACGAGGGACATCAAGACAAAAGTCGCTATGACTACATAAAGAGCCATCCACGGAAGTTTATTGAGTAGTGCCTCAATGGATTCCACTTCCAGGGCAGGGGTGCCCCCCACGTACATCTTCACACCTTCAGGGGTGGAGATATTGCGCAGTTGTTCCACCACATGCTGATTCAAGGAACGATCTTGAATACCAGCGGAAAGCACCGTGGTGCCGTTCTTAGTGGATGAAGCACTGAACCTCCCGGTAAGCCCCTCAACCGCGTTAGCTTGTTGATAAATCTGCACGAGCTGACGGTTATCAGCGTTTGTCACCACCAGTTTTACTGGTTCAGTGCGGAAAGCCGGGAACGTGTCGTTGAAGTCATCCTGGGCCACCCTGGTTTCATTCTTCGGGGGCAGATATGTTTCATTGATCCCACCAAAGGTCACGCCCACCAGCGGAATGGCGAGAGCTACCAACACGCCGGCAACAACCACGGTCGAAACCTTGGCATGTTTCATCGCCCAGGCGGGGAGACGGTACCAGAAGGTGTCTTCTAGCCGACGGGCTTTCCTTGAGGTTCGACGCACCGCCCAGCGGTCAATATTCTTACCCAGCATGCTGAAGATGCTGGGTAGAACAGTTAGGGACAGCAAAGCAGCGAGACCTACGGCGGAGATCGCTCCGTAGGCAACTGACTTTAAGAACGCCTGGGGGAAGACAAAAAGACTCGACAGCGCCACCGCGACCATCGCGGCGGAGAACACCACGGTTTTTCCTGCGGTAGCCGTAGTTATTGCTACAGCAGTTTCTACCTTGATTCCTTTATCCATTTCCTCGCGGAACCGAGAAACCATGAATAAACCGTAGTCAATGGCTAGGCCTAAGCCCAACAGCGTTACCACTGATTGGGCGAAGATGTTGACCTGGGTGAATCCAGCAAGAAAAGAAAGCACCCCGAGGGAACCGAGGATGGACAGAACGCCGACAATCAGCGGCATTGCGGCGGCGACAACGGAGCCAAAAACTATGAGGAGCAGGAGGCCGACAGCGGGAAGGGCATAGATTTCAGCGCGGTGGATGTCGCCCGCCATTCCTTCATCAAGGGCATCGGCGACAGCGGTGGCGCCAGCTACTTGGATGGTAGTGCCGCCAGGCAGTTCCCCGACAAGTTGATCTTTGATGGCTCGGAAGTCTTTGAGAGTTTGTTCACCATCTCCTTTTAGCCCCAGCGCCGCAAAAGCTTCGGTGTGATCCTGGTTGATGAGTTGTACATTACGGGTATCAAAGTAGCTGGTGACATGATCTACCTGCGGTAGTTCTGCGATGTTCCGAAGATGTTCCTGGGCCGCCCCAAAGGTGCGAGGATCATCCAGAGTGCGGTCAGAAGGGGAATGGAAAAGCAGAATGACGTCGCCATTGTTGTCTCGGCCAAAGGTTTCTTCTTCAATCTGGGCCGCCTGAGTAGACGCCGAACCTGGGTCATCCCACCCTTCTTGGCTCATCCTTTCGGCCAGGCGGGTTCCCAACACTCCATAGAGAGCTAGTACTGCCACCACAATGACAATCGGGATGATTCGCCGATGTCGGTAGGCAAAATATCCCCACTTTTCGAACATTGCGGCCCTTCCTTGATTGAACTCTTCAAACCTTTGTAGAGCTTAGAGCTGATCGCGTTGATGTTCCAAAGCCGTCAGTGGCCGGAACGGTTGCAACCAGGCCCCGGAGTCGGGGAGTTGGTCCAGGTTAATCCGAGGTAGCGGTTCCCGAAACACCTGCGGAATGTCTTCTAGATCAATAAAGCGTAAGAGGTCACTAGCTACTGCCCAGGAGGCATGTTCATGGAACCCCAGTACGGTAACAGGAAGACCTTCTTCAGCGAGTTCTTCAAGAAGCTCCCGGAAATTCTGACCGTCAGCACTAGCTACCACCAGCCCACGCAACACCCCTTCAGCATGGCGACGTCGAATATGGTCAATCATGTCCGGATCAACATCAGATTCTTCAGTCAGCTTTGGTTTGGCGAATACTGCGAAACCTACATTCCGTAGTGCTTCCACCCACGGTCGAATAACTTCCGCACCATCGAGGTACACGTTGGTAAAGACAGTGGCTTCCGGAACAATCTCCTCAGACATGCGTTGGGACTCTTCCACCAGCCATCGGCCTACCGCATCAAAGCGAGGGCGTTGTTGTGAGGAAGGCCGGCCACCCAGCAGCGCCCCTAGTCCCATATCCAGGTTTGGCGCGTCCCACACCAGTAATAAGGTGTTCTCCTCGGGATGCGAGGGGCCGCCGAGGTGGGGGAGCCGAGGATCATCGTAGCTACTCATTATTAAATCTCCCGGGTATCGGGCGCGTCAGTACGCTGCCATAGAAATTCAGAAATTGAATGCTCCATCCGTAACCCACGGTTTTCGAATTTGGTCAGTAGTTGTCGGTCAGTAAGTTGCGGACACTCATCCCAAGGCCAGCCCCGGTAGTCCAATAAAGGTTCGACGTTCACCAGTTCTGAAATCCACTCGGCATAGTCTGCATGGTCGGTTGCCACATGGAGCACACCGCCAGGCTTGAGCCGGTTAGCAATCAGATGCAGCGGACCAGATTGAATGATTCGCCGCTTATGGTGCCGAGCTTTAGGCCACGGATCTGGGAAGAATATCCGTACTCCATCGAGGGAAGCGGGTGGAAACATGCGCTTCAGCACTTCTATTCCATCGCCTTTGAGCATTCGGATATTACTTATGTCATTAAGTACAATCTGGGTTAATAACTTAGCTAGTCCTGGTCGATACAGTTCTACGGCGATGATATTGGTATCTTCTTCCAGCGGCGCCATCGCAGCTGTCGATGTTCCCGTGCCAGACCCAATTTCCAGAATGGTTTTCGCCCCCTCTCGGCTGAACCATTCCGGAACGTCGAGTACCTCATCGTCAAGTTCCCGACCAAAGCGCGGCCAGTATTTATCCCACCGAGCCTGTTGGTTATCGCTTAAGGTCCCACGTCGAAACCCGATTGACCCTAAGCGCGGATACGCCAGTCCATCGCGAAAGTCTGAGGGCTGTTGATAAGAGCGGGTACCGGGCGTTTCAGAATTATTAGACATCCAGGACATTGTTGCGTTAACTCCCTAGGAACTGCAATTCCCGATGGCGATAATGGCGCGGTTCGTACTGCGAGAAATCTCACAGTGTTCAACTGCTTTTCTTGCTCCATAAATTCATCGTCACGTAACACGGGGGTGAAGGGGGTGCAACCACCGGCGGTAGCGGGTTGAGATCGCGCAAGGTTCGGACGTAGGCGTCGAGCCTCTATGATGATGAAGTTAGGAACAGTGCCCTAATCCGGGGGTATTAATTTTGTGCCGTGAATCACTCAATTCTCGGCCGGGGTGGATACAACCTGCCCTGTCAGCAAAATTCCCCGCGACAACGGGGGGAAGTCATTACCCTGATAAGTGGATACTCCAACGAAAGTCCATCACGTCAGGAGAAAACATGAGCATTGAGATCAAGGGCTTGGAAACACCTGCTCCGACGGAGAATCAGGAGCTGCTGAAGTGGATTGCCGAGGCAGTTGAACTATTCACCCCAGAGCGTGTTGTTTTTGCCGACGGTTCCGATGAGGAATGGAATCGTCTTGCCAGCGAACTGGTTGAAGCTGGCACCCTGGTCAAACTGAATGAGGAAAAGCGCCCCAATAGCTATTTGGCCCGGTCCAACCCTTCCGATGTAGCTCGCGTAGAGTCTCGCACTTTCATCTGCTCCAAGACCAAAGAAGGAGCCGGTCCTACCAACAACTGGGCTGATCCGGATGAGATGAAAGCGGAGATGACCGAGCACTTCCGTGGCTCCATGAAAGGACGCACCATGTATGTGGTGCCCTTCTGCATGGGACCCATCACTGACCCGGAGCCAAAGCTGGGTGTGCAGCTCACCGACTCTGCTTATGTTGTCATGTCCATGCGCATCATGACCCGCATGGGCCAAGAGGCACTAGATAAGATTGGCCCCACCGGAGACTTCGTACACTGTCTCCACTCCGTGGGAGCTCCGCTGGAGCCAGGCGAGGAAGACGTCCCCTGGCCCTGCAATGACACCAAGTACATCACTCAGTTCCCAGAGACCAAAGAGATTTGGTCCTACGGTTCCGGATACGGCGGAAACGCCATCTTGGCTAAGAAGTGCTACGCACTGCGCATCGCCTCTGTCATGGCTAAGGAAGAGGGCTGGATGGCTGAGCACATGCTTATCCTGAAGCTCATTTCCCCCGAAGGCAAGGCCTACCACATATGTGCCGCGTTCCCCTCAGCGTGCGGTAAGACCAACCTGGCTATGCTCACCCCCACCATTCCCGGCTGGAAAGCAGAGGTTGTGGGCGACGACATTGCCTGGCTGAAGCTGCGCGAGGACGGATTATATGCAGTTAACCCAGAGAATGGATTCTTCGGCGTAGCACCAGGAACGAACTACTCCTCCAACCCCAACGCCATGAAGACCATGGAACCGGGCAACACCCTCTTTACTAACGTGGCCCTTACAGATGACGGCGACATCTGGTGGGAAGGCATGGAGAACAAGCCTAACCACGCTATTGACTGGAAGGGGAATGAGTGGACCCCAGACGGGGAAAGCCGCTCTAGCCACCCGAACTCCCGCTACTGTGTTCCCATTAAACAGTGCCCGGTGGCAGCCCCTGAATACGATGACCCTAAGGGTGTCAAGGTTGATGCAATTCTCTTCGGTGGACGTCGGGCCGACGCTGTGCCGCTGGTAACCCAAGCTATGAGCTGGAATCATGCCACTTTCATTGGGGCCACCCTGTCCTCCGGACAAACCGCTGCCTCTGCAGAAGCCAAGGTTGGCTCGCTGCGCCATGACCCGATGGCCATGTTGCCGTTCATTGGATACAACGTGGGCGACTACCTCCAGCACTGGATTGACATGGGCAAGAAGGGCGGCGACCGGATGCCCGCAGTGTTCCTGGTGAACTGGTTCCGCTGTGGTGATGATGGACGTTTCCTCTGGCCTGGATTCGGTGATAACTCACGTGTTCTCAAGTGGATTGTCGACCGCATTGAAGGACGAGTTCCTGCTCGCGAGACCCTGGTGGGTTATACCGCTAATGCTGAGGATCTGGATCTTGAAGGATTGGACATCCCCTTGGATGATGTCAAGGAAGCACTGCGGTCACCGGCCGAGAAGTGGCAAGGCGATTTGCCTGATAATGAGGAATGGTTGAAGTTCCTTGGGCCTAAGGTGCCCCAGGAAATCTGGGATGAGTTCGAGGCACTCAAAGAGCGGATCGCTGATCGGCTCTCTCGCAAGAGCTAAACCCAACTAAGATTCTTTCCATCGCGTAGCCTAAGGATTTTATCCTTGGGCTATGTGTTTAGGCGGGAAAAGGGGAAATCACACGATTTTCTATGGATCGGGTCATGATCTATATTCACGGTGCTCAGAGATATTTCCTCCGACTTCGCAGCAATAGCTAACCGGCGATGTAATGATGACGATGTACGGTTACGGCTACCCAAGGGGTAGGAACCACCTCACTGGAGGACTCCATATCCTCAACAACCTCGGCTATAAGATCAAGCAAGCCACGCTCGGCCTGCTGCCGGCCTGTATCCAACCATGACAAAGAGGGGAATTCAGTCACGGTTGCCAGAATTCTAGGTCTTCTTCAGTGCTTCCAGTTTTCAATTGCTTCTAGAACTTGGTTGACCTGATAAGGCTTGGCTTTGCCCTTTGCGTTGTGAATTTTGAATTGCCAGAACGATGCCGCCAATAAAATTTAAACTTTTTAAAATTTTCTAAAAAATAATAATTTCGGTAATTCGTTATTATTTAACTAATAAAGGCTGTTCTTCCCTAATGGGCGAAGAATTAACTTGATAATACCTGTTTACGTGCTTATTGTCGTAGTATGTGCTCTAGCGGTGGTGTTACACGCTCTAGCAGTGACGTTATAGCAAAGCGTTCTTTTGTTTGGTCTGCTCTGTCTTCATCTGGGTATGCCCTTAAAGATGCACTAAAATTCTCTTTTCCTGTCACGATTGGCCTGTGTTTGGCGCGCCTAGTAGAGGCAGCCTTACCAGCCCTGCAGGTGTACGTAGTTGGTCACGTGATTGCCGGTCGTTCAGGCGCGAATCTAACTCTTTGGGGAGTAGTGCTGCTGGTTGTGGTGACTGGTGGGATTTTGCCGCTATCGGCAATGGTTGATGCTTTAAATCTGCGCTTACAGTTTACTTTGCGTTATGCCTACACATATGAAGTAATCGACCTGTACGCATCATTAACACCAGCACAAAGGCGCGATAGTTCGGTTATTGATGAAGTGCAAGCTGCCCACGATTCCATCCCTTTTAATCTGTCTTGGCAAGCTAGCAGTGCACTGAACATTATTGGTGCAATTACCACCGCGGCCTTACTATTTTCTTCTTTGGCGAACTTGGACGTGGTTGCTGCGTCGTTAGTGACGCTTTCTTTGCTGCCACAGTTGTTCGGCTATTCATTGATTGCTAAGGCTGAAAATTTCTATTGGCCCAAACAGGCAGCTACCTCCCGACGGGCTGACTACCTTGAAAATCAGTTACGTTACGCCCGCCCGGGGACGGAATTGTCCGTCCTGAACGGTGCCAATCAGGTCGCAAACTGGGCCAAAGCCAAGCATGAGATCCTGCGCGGATACTGGATGAAAATCATGTCAATCCGTTTTGCCTCCGCTCTTGCCTCCGGTTTCTTCGCTCTAATCTTGATCGCCGGCGCATTAAGTTCCCTTATCTGGCGCTCCCAAGTTCCTATTGACATGCTCGCAGCTGCGATCTTGGGTGTGGTTTCAGCAATGTTAGCTACGAAAAGTGCCGGAAGTGCCTACGGGGAACTTATGGCTTCCGCACCTATCGTGATGCGCTACTTGAATGTGCGGGCCACACTGCACTCCACGACCAACGAGGATGACGCCCACAACTGAAAACGCCGGCTGCTCCCAACACCCTCATGCAATGTAAACAGGTGTATTTTTCCTATTCTGACCAGAGTGAAAACGTTCTCAATGATCTGTCTCTAGCGGTCGAGGTAGGAAAAATTGTTGCGGTTGTAGGGGCTAATGGGGCTGGAAAATCTACCGCCGTGAAGGTGCTGACTGGACAGCTAAAACCCAAAGCAGGCCAGCTGTATAGCCGCCTAAGGGCAACCGACGTGGCGATCATGCCGCAGGATATTGAAAAGTTTGAGCTCAGCATTCGACAATTTCTTTCTTTACCCTATTACGGCACACATGTGCCCAGCGACGCGGAACTTTGGGGAGTCCTTGAAAAAGTAGACCTAGCCGACTATGTGAACGTGTTATCGCACGGGCTAGATACCCAGCTAGGTGAACAGTGGGACGGTACAGATCTTTCCGGTGGTCAATGGCAACGACTGGCCTTAGCCCGCACGTTACTCAGTGACGCCAAACTTCTTGTGCTGGATGAACCGACGTCTTCGGTAGATGCTGAAAGCGAAAGCAAACTGTTCCGTATGCTCAAAGCTGAAACCCCCAAGCGTAGCGTCTTGTTGGTGAGCCACCGTGCTTGGACGCTACGCTACGCAGATACAATCTATCTCCTTGAAAATGGCGCGCTTGCCCAAAGCGGGGACTTCGAAGAACTGAAAAACCAAGCGGGCCCTTTTAGGGACTTATTCGAAAGTCAAGACTGGAATCAAGAAGAACGTGATGAACTATAAAGCGAGTATGGCCTTGGGGGTCACGGTGTGAGACCGAGCTGTGTTAGCTCACCTGGACTATCCACATCAGTAGTGAAGCGGCGATGATCAGCGCGAGGGCAGGGTAGAAAACCCAGGTTGATAT
The DNA here is from genome assembly GCF_014522205.1 of Corynebacterium poyangense. Classification (NCBI taxonomy): domain Bacteria; kingdom Bacillati; phylum Actinomycetota; class Actinomycetes; order Mycobacteriales; family Corynebacteriaceae; genus Corynebacterium; species Corynebacterium poyangense. The sequence goes on along the minus strand of NZ_CP046884.1, from coordinate 2,436,325 downwards.
CTGGTGATGAAGGGGTTGCGGCCACCGGGGCCTATTCCACCACAATAATCCCACGCCAGCGGCTCCGGGGAAGTTCCAGAGAAGAATCTGTTGGATAAAGATCACTGGAAGGAAAATTCTTAGGAGTGGAGAAAACCCCTGGGATGTGAGCGATTTTAAGAAAACTGCCACAATAAGGGAGAGACAGGCAAGGGTGAAAGCTATTGTGAGTCCTGGATCTGTAGATAAATCCTGAAAATTATTCGAATTATTTCGGAGACCTAAAGTACGGAGAGCAAGAAAAGCAAGAGCGGAAAGTAACCAGTACCAAAAAAGAATAGTGGAGATTTTTTGAGGGCTAGTAAGAATTTTCATTATTTTCCATTTTTTGAATTAAAAGTTTTCTGATAATAAAGTCCACTAGAATATGAAGCCCAATGAGGCTAACAAAATCTTTGGAGCGTGGTGACACGGGAATGGGTGTGGACTGATATGTGAGTAAATGGTCACTGGCTTCGGCGATGTACCCGTTAGTGTGTGCTGCAAGACAGATAATCTTCACCCCTCGGGCTTTGAGTTTTGTCAGGATATTCTCATAGCCGGGGGTGGCACCAGAGAGGCTGAGGATCATGACCACGTCCTCTTTTTGGATAGCGCCTAAACCATTTTCCAGTTCTAAATGAGAAGGGATAAGAACACAGAAATACCCGTAATTAAGAAGGGCTTTCATGAGTTCTTTGGCGGCTAGCCGTTGGGAATATCCGGTAGCGCAGAGATAGATCACCCTAGCTTTGTGAATAATATTAATTGGGGTAGAGAATTCCGGAGAGTTCAGGAGGGTATCAATGCTATTCATAGTATCTGCCCGAACTCCCTCAAGAAGATCTTGAGAATTAAAGGAATGGCCTTGGCGTGAGTTCTTGATGAAGAATTTGAGTTCCGAAAAACCTGCGAAACCCAATTTTTTGGACAGTCTGATAACGCTAGTAGTTGAGCTAAATGTTTCCCGAGCGATAGCGGAGAGGGTGGAGTTAATGACTTCATCTTCGTGATTGACGAGGTAGGTCAAGATGGTTCGTTCGGTGGTACTGAGCTCAGCAAAGGTTCCAGTTGCGCAGGCATGTTCCACAAGATCCATATCGTCCGAGGATAGTCGGAGAATATGGATACGCGGAGAGGTATAGCTATGATGAGGCAGATTCCGGCGTTGTGGTGTGGAGGAGTTCCTCAAAGCGGTCTCGGACTTGTGGCACATCCATGCCCACAATGACTTGGTAAGACGATCCCTTTCGGACAATTCCCAGGGCCCCGGCTTCTTTAAACTCTCCATCGGAAGTGGACACAAGCGTTTCATCATGGACGGTAACCCGTAGCCGGGTAGCACAATTGGTCACGCTAGCGATATTGTCTTGACCTCCCAGCAGCCTGAGGAAACCGCGGGCCCGGTGAGCATAGGAATCATCTTCTTCCTCCCCGTCAGCAGTGTTGTTTTCCGCAGCTGCTGTGGTGGAACCGATTGTGGCCTGCTTCTTACGCTCCCGATACTCTTTCTTGGAGTAGAGATGAATATCCTTGCCCTCGTCTTCTCGGCCAGGGGTCTTGAGATTGAGTTTGAGGATGAGGAACCTAAACAGTAGGAAGTAGATCACCGTAAAACTCAAACCAATGAAGATTTGGATGAGGTAGGTGGTGTAGTGACTGGACCATAAGGGGATCCAGTTTTGGAACAAGAAATCAATAAGCCCACCGCCAAAGTTGCCGGATACCCCAAATGCGTACATCGTTGAGGACATTAACCCGGCGAGGATGGCATGAAGCACAAAGAGTAGCGGGGCGGCGAAGAGGAAGGTGAATTCCAAAGGTTCGGTAATGCCAATGAGGACGGCCGTGAGACAGACCGGGATGAGTAAGGAAAGGACCTCTTTACGTCGTTCCTTAAAAGCTGTGCTGTAAAAAGCCAAGCAAATGCCAATGGCGCCGAAGACTTTGGAGTTGCCATGTAATGCGAAGCCGCCACCAGGGAATAGGGTGCGCAGATCTTGATCTGAATTAGCGAACGTGCTGAGGTTATCAATCCAGGTGCGCTGAATTCCGTCAGGGTAGACGGCTGGGCCGAAAACGAAAGGAGTGTAGACGAAGTGATGAAGACCGGTGGGAATGAGGAGGCGTTCTAAGGTGGTATATATGGCGACGCCAATGACCCCGGACTCTACGAAGAATCCCTGCATACTAGCAATGCCGTGCTGGAAAATAGGCCAGACAAAACACGTCAGCAGGGCGAAAGGAAGCATTAAGAGGAAGCAGGCCCCGTAGACAAATTGGGTGCCTTGGAAAATTCCTAGGAAGTCCGGCAATTTTTTCTCGAACCAGCGATTATGTGCCCACACCACGATCGCGGAGATAATAATGGCACCCAGGATGCCGGTATCAAGGGTTTTGATGCCGGCTACTAATTTCAAGCCTGAGCTACCGCCTGGATCAGCGGAGAAATCCACTCCGAATGTGTCACCAAAGAGTTCGAGGAGAGAAGAAACAAAATACTGGAAAGTGAGGTAGACCATTCCGGCCTCAAGGACCGCGCGCCCCTGCGCTTTTTTAGCCAAAGCAATAGGTAGCCCCAGCACGAAGAGGATCTCCATTTGATTGAAAATGGTCCATGCGCCGGATTGCCACACTGTCCAGAAGCTAAACCACCATGTTCCTTCTTCTGCGATACCGCCTACCAGGTCTGCATTGAGTGCGATGACTGAGAGACCTACGGCCAACCCGGCGACCGCGAAAATCAGAACAGGGGCCAGCATTGCGCTGCCGAAGCGCTGAATTTTCTCCATCATGGTTGTGATTCCTTTAATTCTTCAGGAATGAATGTGATCTGATTTGACTTTAAAGCTGGCTTTCTTCCTTGGGGACCTATTTAGGGCAAGTTGTACTAAAGTTCGCAACTTGTATCATTTTCCAAAATTAGTATTTTTTAACTCCCGCTTTTGGTGAGGGTTAATTCCTATTCGGGTTTAGCATGGTTTTCATGAAGCTATTGACGCTCAATACTCATTCCTGGCTTGAGGTTCATCAAATCCCTAAGCTTTATGCCTTGGCCAAAGAAATCCTGCAGGAGAACGTGGATGTTGTGGTTCTTCAAGAAGTCAACCAATTCCCTGCTACCCCACGCGATGAGCACCCCTTAGGATTGAAGGAAAGTTTTGGGCGAAAAATCCATCACGATAATTTTGCTCGATTATTGGTTTTAGCGCTCTGCCAACTAGGTGATCCCCAGATATCTTGGACATGGGCCTGGCTGGGTACACATCGTGGCTTCGATAGGTACGACGAAGGCGTTGCGGTGTTAAGCCGCATCGGGATGATAGAGTGCCGTGAACTCGATCATGGTGGAGACTATCCATGGACTGATCATCGGCGTCGTCGTTCCTTAGCTGCTCACATTGCTGGACGATGGATCTTAAGTTCACATTTTTCTTGGTGGCCAGCCTTTCGGGAAGAATGGGGCCAACTCAAACCGCAACTAGAGGATCTGCGTGCTCAGGCCCCGGTGATCATCGCTGGAGACTTCAATAATCCCGCGAATCGAGATGGGGAAGGCTATTCGTTGGTGCTCAATGACGGTTGGCGAGACAGTTTTCGGTGTGCTCACTACACCGAAGGGGAGTGCACCGTGCATCGGGTTATTGACGGATGGGAGAACGTTGCAGACAACCTCAGAATTGATTTTGTATTTATATCTGACGACCTCTCGGTCTCAAGCTACCAAGTAGTTTTTCAGGACAATACTGATGAAGCAGTTTCTGACCATTCCGGAATAGTAGTGGAGATTCCATGACCCAGGATATTGATTTTCGTCGTTCCGTTGTTTATCAAATTTATCCACGCAGTTTCGCTGATTCTAATGGAGATGGCGTGGGTGATTTACCGGGAATTATCCAGCACCTAGATTATATAGCTGACTTAGGCGTCACAGATATATGGTTGTCACCTATTTATGCTTCGCCCAATGATGATAATGGCTATGACATCTCTGATTATCGCGCGATCATGGCGGAGTTCGGTACCCTTGATGATTTTGACCGTTTAGTGCATGAAGCACAAAAACGCGGGCTGCGCATCATTATGGATTTAGTGGTGAATCACACCTCTGATGAACACGAATGGTTCCAGCAATCACGATCTTCCCGTGATAATCCCTATCGGGATTACTATATTTGGCGCGACCCATCCGGCTACACCACTGAGGGGAAACCCATCCCGCCGAATAATTGGATCTCTTGTTTTTCCCCATCGGCGTGGGAATGGGATGAACCCACTCAGCAGTTCTACCTGCACCTCTTTTCCACCAAACAACCAGACCTCAATTGGGACAACCCGAAAGTCCGCGCCGAAGTCTATGATCTCATGCGTTTTTGGCTAGATCGGGGAGTCTCCGGTTTCCGGATGGACGTCATCAACGCCATTAGTAAAGACCCCGAATTTCCCGATGATCCTCGAGTCACCGCCGGTGGTCGGGAATCCTCGCTTTATCTGATAGCTAATGGTCCTCGAGTTCATGAGTTTCTCCGGGAAATGCGACGCGAGGTGCTAGATGATTATTCCACGTTGACGGTAGGAGAAACCCCGGATACCACTGTGGCTGATGGTTTAGCCTACGCTGGGTTTAACCGCGGTGAGTTGAATATGGTGTTTACCTTTGAACATATGATGCTGGACGGCAATCCTGACGGTTACGGCAAATGGTGGGACGGAAAAGTTGATGTCCCTACCCTGAAGCAGAACCTAGCTCACTGGCAAGAAGGGTTAGCCGGAAAAGCATGGAATTCGCTGTATTGGAATAATCATGATCAACCCCGGGTAGTGTCACGATTCGGTGATGACAGTCCCCAGTGGCGAGTAACTTCCGCCACAATGTTGGCCACTACCTTGCATATGATGTGCGGAACCCCCTACATCTACCAGGGGGAAGAAATTGGCATGACGAACGTCGCTTTTCCAGAGCTATCTGATTATGACGATATTGAACAGCGCAATGCCTATGCTCAGTATGTGGATAAGGCAAAGATCTTTAGCCATGAGCAGATGATGCATTATATTCACGCCCGCGGGCGAGATAACGCCCGTACCCCGATGCAATGGTCGGCCACCAAGAATGCGGGATTTAGTACCGGAACCCCGTGGCTCAAGATCAACCCCAACTATCGGGAGCTTAATGCGGAGCGGGACGTAGCCGATCCACGTGGGGTGTACCAGTACTATCAACGGCTCATTGAGTTAAGGAAGAAGTACCCGGTCATTATTGATGGAGATTTTCAGCTTCTGAGTCCAGATGACCCGTACACCTTCTCTTATCTTCGTAGAACGAAGACGGACACCCTTCTTGTGACGTCTAATTTCACCGAACATGAGCGCTCCGTTGCCGTAGATTCTAACCCTGGTTATCGACTTATTCTTTCGAACTATGAAGATAAGGAAAAAACCACACCGGAGTCACCACTGCGTGGTTATGAGACTCGAGTGTGGTTAGCGAGCACGTAAGCGCCTAGGGTGAAGCCCCCACAGGGATGATCGAGCCCGGTTGGAAGGGCGCTAGAGTGCCATCCCTTCCTCACAGGGTTAGTTATTGTTTTTACCTTCGGAATTATCAGAAGAAGGATCCTGATGAGGTTCACGGAACGGGTTCAACGGCTGCTGGGGCTGCTCGCTAGAGCGTTGGGGGTAGCCAGGCTGCGGATAATTCTGCGGGAAACCGGGTTGTTGCGGATAGCCTTGCTGAGGGTAGTTCTGGTCGTGGAAACCTTGCGGGGGTTGTGAATAAGGCTGCTGTGGCATTTGCTGATAGGGGTTTCCCGTATTACCCATCATTTCTGCCCGTTTCCAGCTTTGGCTGGCAGGGCTCGCGGAGTAGAGGTACTCATTGAGCTTATTGGCAAATTGCTCTAATTTAGTCTGCTCCAATACTGAGACGGAGAATTCGCTGACTGCACCTCCGCTATTAGTGATTTTCAGGCTGCCCACAATACCGCTAGCAGCAATTGCTAAACCAATTAACAAAAGAAGGAAGAGGAGGAATCCTACGCCTGCTTTAGGGGCGTCGAAAATAACGATGAGAGCAAAGATAACTAGGAGAATACCAATGATAAGCCGAACGGCCTTGACAGACAGCGAGGAAGTCACACCGGCAATTGCTCCAATGGGAACACCACGCTCTTCATGGCCCAAGGGAATAATCCCCAACAAAGTATTTGGGGTTTTTGCAACAAAACGTCGATTAGTGACTGCCATATTGATTCTTAGCCAGAAAAGGACCAAAATCGGCTAAATCTCCGGCTAAAAGACCCCAGCTTCTCCTTGAACAAAATTAATATTTTCGGCGAGATGTTCACGTTGCACACGTGCACTCGGTGAAAATGGTAGATGAAAAAGGACGCTTACAACAATTTAGATATATCGGAACTCCCTGGAAATAGGTATTTTTGCTAAGGGGAGCTGTCCCCTGGGGCTAATTTCACCATCAGTGATTATTTCTTGAGTAGAACCAAAACAAGGTTGCTGACCAGAAACTCCCGAAGCCCAGGAATATGCACCATCCACCACCCCCACCAGGGATGATAGCGAGGAAAAGCGAGCAGTAGGTGGGCGTCGGACCGCTGGCGGGCCCAACGTAACCCCTCAGCGCAGGACACATTGAATAAGGAGGTACCGAAGGAATTTTTCGGTGGGTGTCCGTGGCGGCGAATATAATGATCCCGGGCGAAGTCGCCACCAAGGTAGTGTTGCCATAATCCGGTTTCGTGTCCACCAAAAGGGCCCAACCAAATGGTGTAACTAAAAATCATCACCCCGCCGGGGCGGGTGACGCGAAGCATCTCTTCAGCCATGCGCCAGGGGAAGGGAACATGTTCGGCGACGTTGCTGGAATACACCACGTCGGCAGCCTCATCTTTGATGGGGAGGTTCATCCCATCGGCGCGAATGGCGTGGGGGATGGTAATTCCGGCGGCTGCCATTTCTCCCACATCAGGTTCGACGCCAATATATCTGGCTCCTCTAGCGGCAAACTCGCGGTGGAAATAGCCTGGACCGCCACCAATATCGAGGACTGTTTTATGGCGAAGATCCCCCACCACATCCTCAATGAGCTGCGCGGTATCTGCTGCTAGCGGCTGGTAGAAGCGGTCTGGTTCTGACTGCTCGTACCGAAACGCGGAAAGAAGTTTCCAGGAGCGTCGCAGCGTTGCATGGTGGCGAAGTTCTTTCATAGCAGTACCAAGGATAGTGTTGAGGATTGATGAAGATCCTTTTGCTCTGTTGGCGTGACAGCACCCATCCCCAGGGGGGAGGCAGTGAACAATACCTAGAGCGCGTCGGGGAATACCTCGCACAGCAAGGAAACGAGGTGGTTTACCAAACCAGTGCCTACACTGACGCCCCGGCTAGGAGCCGTCGCAAGGGAATTCGCTATCTCCGGGCGGGTGGAAAATTCACTGTCTATCCTCGCGCCTGGTGGCGGATGCTTCGGGGCCGGCTAGGCTTCGGCCCACTAGCCGACGTAGACGTTGTCATCGACACCCAAAACGGAATCCCCTTTTTTGCCAAAATATTTTCCGGCCGGCCCACCATCCTCCTGACTCATCACTGTCACCGAGAACAATGGCCAGTTGCAGGCCCTTTCATCGCCCGCCTGGGGTGGTTTCTAGAATCCCGGGTTGCACCCAGAGTGTATCGCCACTCCCAATATATCACCGTGTCTCAGCCATCAGCAGAGGAATTAGTTCAGCTAGGGGTTCAGCCGGAACAGATCCGGATTATCCGCAATGGGGTGGATCCGCTGCCCAGCGATATTCCGCACCTCAATCGGCTCTCGGCCACGCACCTCATGACGCTTTCTCGCCTAGTTCCGCATAAGCATATTGAGCAAGCAATTGATCTGGTTGCCACCGTGCCGGATTGTCACCTGGATATTGTTGGTAGCGGATGGTGGGCAGAAAATCTCAAAGAATATGCCCGGCGCAGCGGGGTTGAAGATCGGATTAGTTTCCATGGTCAGTGCAGTGAAGCGATAAAACATGCGCTGCTGGAACGGGCGGATATTCACCTCATGCCCTCCCGTAAAGAAGGGTGGGGTTTGGCGGTTATTGAAGCTGCCCAACATGCCACCCCTACGGTGGGATATGTCAGCTCCGGCGGGTTACAAGACTCCATCATCCACGGAGAAACCGGGTTACTTGCTCATTCCCCGTCGCAGTTTCGGGACTATGTGCTTAGTTTGTGGCAGAATCCGCAGCGCCGGTCTGAGTTGGGGTGTCAAGCGCAGGTTTTTGCTCAGCAATTCTCCTGGGAAGCCACCGGGCAGGCCATAGCAAAAGTAGTGGCAGAGCAAGCCAAAAGAGGTGAATACTAAGTCCGGTAATGAGTGAGGGTTTAGCTGCCGGGGTGGCGGCCAGGACCTCACCGTGGCTATTTGCAACTATTCCTATTCCAAGTTGTTCCAGCGCGGGCATATCTTTGTTCTCCCAGGCGTCCATGGCAGCCAGGTAACGCGGATTAGCAGAATCAGTTATTATCCCATCCACCTGGAGTTGTCCTGGTTCAACCAAAGCTACTGCTTTAGACCACGGCTGCACCATCGGTGTGCCATTAATGGTGGTTACTGCACCAATCTCAGGAATAAGCACTTCTTTTCCTTGGGCAAAGCTGCCGTCAATCACTACCGGAGGATTATTGGGGGTGAGTTCTTTGAGCGCGAGGGGGGCGTCGGGCATAGCGAAAAATATCAGCGGGATCAGGGCCGCAGCTACAGTGCGGCGTTTGATCCGGGCGCACACCCACACATAGCCGGGTAGTGCTAGGCCGAGTAGCTTCTGAGAGTCGCGGAACAGTCCCGCGCCGGGAATAGTGGACACGGCCCAGGAGAGAGGTTGGGGGACTATCCAGGCGAGGAAAGCCCCACCGACACCCAGGGCAAGAAGTAGATGAATAGACCGCGGGCAGGATCGGGCATAGCTTAAGATCACTAGTCCTAATAGTGCTCCAACCAGGGAAAAGCCAGCTTCTCGGGAGGCAGGCACAGCGGAGCTATTCCAGATACCGCCTAACCCCAGCAATGTTCCCACGGTGCCGCTTAAAGCTTCTGCGCGGGGGCTAAAAACGTTCGCTGAAGCGGAGGTGACTAGCGCAGAAGAAGATTGGTGCAGGGCAGCCAATAAGGCGGGGACGAGCCACGGCAGACAACACAGAAGTCCCCAGAAGAACACGACTAAGCGACGGCGCGCGGTGATCAGCCCGGTGATGAGTCCAAAAACGGCGCCGGTGGGAGTCAGTGATGCCGCCCAGAGACAGAGTGCTTGGAGCCGGGTGCGGCCGTTTAGACCTGCCCAGGTGAGCGGGATGAGTAGCCATACTCCAATGACAAGAGACCAGTGGCCTTGGAGAAGTCGTTCAATGATGAAGGGGTTCCATAAGGCCATGAAAACCGCTGCTGCTGAGGAAAAGGGACGGCGGCGTCCCCCGGCAATGGCGAGAGCCCCTGCGGTGGCGGCTAGGGCGGAAAGAAGAATAGCTGCGCGGGCACAATAGCTGGCGTCAAGGACCATTCCGGCTAAAGCTAAAACCCCATCTTGGGGAGAGTTACGAGCGGGAAGATCCCCCCAACCCAAGGCGCCGGGCGATAGGGCAGGGTGGGGGAGCACTACCATGTCGCGTAGCGTTAGCGGGCCAGGATGAGCAAGTGGCAAAAGCAATGCAGTGATCACCATTGCGCACCAGGCACCTAGCGCCATCGTGGTCCAGTGCGGACGCAGCACTATTAGTGCCCTTTCACCCGAACCACCACCATAGCGATTCCGCAGATCACCATGGCCGTGGTGCTCAGCACCGCTACCCATTGCAAAATTCTCAGGGTGTGTACCCGGTCCGCCGCAAGCTGAGCTTGCTGGGACACAGTGTGCTCATCCCAGTGCAAGGGGGCGGAAAACACCACCCGCGCCGGATTTATAGTTTTTCCTGCCCGCCAGGCTTGGGCGTCCTGGGCGGCGGAGTCGTCAGAATTAGCTAACACTATGAGCACGTTTTCAGATACATCAACAATTTTGCCGGATCGTGGCTCCACCCATACTTTGCGATCCACCGTGTAATAGGGGTGAACGGTAAGAGCAGAATCTGCCGATAAACCACGGTGTTGAAGTTCGTCTGCGTGATAGAGGTTCGACGTCACCTCGGTTCGACTCAACTTGAGGATGTCTTGTTGCAGCTGCGGATCTAACTGAGAAAGGTGCGGCCGCTGGTCCTCGGTAATAACGTCTCCTTCTTTGGTGGGCTGGGTGTGAGAGCGAATAGCAGATTCCACCAGATCCACCGGTTCCACATCTTGTTGGAAGAGGTAGGCGCGAAGCCCTGCGTGCTGATCTTTATCCACATAATCCAGTGGGGTGGGACGTTGGGTAAGGGGATCAAAGTAATTAAAGGAACGTCGTTCTGTGCTTGAGGGCATGAAGTACTGCAACCCCTCGCGAATGAAATTCTCACTGCTTAAGGTGATACCCGCAGTCGGTAGCACTAGACTTGTGTGGCTCGTGGGCTCGGGCGTTGGAAAAGCTGAGCTACGGATAAGGTCAACCTGGTCCTCAAGCTGGAGTATCGGAGAGCCGTCGGCCTCAATGGTTCTTTGGGTGCTGACCTGGGTGTATTTAGATTTAGATCCGGCAGCAGTATGCACCGTCAAGGTAGAGCTAATGCTATGAGGTTGGCCAGCGACAATTCCGGTTACCGGGGTAGTGCTAAAGGAATAATCCTGATCCAGCGGGATAGGGCGGGTGAAGAAGATGAGCAGTCGCGGGCCTACGGAGCCGATGAGGAAAAGCAGAATTATCGTTATCAGTAGGGATAACAGGGTGCGCCTGAGGCGTCGATCTCCGAACATCCGGCGCCTTAAACTTGCGCCTTGGGCGGTGGTTCCGGGCACAGGGTTCTCCTCCAGGTAGGCTCAGAGCAACATCATGACATGAAGGGAGCTGCCTACGTTGCCCATGGAATCATCCTACGCAACTAGCTTTCTTCCCATGTTGCAGGGCCTCAGAGCCATTGCAGCGTGGGGGATTTTGCTCACCCACGTCGCCTTCCAAGTGGGAATCGATCCCGCCACCACCCCGGGCGCCATCCTCGCCCGCTGTGATTTCTTTGTGGCTGTATTTTTTGCCCTTTCTGCCTATTTGCTGTGGCGACGGCACCGTAATGATTCCCGCTTCGGCCACTACTACCTCAAACGCGCGGTACGGATTCTCCCCGCTTACCTTTGCCTCTGTGTGGTGGTTCTGCTTTTCATGGGAGCCTCTGTCACTCAGATCATCGCCACGCTCACCCTCACCCAAATCTATGTTCCGCACGGACTTGTGGCAGGATTAACGCACCTGTGGTCACTCTGCGTGGAAGTGGCCTTTTATCTCATCTTGCCCCTGATCCTCCTGCTTCCCAAGCGATGGCGAATCCTCACCGTCCTAGCTCTGGTGGCTGGAGGTTTAGCCTGGCCCTGGCTCTGGGAAGGGGCCGCCTGGGCCCCAGTTAATCTGCAGCTATTCCCGCTTTCTTGGGCGCTGTGGTTTGCCGTCGGAATCGTGTGCGCGGAAGCCGAACCTTTTCTTCAACGCCTCCCCCTAGCCCGTTCGCCTCTGCTGCGACCTGGCGCCTGGGCGCTAGCCATCGTGGTCCTCTGGGCTGCGGGACAGGAATGGTTTAGCCCCCTCGGTTTAGAACATCCCAGTGCCGGGGAATTTAACCGACGCATTCTGGCCGGCGCGCTTTTTGCGTTCCTCATCATAGTTCCCTACCTGATTGGGCCCCCCTCCCGACTGTTGAGCTCGGAACTTTTCCAGGCTTGCGGTCGCTGGAGCTACGGCTTTTTCCTCTGGCACGTCGCCATCTTGGAGGTAATCTTCCCGGTTTTGGGGATCCCCTACTTCAGCGGTTCCTGGACGGATTTCCTCATCATCCTTGTGGCCTCAACCGCCGTCTCCCTTGTGGTTGCCGCCGCTAGCTATATCTTGGTGGAAGAACCAGCGCGACGGGTCCTGATGGAAGTATTCAGTAATCGCTCACGCTTCACGCTTTGGGGACGAGGGCAGACGAAATCGGAGAGGAATAAAACCGCTGAAACCCTCTCAGTGCTCTGATAGTGTCAGCGCTGCTATACCCCGACCCCAGTAAAGGTGAGCACCAGAAGAAGCGCATTAAGCCCCACAATGAATAGCGCAATGACCAAGGTAGTGAGTTTCTTGAAAGGTGAGTCTACGAATTCGCCCATGATAGTGGGGTTAGCTGTATAGCGGAACAAGGGGAGGATCGCTAGGGGGATGCCAAAGGAGAGCACAACCTGGGAAATGACTAACGCCCAGGTGGGTTCCACGCCCCACCATAAGAGCGCAAGGCCAGGAATGACGGTGATTAGGCGTCGGGCGCTAACTGGAATGCGGATATGGAGTAGACCCTTCATAATCTCTGAGCCTGCATAAGCGCCTACTGAGGTAGAGGCCAGACCAGAGGCTAAAAGTCCGATGGCAAAAATGATGCCGACGCTGTGGCCTAGGGTGGATTCGATGGCGGCGTGGGCACCGTCGATGGTGTCGGTGTTGTCCTGCCCGCCTAGTGCGGAGGCGGCAAGAAGGAGAAGACCGATGTTGACTGCACCAGCAAGGAGCAGAGCCCAGACCACATCCCATCGGGAAGCCCGGAGGAGCCGTTTAGGGCTAATCCGGTACTCGGTTCCTGAGGAGCCGGTGGTGCCGTGGCGGTGAATTACGAGGGAGGAGTGGAGATAAATTGCGTGGGGCATGACGGTGGCCCCGAGCATGGACGCAGCGATGAGGACGGAGTCTGTTCCCGCAAAGCCAGGGATGAGTCCGTGAGCTATTCCGGAGGGTGAGGGGGGAGAAAAGAATAATCCCGCCATGAAACCGGCTGTTATGAGGACAAGGAGGCCGATGATGGTGGATTCAAAGGCCCGTTGGTAGCGGTAGTTCTGGATGAGGAGCAGAAGCAGAGACACGACGGCAACGATGACTCCACCAAGAAAAAGAGGGATCCCGAATAAGAGATTTAAGGCGATGGCGCCGCCGATTAATTCAGCGATGTCGGTGGCGGCGGCTACTATTTCCGCTTGGGCCCACATGCTGATTCGTTGTGCGGTTGGGAGCCGTTCACCGAGTAACTCAGGTAAGGATTTCCCGGCTACGATGCCTAGTTTTGCGCTTTGGTATTGCACCACCACCGCAATGAGGTTAGCTACCACCAAGACCCACACTAGGAGGTAGCCGTAGCGGGCTCCGGCGGTGATATTGGCGGCAACATTTCCTGGATCGACGTAGGCAACGGCAGCGACAAAAGCCGGTCCCAATAGCCGCCAAAGACGCTGGGGAACAGCGAGGGACGGTGTAGTGGGGTTAAGCCCGGCAGCGGCTGGGCGAGAGGACAAGTTCAATCTCCTGAAACCTTATTTTCCTAGTGATTGATAGATCTTTATGGGTCATTGAGAGTTATCGAACCTGAGTATAGGCCGCTACTGGTTCTGCTGCGGGATCAGGGGACCGAATATCTTTAAAACGGCACCCCACAGTGGATAATTGCATTGGCGTACGGGGTAGTTTCCCCAGTCCGCACCACAAAGGATGCGTTAGAGGATCGCTTTTTTAATTCCTCATGGCTGACTTCTTGGACCGGGGTTGCGTCGAGCATTATTAATTCCCGAAGCGTTGCTGGAGTTTCCTGCGCTATGGTGATGGCTTCGATCTCTAACTCTCCGATGAGCGCCTGCCACACTTCGTGAAAACGTGGTACGCCAAAAACCAGGGCGAGGTCTACCACCGGGACATGGGAGGGAATGGGGAGACCACAGTCAGCGACGACAACCGTGTCGGTGTGGCCGAGGCGGGCAATCAGTCCAGCAAGTTGGGAATTGAGGATTCCCTGTTTCCTCATGATTTGCTCCTAGTTGTGCCGTTCTTCTTGATAAAATTCAGCAATATTGCGCTGGTCTACTGTCACCACTGGAACGGGAACCACCCCTGGAACTTCTTGTCCACTCAGGAGTAACTGAGCTTGAGCTACAGCAGTAGCGCCCAGCTCTCTTGGTTGTTGAGCAATGGTGGCTGTCATGCTTCCGGCATGAACCGCGGTGAGACCCTCCGCAGTGCCGTCGAAGCCGATGATGGCAATGTCTTTTCCGGCGCGTCCGCCGGCAGCTTCAATTGCTCCTAGTGCCATTTCATCATTTTCGGCGAAAATCCCCACCACATCTGGATTGGACTGTAAGAGGTTCGTGGCCACATCTAAGCCTTTGGTGCGATCAAAACCGGCGGTTTGTTCGGCAGCAATAGTGATCCCGGGATAGTAGGCAAGTTGCTCCCGGAACCCTTGTCCTCGGTCCCGAGAAGCTGAGGTTCCCGGTGTTCCTTGCAAAATGAGGATTTTGCCTTTTCCGCCGATTGCCTGGGCCATCGCGTCGGCAGCTTGCTTTCCGCCAGAGATGTTATCGCTGGCAACGTAGGACGTGAGTTTACCGGCGTTCGCTGTACGGTCCAGGGCAAAAACCGGGATATTGGCTTTGTTGAGAGCGACGACGGAATTTCCGACCGCGTCAGAATCCACCGGGTTCACTAGCACCGCGCCGGGAGCGGTGGCAATAGCGTTATTGAGTTGATCCGCTTGTTTAAGGGCGTCATCCCCGGCGTCTTGGACATTGATAGTTACCCCCAGCTCCTCAGCTTTGGCTCGGGCACCATCACGCACCTGAACGAAGAAGGGGTTGGTTTGGGTGGATAGCGCCAGCGTAATCTCATCATGAGAATAAGGTTCGACGCCACATCCGGCGATCATCGCCCCAGTACACCCGGCCACCAGGGTGGTGGCCAGTGCTTGAGTCAATTTCTTCATGGAAGAACACACCACCTTGGTTTTATTGGGCAATTGTTTTATTGCGGATGACATCAAAACCGACGGCAACGGCGATGACGATGCCGATGACTATTTGCTGCCAGAAAGAAGACACATTCAGCAGGTTTAAACCATTTCGAATGACCGCGAGAAGGAGCGCACCGATGAAGGTGCCCCAGGCACCGCCGCGTCCACCGGTGAGAGAAGCTCCGCCGATAACGACCGCGGCGATGGCGTCGAGTTCATAACCGGTGCCGGCGTTGGGCTGGGCGGAAGATAACCGCGCGGTCATAACCAGACCGGCCCAGGCGGCAAAAAGACCAGATAAGGCATATACGCTGATGAGGATGCGTTTGACGGGTAGTCCGGATAGGCGGGCGGCGTCGAAGTTTCCGCCGATGGCGTACATGGATCGGCCGAGGACTGTTCTAGAAAGAATGAACCAGGAAATGAGCCCAGCAAGGAACATCATGATGACGGGCATGGGGAGGAATCCGAGATCAGTACCCATCCAGTTGACGGCGTTGGGGCTGGCTGCGGGGGATCCCTCGGAAATGACCAGGGTGAGCCCGCGGGCAATGGACATAAGGGCAAGGGTGGCAATGAACGCTGGGAGTTTGCCATAGGCGATAGATAATCCGGCGATAACTCCAGCGAGGAGACCGGTGAGAAGCCCAAGAATGAGGGTGAGCCAGCCGGGTAAGCCGAGCTCAGCCCAACTATAGGCGGCGACCATTCCGCCGAGTGCAGCGACAGCACCAACTGAGAGGTCGATACCGCCAGTGACAATGACGAAGGTCATACCAAAGGCGAGGATAGCGACAGTAGCGGCTTGGACCCCCACATTGATGAGGTTGTGGAAGCTCAAGAAAGCCGGTGAGGCCAGAGCGAGGATGATGATTAAGGCAATCAGCCCGACCAGGGCACCATTGCTGAGCATCCACTCTTTTATCGAGAAGGAGGACTTACGAGTAGTCATGGCACTAAATCTCCAGGGTGCGAAGGTTCGGGGTGGGAGCAGTAGCGACGTTGTCAGGCACATTGGCCACGGCCAGAGACATCACGTCATCTTGAGAAGCAGTAGGGGGAAGTTCGCCGGCAATTTTGCCGCCGGACATGACGAGGACGCGGTCCGACATTCCCAGTACTTCCGGCAAATCAGAAGACACCATCACCACCGCCCCGCCCTGAGCGGTCACCTGATTGATGATGTTGTAGATTTCGACCTTGGCGCCTACGTCCACACCCCTGGTGGGCTCATCTAATAACAAAACCTGGGACTGGGCCATAACCCAGCGTCCAAAGACGGCCTTTTGCTGGTTACCGCCAGAGAGATCCCGGACCGGCTGGTCAATAGACGCCATCCTGAGCTTGAGTTTTTCTGCCACTCCTTTAGCCCGACGTCGTTGCCCACCGCGATCTGCGAGTCCCCACTTTCCGGAGCTATGCAAGGTCGCAAGGCCAATATTGTCAGAAACCGGAGCATCAAGAATCAGTCCTTGGTTTTTCCGATCCTCCGGAACAAGCCCTATTCCCCGCTTAATGGCAGCAGCGATATTGCCTTTGGGAAGTAGGTGACCGTGCACCACAATACGTCCTGAATCATAAGAATCTGCCCCGGCGATAGCACGAATGACTTCGGTGCGTCCGGCGCCTACCAGTCCCGCAATTCCGAGAATTTCCCCGGCATGTACCTGAAAAGAGATGTTCTCAAAATGCTGGGCATGAGAGATGTTGTGAACCTCGAGAACTGGTTCACCAATGTCGCCTTTGACCCGGGGATACTGTTCATCAATTTCTCTTCCCACCATGAGTTTGACGAATTCTCGTTCGGGGGTGGTGGCTGGAACCTCCGCGATGAACTGGCCGTCGCGAAGTACGCTGACGGAATCCGCGATCCTGGCAATCTCTTCTAAATGGTGCGAGATAAACACCATGCCTACGCCTTGGGTTTTGAGATGATCAATGACGCGAAAGAGCTGATCTATTTCTTTGCTTGTTAGTGCCGCGGTAGGTTCATCAAGGATTAAAAGCCGGGCGTTCATAGACAAAGCCTTGGCTATTTCTACGAGCTGTTGTTTGGCGATGCCGAGGTCACCAACTACGTCATTGAGCCCAACTTTTAGTCCAATAACGTCAAGTGCTTCCTGGGCCTGGCGCTTGAGCTCCGGGAAATTCACCAGGCCGCCGGTGGCAGGAGTACGCCCGAGCATGATATTTTCTGCCACTGACATACTGGGGACTAGGTTCAGCTCCTGATAAATAGTGGCGATGCCGTATTTTTCCGCTTCCTTGGTATTAGGAAAGCGGACCGGTTGGCCGTCGACAATAATTTCACCCGAATCTGGTTGGTAAACGCCGGCCATCATCTTGATGATAGTGGATTTACCGGCACCGTTTTCACCCAGTAAGGCTTGCACCTTTCCAGGATGAACTTTCAACGAAACATCTTTAATCACCTGAACTGGGCCAAATGATTTACTGACGTTTTTCAGTTCAAGGATGGTTTCCACTCTTCACCTCCTGGTCGTTTATAAACATTGGGTAGATTCTCTAGTTATTAACGTGGTGTTGATATAAGTACGACGCTGATCTGGCGGATTATCTGCCATAACTCCGATTAAGATGCGAAACGCAAGGGTAGCCATGTCACTCACATGCTGATCGATGACAGTGATAGGGGCTTGTTGGAGTTCAAAAGCCGGGTGACGGTCAAACCCCACTACGGCGACATCGTGGGGAATTCTCAGCCGGTGACGGTGACAGGCCTGGAGGACACCAATGGTCATCATGGAATCACCGGCAAAGAGGGTGCGTACGCCCTGTTTGAGTAGGGTGAGGGCATCTTCTAGGCCGCGTTGTTGTTCATATCCGCCGAGGAATATTCGAGGATCATCTATTTCATAGTCGACGCACCCTTGTTGAAAAACTGTGAGGCGCTCTCGGCCTGTTGAGGTGCTCATCGGGCCGGACAGGTAACCAAGGGGGAGGAGGTGATGGTGCTTGAGGAGTTTAAGTGCGGATCGCATTCCGGGGGCGGGATCAGAGGTCACGCTATAGAGTTGTGAATCCGGCAAATCCCGGTCAATAAGAACCACGGGAATGGTGCTTGCTAATTGCTCAATGCGGTCACGAGATTCCTCTAAAGGAACACAGAGGACGCCATCAACTTGGTGGTGGGAGAGGTTATCTAAAAGATCGTTGAGGGTGTCGGGGTTTTCGTTAGCGTTCACAATCAGGGTATTAAGCCCATGCGCCATTGCTTCAGCTTGGACCTGGGTGGCCATAGTCGCGAAATAGCTGTTGACCAGACTCGGCACAATCAGTCCGATACTGCCACTTCTTCGGCTTTGCAAAGCGCGAGCTTGGGCATTGGGACGGTATCCCTGTTCCTTGGCTAAGCGCTGAATCTTTTCCCTCGTGGCCGGGGCGATAGCTGGGTTATTGGCGAGTGCTCGAGAAATAGTGGATACCGAAACACCGGCCAACCGCGCTAGTTCTTTGAGAGTAGGGGTGCTCCTTTGAGGCATCTCCTTACACTCCTTCACTGAACACATATAGCCAGTTAATCGGTTAGTTGTGGGGCAATGCTCTCACGTGAGGTGCTAGGAGGCAGCGCTGCCGACCACAATGCAAACGTTTGAATTAATGGATATTAGTCATTATCTGTGTTTTAGGCAATAGTTACCCCATAATAGTGGTGCTACTCATATCTCAATGGGTAAAGCGGCAGCAGGCTGTTGGCGTCGGGCAGTCGTGCCAGGAAAAAGAGCCGGAGCCTCGCCGTTTTTTGGAGTGATTTCCTAATGAGTCACGGAGATGGTCGTGGACTTGGCAAGAAAGGACTGCGGGCAGAGCCGGAAAGCTCGCATGTCGGAGGTGAGGTGTTCGCCGGGAAGCGGAGGAATTTTGTGCGGAGAAACCTCCTGGTAGCCGCAGGCTAAAGAAACTCGGGCCGAAGCATGGTTGGCGGCGGAGCAAAAACTAAAAGCTGTGGAGACGTTGAGGTGGTTAAAGGCATAGGTGAGAGCGACCCTTCTCGCCGTGGAACCTAGACCCTGGCCTTGGGATTTGAGGTCTAGCCAGGATCCTGATGACATGATGAGGTTAGTGCCGATGGTATGTCCACGAATTTCCTGGCCTCCTATCAAGTTGCCGTGATAGCGAATAAAAAACGGGAGTCGCCACGAGGAGGTGGTGGAATCCTTGATGATGTCTTTATTGAACTCAATACAGGATTGAATATTGTCTTTAGGCGACGCTCTTAAGCCTCGGTACCAGGGGAAAACATAGGGGGCAGTGATATCAGGAAAAATCTCAGCATTCAGGAGAAGGTCTTTTACTTGTTCCTCTATGCCGTCGTGGAACAGCTCAAGTTGCACTAGACCAGAGTCGATAATGAGACGGTCTCCATAGTGAGGCGGAAAAGACATTAAGGTTACCTACTATTATTTGATGATGGTGTTAACAAGATGGTTTAGAGATTATAGCAGAGTAGTGGTTCTTTCCCGCTGTTATCACTGTTTCAGTGAAAAGCTTAATCAATTCTTGTTTTCGCTAATAGCCGATGTGCTAAGAATAATTACCGCGTAATGACTAAAGTCAGAATGTGGATAAAGCCGTGTTTCACCGTAAAGAGTACTTTTTATGATAATTATTGAGCACCAAGAATCGGCCGACCTCGATAGATTAGTGTCGTGGACGCCTGGGGCTACAGTTTATCGGCCCTATCTCGGCCAGCGGTTGCCTGACATACTCCAGGAACCCTTGATTGTTCTGGGCGGGGCAATGAATGCTTATCAGGATCAGGACTATTCATGGTTGCCCCGTACCCGGCAGTTGTTGTCTATAGCAATAGAAAAGAAAATACCTGTTTTGGGTATTTGTTTAGGGGCACAACTGCTCAGCGTTGCGGCTGGAGGCGGAGTAGCTATTGCTAGTTCCGCAGGAACAGAACTAGGTCTAACCCAGATTTCCCTCACGGAAACTGCTGCTAAAGATCCCCTTTTTTGTGGCCTCCCACAGCAGATATGGGTGGCCTCAGATCATAGCGACGGTATAACACCACTGCCTCAGGATGCGGTGCTTCTAGCGAAATCAGCACGTTATCCTCAAGCATTTCGGGTTGGGCCGTGTGCCTGGGGAGTGCAATTTCACCCCGAAGCTGGATTGAACCGACTTCAGCAGTGGATCAAAGAAGATATTCATCTGTTACCAGGGGCATCCCCGGAACGTGAGGCCGAACTAATTGAGCAGGCTCGGCAATACTGGGCAGAAGTGACTACGGCGGCGCATCAACTCATCACCAGATTTGTTGCACTGAGCACAGGAAAATCATAGCTAAGGGCATGGTTTCAGATGGGGAGGGAACAGGTGGGCGTCGGACCTATGGTAGAGCTATGGGTTAATCTATTTCGGTGTTTAGCTCTACGACTCTAGATTCCCATGCCCGACGCCTTGTTGCGTGGGTAGCCGGCCTTAACTTGCTGGGCTTTGCTCTAGAATTAGCGATTGCCACTGTTATTGGTTCTGCGGCCCTATTTGCCGATGCCGCGGATTTCTTGGAAGATTTCCTGATCAATCTTTTAGTGCTCACTGCGCTGGGGTGGTCGGTGGCAAGTCGCAGGAAAGCGAGCTTCGGACTAGCCGGGCTGATTCTCCTTCCGGCGATAGCAGCTTGCGGAACGGCCGCATTGAAGATCATAAGCGGCGATCCTCCAGAGCCATTAACGCTGTCCGGTACCGCTGTTTTCGCCATGGTCCTTAATCTGCTTTGTGCTTTATTGCTCATGCGTTTGCGTGGAGCTTCAACCGCCTTGGTCTGTGGCGCCTGGCTGGCGGCACGCAATGACGTCCTAGCTAATATTCTCATCCTGCTAGCCGGTGTGTTGACCATGGTGTGGTGGAGTGCCTGGCCAGACATAGTGGCGGGGCTCATCATCGGCGCAATTAACTTTTCTGCAGCCAAAGAAGTTTATGAGCAGGCGCGTGCCGAGGATCCGGAGTTGGAGTTGGATTAGGAAAAATAGCCGGCACATCTACAGGAAATTACTTAAAGAGTTCAAGTGGTTTCGAGCACCTTTTAAGTACGGTAAAACCCTAAGATCGAGCGTCGCAAGGCTATCTCCGTCCACGAATTGCGCTCGACTACACCCACCATCTGAGTTTTCTTTCTATCTTTCAACATTCTATGAATGAACAGATTTTTCCTTTTCTTAGGATATTTCCTTAAGGATGGCCATTTTTCTTAAATATTGGTTGCTTATTGGCGCAGAAAATGGACAAGCCAGCAGGGCTAGGTTCTATCAAACTTGATGAGACAGGATAGAGAATCGCTATTTCAGTGCGGGGGTACCTGCCTACGACGAGCCTTCTTGGTGCCCTAATGTTCCCCTCTGGTCTTGGCTTGATGAAATAGCTCGGTGAGCAGTTAGGTTTATTTAAAGAGCGTCGTTATTTTGATGGCAAATTGGTTTTAGGTCTGGAATAATCCTAAGACATGTTCTTTAATGCATACGCCACAGTTTGTGAAGAGATCCCTGCGCCGTATAACCATCAGCGTGGACTTGATGACCCAGAGATGCCAGACCATCTCAAGGATTTTGTAGTTTTCGTCTGGCAGGTCGGCGGGGAAGAGATGACCTCACAGATGTGGGCGGTGATGAATCATATTTCGCAGACCCAACGGCAATACGTCTTTGACGTGGACTCTATTGAGGAGTTCGCGGATTGGGCTAAACAGGTCAACGCCATCTGGTTCCGACCCGACGGAGCCTTGCTCAACCCCGATGGTGAGGAGATTTTTGCCCATGCTCCGGTGCCTTACCACCCCGCTGCCGTAGCGCGAGCCAAGAGGGTGCGCGCCGAGATTGAGCGGGATTTCAAGGCCCGAATTCCCGGGTTTTTACCTCCAGTACGCAGCGAATTTGAGATTTCCCCTCGGCAACCTCGGGAGGTAGCGCAGCGCTTCCTTAGCCTGGCGGTTTTCTCTGAACTAGGGCTTCAGCTCATGTCAGGAGAGGAACTCCCCTTGGCGCAGTTAAAGGAGAGTATGCCTGACGCCTTTCAGAACCTGAATGAGAATGAAACTCAATTTTTGAATCTAGTAGAAAGTGGCGAAATTAGCCTGCCCCTTGATAAGCAACTAAACCTTAATGACGCTAGCGATGAGGTGCAAGGGCTCGTGGCCCTTGCACTGGAGTTGGCTTGGGAAGGGCAATCAGCGCTTATGCTGGCCTATACCTTTGGGCTGGTGCAACTGCCGGAAGGTGAAGTCGGTGACGAGTATAAGGAAGTTACCGGGTGGGCATTAGAGAACGGACAAGATGCAGTATATGAATTTGTTGAAGGATTTATCCCACTAGAAGAGCTCTGCGAAAAATATGAGTTCATCAGGAGCTTGCGATGGGTTTCTATCCATGAACGGATGCGGCCTAAACGCTTTGGGATCTTCAAGCGTCCGGTCACGATATCGGACAGGAAAGACGCTCAACTCATGCAATGGCATCAAGCTCTGGCGTGGCTATGTGAACCCCACAACGACTGGGATGAGATTGATCTTTCCATCTAATCCAGAGCTCCAGGGCGCGTGGATCCGCCATTAGGGAGCGAAAAGAGTATTTATTCGCTCCGGGAATGGTCGCTCCGACTAGGCGTCGGGGCAATTTTTCGGGCACCCACCTTCGGGGATAGGGTGCTCATGTCAGGGGCTTAGTTGTTGCAGAGTTGTTTTAAACAACTTTGTAACAACTTAAGGAACAACTGGCCGAAAAACTACCCGCTAATTCGGTTGTTTTAGCAGCTCAGAATAGTTGTTTAGAGTTGTTTTGAAGTTGTTTATTACTCCCTCGTTCCTGGCCGCTTAAAGCTGTGGAGAGAGGATGAGCATACAAAAGACTGCCTCATGCGTCGGACTATTTTTTGGGCGGCGGGAAGTGCTGAGGGAATCTGCGGTGCATCGCCCTAAGGAGAGTAGGGTCGTTTAGCATCTTTGCCAGCTGGGCCAAGATGTTATTTGGGTAGGTGTCTTGTGCCTCCTTTAGTTGCTCGCCCAGCCTGGTTTCAAAGACTTTCTTGGTGGTTTGTATCTTCGCTAAGGTCTGTCGACCGGCGGAAGTGAGGGCGTGGAGGGTAGTGCGACGGTCAGTGGTGGATATGGCAGTTACGGTGAGGCCCTTAGCAGCCAAAGTGGAAAGCAACCGGCTAGGGCTGCCGGATTCACAGATGAGGTGCTGGCCAACCTCTTTGGTGCTCAATGGGCCGAACGTGCCGATGACTTCCACTGCCTCTGCCTGAGAGGCGGTAAGCCCAAGGGGGGCATAAGCACTATTGAGCTCCCGGTTGCCCTGCCGCTGCAAGGCCAAAATCAGGTAGCGCAATACTTCGGCGCTGCTTGTTGGGTGGTCATTCATCTGCGATGTGGTTTTCTCGGTTTTTCTCGGGAACGATGGGCAGGTTAGCTAGGGCCAGGATAGCTACTGCCGGGTGGAATTGAGTAGATGAGCCAGCCTAGTGAGACGTTTATTCGGCACCAAAGATGCCTCATGGGTTCCGATGATGGCTGATAGCCGGCCGCGTTGGCGAACTGTATGAGTCACAGTGGTGCCGGTTCCGTTGGAGGTCAATGTGAAAGTAGATTCCTCGGTGAGCCCTGGAATCATGATGTGACATGTAATTTCTTTTCCAATACGCGAATATTCCAGAGTTCCGCGCAAGATGCGCTGCACTACAAGAGGGTATTTTCCGTCGTTTCTTTGCGGTTCCACATGGGTGAATGCCGGATTCCACGTGGGAAGACGCTCAGCATCGAGGATGACGTTGGCGATCTTATCGGCTGAGTGATCGAGGTTAATAGAGGCGCTAAATTCGGTAATCCATGACATGTCATGCATATTAGTGAAATGAGCGATATTTGGCAACTGTGGTAGGGGATTCACCGGCGTTTGATAGCTGGCTTCCGGGTCGTGACCTGCCTACTGTGAAGAGTTGAGAGGCATGTCATCTAATACAACTTTTCCTTGCCACATGCGGAATGCGCTAATGCGGTGACTCGGGAATGAAAGATGGTCTGAAGGTTACGGATTCGAGAAAGTACTCCCCAGATCTGGCTGGAAAAGTTGCCGCTGAGTTAAACCGATGACTTTTTACTCTCCCGCGGTGAGGACTGCGCATGCTCGGGGTTGGTGAACTGTGGCGCGACGGCTAAACCTGTCATTCTCCGTTCATGGGATCCGTTGACTCAATTTCAATATCCTCACCTCTTGAGTGAGGAGACCGTGTCAGCTTCGAATACATGGATCCTGGCTTTTTCCTTGTGAGAGTGGGGGTGTTGTGGGCTCACGATAGTCAGGCTGCAGTGAAACAAAACGGCATTAGATATGATTATGTGTATACGATTTATCTCACTTAGGTGGAGGTGACCCGTTGCTACCAGTTCAACCATCTACAGCCGCCCGATCAGGTTATTCACGCAGCAGCCTTTACCGGGCTACTGAGAAGGGCAATCTCATCCGCATCGCGCGGGGTATCTACCTACCCGCGCAGGAATCGGCTACTGACTGGGATCTGATTGAAGCTGCTACACGTCGTCCTGAGTCAAGTATCTGTCTTACCTCAGCACTTTCGTACCACGACCTGGTAGACACTATCCCCAACACTCTTGACGTGGCTATTCCTCGGGGTTCTCGCAGCCCTGCGACCGATCAAGCTATCACTTGGCACCATTTCGACCCGTCTACGTTTGATATCGGTCGCGATACGATACCAATTGAGGGTAGTGACCTAAGGATTGGAATCTATTCACCGGAGCGGTGTATTGCTGATGCTTTCCGCTTACGGGGGCACGTTGGTTACGAGACTGCCCGCGATGCACTGAAAGAGTGGCTGCGACGCGGCGGGAAACCAAACCGATTGATCCAGATCGGGCTTCAGCTTCCTCGAGCTAAAACCCCTTTACTGCGTGCTCTCGAGATGCTGACATGACAGAAGGTCAAGATATATAAGGCGCTGCAAATCAAAGCGAGAACTGTAGCTAAACGCACCGGGGATCCAACCCCCACTCAAGAGTATCTTGTTCGGCACCTACTTGAATCTTTTCTTGATCGCCTCAGCCGCAGCGAGCACGGCCAGGACTTTGTTCTTAAAGGTGGCATCCTCTTATCTGCATACGGCGCGCGACGCCCGACCAGAGACGCAGATGCGAACGCGATCAGCGCTGATGTCACACCGGAACATCTCCGCCAGGTAGTAACTCACCTTGCAGCTATTCCGACGCACGACGGGGTTGTGTTCAATGTAGAAAGTATACGCATCCAAAACATTCGTGATGCAGCTGATTATCCTGGTTTCCGCGTGCGTGTGAAGGCATCAATTGGTCCTTGGCAAGGCACGTCTGTGTGGGATGTGTCTATCGGCGACCCCATCGTGCCAAATCCACGCTGGATCACCATCGAGCGAGTAATCGGTGATCCCATAAAAATGCTTGGATACTCTGCGGAGACAATAATTGCCGAGAAAACTGTCACCATTCTCGAACGAGGTGTCACTAGCACAAGATGGCGTGATTACCTCGATATTGTGCAACTATGCCGTCAAGGATTTGATGCATCCGAGCTACGACGATCCGCCGAAGCTATTGCCCAGTACCGCGGTGTCGTGTTGGAACCAGTCGGTCCACACCTTGCAGGCTACGGAGACATCGCGCAACTAAAATGGGCTGCTTGGCGTCGGAAAGAGCACCTAGAACAAAAATGTGAAACCCAACTAGATGAACAAGTAGCTCTGGTAGCACAGTTCATCGATCCCGTTTTTGCTGAAACCGAACCCACACATCTAGCAACAGAACCCTAAGCGGCTTAGCGAGTTCTTTAGCGTTGGAAGCCGAGACGCTTGCCCGCAGCCAGGGTGCCGTTGTTGCCGCGGTTCGCTCCCGTGACACCTGGCTTGCACACCCACAGGGTGGTGTCACCCGAGGAAAACCTTGGGTGCAGTTCACCCCAGCGCAGCGAGAACGAGTTCTGAAGCTGGCTGCTGAGGCGGATGTTGTCATAGGCGGCTACCGCCCTGGAGCATTGGAGCAGTTCGGCTGTGGGATTAGCCAACTCGTTGAAAGATTTCCTGGGTTGATTGGCGTGCAGTTAAGCGCATGGGATGTGGACGGACCGTGGGGTAGTTGGTCAGGTTTTGACAGTATTGTGCAGGTGGCCTGTGGAATCGCTTCACGGCTTGAGGATCGAGAGTCGGGCCGACCGGGTGCGCTTCCCGTGCAGGCGTTGGACTATGCAACCGGGTATGCCATCGCAGCGTCAGTACTGCACATGCTGCATCCAGATCAACAAAGTGACGGAGTCTGCTACGCCTCAGTATCATTGCAGCGCACCGCAGATTTATTGTTTAGCTTGGATCAGGAAGGTCCGAGCGAGGTGGGGAGTCTTTCCTCTCCTGAACTTCTCGAGTACTCAACACCCGAAAATGTACTCGAGGTGGTCGCGCTTCCTTTTGATATGGGAACGACGCCCCTAGTGCATCGCTTTGCCCCGCAAGGGTATGGCGCCGCTGACCTGAAATGGTGACTCGATCGTTGCGCCAGAATGGCGCATAGATATGACGCCACAACTTCGATTGTACTCGTTCTTGTTCCCTCCCCATCACTTAAGGAAAATCGGCTTCGGAGGAAGGTGCAATCTGATCCAGAAGTTACGGATGCTTCTCGTCATCCTGGAGCACGTGTTGTAGCTGAGTGAGCAAACCCTTCACCTGCGTGACAGCTTCTGGTGACAGGTGCGGAAACGTGGACGTCAGTGCCTCATCGATGTCAACGACACCGCGATCTCGGAAGGTCGCCTTTTGAGCTTGGTCGGACAAAGACACTATGGTTCTCCGTCGATCTCCGGGGTCTTGCGAGAGAACGAACACTCCGTCTTCGCATTGTCCAGCGACTATTTTTGACACCCAGCTTTGTGCCAACCCAGTTTGCTCAGTGATCTCTTTTACTGAAACTCGGGGAGTGCGTGCGACGGTCTCAAACACCATGAGCTGTGCCATAGAAAGCTTTGCGTCGTCCTCATGTTGGCTGGCGGTTAGTGCCACCTCACGTAGTTTTCGAGCTAGGGAATTGAGCTCAATCACGTTCATTTCTTCCTCCCTCGCTGAAACAATTCTGACACAGAGAAATTAATCTTGACAGATATATCTGTAGAGATGCATTATGTTGTCGAAGGTTGCCAGCAGACAATGGAGGGAAGATATATGAGTTTGAGTGAAGGAGTAATTTCCATCGGTTTAATCGCCCTGGTGCTGCGGCAACTCAAGGGACGCGAACTCACAGTTCACGGTCTTCTCTGGCCCGTCGGGCTGGTCCTGTGGGGTGTCTACGACTATTTCGGACGAATTCCGAATCACATATCAGACATCTTCTTCGTCGGGATCCTATGCCTTTGTGGCCTTTTGCTGGGGATAGGGTGCGGATTGTTGACACTGGTCTACGGGCAGGAGGGTATGATTTTCGCAAAAGCAAGTCCTACAGCTGCAACTCTCTGGATTATTGGCATGAGTTCACGTCTAGTTTTCGGTATCTATGCTCTCCACGGTGGAGCACCGACAATTGGGGAAATAAGCCTGAAGCTACAACTACATTCTCAAACTACCTGGGCTAATGCGCTGGTAGCAATGGCCCTATGTGAGGTTTTTTCAAGAACAGCGATCTTGTTTGTTCGTCGCCAACGTGTACGCCTTAGTAACAGGAGGGGGCCATTGGTCATGAATCTCTGAACTGTCCAAGTAATACCTGAGTGTGCATGACATGTTCTATTTGCAAGTAGTTGCAGTGAACTGAAAACAGCATCCCACACTGTTATTCTTTAACGCGCTCAGCCAGTACAGGCGGAACCCCAGCGGACGCCGTGCCTCAATGGACATGTTCTTCACACAGCATGCCGAGCTGCTTATAGACGTGGAGGGCGCGGATGTTGAACTCCCAGACATGGATTGCGGTTCCGTGTGCGCCGAGCTCATCAAAAGCAATGCGCAGTCCCACGTGGTGAGGTGGGCGATGAGCATGCCGTTCGCCGTGATGGAGTATCCGCAGTCAGGGGGCTGTCGTTGATACTCCAGCGTTTGGACATGGCTGCGGTTTGCGGAGGATGATTTTATCGCCCTCGAGCAGGGTCCCACGATCCGCACGGCGGCCCAGAATTTCCTGTCAGGGTACCCGGAGAGGCGTCGTTATAGATGGGGTGACTATTCAGCATATGAGAACCATTGTCATTAAGATGAGCGCATGGAGTATCACCAAGCTGAATGGTACGACGCCATCGCTCGAGACTACTGGCACATGGTCGAACCCGAGCTGCGCAGCGTACTCGCCCCTTGGGAGGGTGAGTCTGCCCTCGCTGTTGATCTAGGAGCAGGAACGGGACTTACAACAGTCACACTTGCGCAGAAGTGTGCCGGTGAAATTCTTGCCTGCGAACCCGAAAGGGAGATGCGCGTTGGCCTTATGAGTAAAGTCACCGCCTGTGACTCGTTACGTCAGCGCGTTACGGTACTTCCGTGGGCTGCAGCCGACCTCTGCGCGCAACTGGCCGAGCCGGTGGGCGTGGTCACAGCGATCGCCATGTTTGATCACCTCTCTCCCGACTCCCGGGCGCAACTATTTGCCTGGGCAGCCAGGAATCTGACAGACACAGGCGTGCTCATTATTGGACCTTTTTATTCCGATACCGACGAGGACCTCACCGCAGATGGTCCAGGCGTGGATCCTATTGCCGAACCAGCCCCGCACACGGTCAATGCCACCGATCCACATCTTGGTGACTGCTACGCGCAGACATCGGTCGGCCGGCTACGGTACTCGGGGTGGGCGCGCCTGGACTCCGGTGATGACGGTGACTGTTGGCAGATGACCTGGCAGGTACATCAGGGCGAAGAGCTGCTTGCCCAGCGGGAATCGGTTTTTCGTGTCTATCCCGCCACCCCGGAGGAACTTATTGCCGAGGCTCATGCTGCCGGGCTCACCGCCACACGCCAGGGACATTTCTTACTGTTAAGGCGGAGCAAGTGAGTGGCGCAGTCGCCGGACTTTTTATACCGCTACGGTAGCCGCGCGGCGAGCCGGTAGGTTTTCGATCGTTCCTTCCATCACTCAGTGGAAAAGGTTGAACGAGGGCTTCGAAACTGGGGGCGTGTACGCATTATCATTCGATAGCTGGCGTTTCCTGCCAGCTCGACGTCATGACGTCACTGTCTGGCGAGCGTTCATTAATCCTGCATACGGCGGAATGCCCCATTATCAGGGAGATCACCGGGCTGATTTTGAACTTGACGTGGTGCCCTCAACACTGGAATTCCAGCAGTTCAATTCCTTTACCACTGCGATCACTACCACAGCAGCGGATGGATCCTAATCCGGAAAACTGGATAGTAGCAAACTCACGCGACGCAACTATTCGAAGCTCGAGGCCTGACCGTAATGTGCGCAGCCCACACTCGCAGACCGGTTTTGTGGGCGCTTCTTAGTGGTCGCCATGATCCAGATATTTTGCGTCAACAGCAAAACACCCATCCCGTTTTCCGTCCGACCTTGTCGTGCAAGGTATCAAAATGTGCGTCTAAGTGGAGGTTCAGCGATCCTTACCTGGTCGATCTCAGCCTGGCTGATGTCCCAGGATGTTTAGTCCCGGTGCCGGGTGTGATGACGGGCCAGAACCTGCGGTTACCGGTGGTGTCACGCAGGTATCCGCTCTCGGCGTTAGTGGTGCTAAAGAACATGCATTGCCTGGGGTGTGGGGTGGCGCGCCGTCCGAGCGCAGCCCGGTAAATAACGTTTTGCCTAGACAGGAATGAGCGTAGGGTTTCGACTTCGGTTTTGCGTAGCCCGGCGAGTTCTCCGACCTCGAGGATCCAGTAGCTTTGGAGCTTTTCCGCCGCCGTCTTATCCTTGGTGTCAGACAGGTTGAGTGAGTCGGAAAACCACTGGCCAGCTAGCTTGGCGATGAGGGTGGATTTGCCGATGCCTTGTGGGCCGTTGAGTACGAGCATGGAGTCGAACTTGCTGCCCGGTTCCCATACCCGCTTCACCGCAGCACACAGGGTTTTGCGGGTTACCGCCCTGGTGTAGGCAGAGTCCTCAGCCCCTAGGTAGTCCACTAGTAGGGTGTCCACACGGGGCACACCGTCCCATTCTGATAGGGCATCGAGGTAGTCGCGGATGGGATGGTAGGAGCGGTCGTCTGCGACTTTGGTGACCGCGATGCGTAGTTACGCTGGCTAAGCGTGCCGTAGTGAGCATTGATGTAACACACCAGTTGGGCATCATCTTGGTCCCTCCAAAACCTAGACGGGTGCTGCCACGGCACTGCACCGGTGATCTCCATACTGTCGGCCTGCTGGTTGAACACGATCCCGGCGAGCTTCGGATCATGCTGGAGGATCAAGGTGAGGTTGTGGAGGTCGTTTTTCAGTGTCCCGGAGCGTTTCTCATACTCCAAGCCCGCCATCCACTCATCACCGCCGGACTCGCCGTCACTGGTTCTGGTTGGGATGAAGTCGGCTCCTGCTTGGGCCTGTCTCTCCCTGCCGAGTAGGAGACGGACTTGCTCATCGCCTGCTGCGTGCTCGCTCATTGCCGTAAACGAGGGCAGCCGGTTGAGTGGAGTGTCAGCTTTCGCTTCCGCATCCAAATGCCCATAGAGGTGGATACGCACCAGGTCAAATGCGTTCAGTGCCCGTCTGCCGGCGGGATCAGTACCATGGAAAATGTAAGCGAACAGGTCGTCGAAAACGACCAGCCCGCCGGTAGATTCTCTTGCCCGATAGGTAAACCGGTTCTCGTGCGCTGTTGGTTCGTAGACCTCTGGGAGGAAAGTGGTGGTGGCATCACTCATGGGGTAGGTGCGGTAAAACGCCCCACCAGTCCCTTCTTGCCTCTAGGGTCTGCGAGCTTGCGGCCCGAATACGGCTTCACCGTGCTTTGTTGGCTTGAGATCGGCCAGGTGGTGGCATCGCGCCAATTATCAAAACTAGCCAGTACTTGGTCTGGGTCAAGCCACACCCCATCCTGAGAAGCGTGGAAGAACACCGCCCCACCGGAGGTCGGAGGCTAGTACATGAGGCGTTCGGGATCGTAGGTGGAATCATCACACCAATCAATCCCCACCTGCTTCGCCACCACCCGGGCAACCGGAACATATTCTTCAGCACTCACGTCCCGCGCCAGTAGGATCACCAGGCGCAGCCTGGGTGCATCCGGGCGGTGTTTATGGGTCGAATACACCAGGCACGCCACCCCACGCAGCGCCTGCTGGATGTGCGACCAGGCATCGGCAGGCGGGTGTCGAGGTCGAGGGTGATCATTGAGCGCGCCAGAACGTTCCCGCTCCTGCGCCTGCCGTGGGCGAGATGCCTGGCAACAAACCCGCCCACATCCTTAACCCGGTTTTGCTCCCCACGCGGCATTGCACAAAACTCCTTAAGGGTTTCAGGCGTTCGCACCGTAGTAGGCACGCGCGCGGCGAAGTCTTCCCACGTGACCGTGGCGTTACGCCAGGCGGTATCAAACCGGGAGCGCCCATAGGAGATTTTCAACTCACGCACCCACACTCACCTCCTCAAAACCTGCGTCGAAGTAAGTCACGGGTATCTCAAGGTGGTGTGCCCACTCAATCTCGGCACGCATCCCCACCGACACGCGCGCCGTATAAACCCACACGGCCTCACACTTCGACAACAAAACCCGGTTGAAAAACATCGCCAACCCGCGTGCGCCCGGGTCTGTGTCGTCCATGAACTGCGGAAACAACAGGTGCGGAGCCAGCGGGATTACGCGCCGGGCAACCGCTGTTGCGCAAAACTCTCGGGCGATCTCGATATTGCTTTCGGTATCCCCGGCGTAGGGTGAGCAGATGTAGACCAGGGGCCGGTAGCCGTACTCGACGCGCTGGAGGTGCGTGAGGGCTTGATACATGGTGGGGTCCGCATAGCCCTCACGGTTCTTACGCGCAATCCCCACATCAATCGCGGTAGCACTCATTACTCGCCCCGCCCTTCGCGCTCGTGTTCTTCGCGTTCAATGATGGGCAGCAGGCCACAAGAGTTTTTGAGCAAGTCGTAGATGAACAGGCGGCCTTTTTGGGTCCATTTGGTGTGCATCCACAAGTAGCCGTTCTTAGCAGTGCCTGTTTCTGACTTGGTGTAACCATGACCGGCGTGTTCGGCGTAGAGCAGCCATTGGCCATCTCGCTTGTATTGAACGTGTAGATCAGCCAGGAGCTGATTGAACTCCTGCGCGCTCATCCCGTAATCCTTGGCGATGCGGCTAATCGCAACCGCCCGAGTAGCTTTAAGGACTTGGTCGTAATAGGTCAGTTTGGGCTTGGCCTCTGCTAGCGCTTGCTCGGCAGCCAGACGCTTAGTGCGCTCCGCACGCAAAGTGGCGATGGCTCGTTCGAGGAACTCATCGTTAGCCAGTAGCTCATCAATCGCATACACCCCGTGTCTGCGGATCGAGGGCAGGACTTCGTCGAACACCCACGACTCAAACCGCGCTGCGGCGGGCAGTTTCGATGCTGCGATCAGCCGGTACAGATCGCCTTCGGTAATAAACCGGGCATGTTGGGTGCCGCCAGGGGTTTGAAGAGGGTAGTGATTCACGACCCCCTTGCAGTGGCGCGCTAGTGCATCGTTTGTGTTGGCGTACCCTAGTGCGGTAGCGACGTCGCGGCCACAAAACAGGACGGTGCCGTCGTGTTCGATGGTGCGGATCTGACCGAAATGCTCGTGGTTGAAGGATTGAAGTGTGTTGCTAGCCATGACCGGCTCCTTTCTAGGAAGCCGCCAATCGACAATATGGAGAAGTTATGGCTTCCTAGTAGGAGGGCTTTGAGACACCCACTTTGATAACCTCCAACCCGAACTGGTTTTTCAGTCCTTCATGTAGAAGCCGCATTTGTACCTGTCAGCGTCCAGGAGCAGGGCTTTCGCCCAGATGGTCGGGGTGGTTATGAGCTCGTGGACCTGAGCGATGGTGAGGGGGCTGGGCGGAATGATGGGCACAGCCCTTGCGGTGTGCCGATCAGTCTGAGATTCCTCTGTCGTGTCTAGGAGCCCGTGGGTGGATGTGTGCTAATCTCGAGGTAATCGTTCAGCCCGCCTCGACCTCGGTCGAGAGTGGGCTGGATCTCTATTGGGAGGAGGTGTCATCTTGCCGAAGCCGGTTAAACAGGCTGCCACGATCAGTGAGCACATCGATTTGCTGCGCGGTCGAGGCATGGAAGTCGACACCGACCTCGCGCAGCAATGGTTGTCCTTTGTGAGCTACTACCGGCTATCGGCCTACTGGTATCCGGCTAGAGAAATGACTGCCAGCGGCGGCCGCAAGGACACATTTGTCCCTGGGACGAGGTTCAGTGACGCGGTAGAGCTGTATGAGGCCGACAGAAAACTGCGTTCCCTTGTCCATGACGGGATGGAACGGATCGAAATCGCGATGCGCACCCGTATTGGTGAAGTGCTGTGCGAGCAAGATCCTTTGACCTACCGTGACCCAAGCCGTTTTCGCACCAACTTCAATCACCAGAACTGGATGGACACTGTTGGGAAGCGTCTTCAGCGAGCAGGCAGCCGGAACGAATCGATCAAGCACTATCGAGCTGGATATGCGGGCAAGTATCCGTTTTGGGTGTTGGCTGAAGTGCTTGACTTTGCCGATATTTCACGCCTCTTCGAAGGGCTGCCAGCTAGTGATCAACGGCGAGTTACGGAGGATCTGGGGATCGCCATAGATTTGAGCATCCTGTCAAGGAATCAGCAGCGCAAAGTGAAGATGCAACCCCCGCTCGTGCGATGGACAGAACAACTCACGATTGTGCGAAACTTTTGTGCTCACCATGCCCGGCTGTGGAACAAATCCTTCACGCCAGCACCAACCGAAGCGTTACGCACGCTGCCGGAATTCTCGATGCTCCCCAAGGGGCAGAGCGAGCAGATCTTTGGTGCCTTGATCGTGATGGCCGCTCTGGTGCGTGCGGCGTCCCCGGGAACAACGTGGCCAGAGAAAGTAGCGAGCCTCATCCGCAATGACTTCCTCACCAACCCGCTGGTGCAGCACACCGGCCTAGGAATTCCCCACGAAGCTACCTTCACTCTCTAATTCCTTAGTCTTTGCGGTAAAACCCGCATTCATATCCATCCGCATCCAGTGGTAGCCCTGCAGCCCAGGGCGGGGTTTGGGACATGAGTTGGCAGACTTCCTCGACGCTGCCTGCGTTGGTGGGGTGGTCGATGATGATTTCGTCGTGGGCGTGCATCACAATCCGAAACCCAGCCTGGGCGACTAGGTGCATGGCATGAACCAAAAGGTCACGGGCGATAGCTTGGACAATGTTCTCCACCAGCTTCCCACCGTAGGTTTCCAGCCGCCCCCACTTCCTGCCCGTAGTGAGTCCCCGGTAAGTGATGGAGGTGCCTCCGAACCGGTTCTCACCGAGTTGGGGTTTCACATACGCTAAACACCTACCTGAGGGCAGGGCGGTGAAAAGGATTGCTGCCTCATAGCTGAACTTCAGCTGCCCGAGTTCTACCGGTTGGCGAGTAGACATGGTAGCGATGGCGGCTTCATCAACGTCACCCCACAACTGGACGATGTTGGGGTTCGCTGCCCGCCACGCATCCACGATCGGCTTTAGCTCGCTTTCGGCCAGTCCCATGCGGAGTGCACCCATGGCTTTAAGCGCGCCGACGGAGCCGCCGTAGCCGCGGGCGAGAACTGCGATCTTCCCTTTCTGCCGCAGTTCACTATTGGCCCCGTGTTTTTCCACGGGTACGCCGAACATGCGGCTGGCGGTCTCACAGTACAGTTCTTTACCCGCCCTGAAAGCTTCGAGGGTGGTCTCTTCACCGGCGAGCCAGGCGATCACGCGGGCTTCAATCGCAGAGAAATCAGCAACGACAAACCGGTTGCCGGGGCTGGGGATGAAGGCGGTGCGGATCAACCGGGACAGCGTGTCAGGGACGGAGTCGTAGAGGAGTTCCAGTGCTTCACCATTCCCGGTAGTAACGAGATTGCGCGCTTGTGTGAGGTCGGGCAGATAGTTGCGGGGCAGGTTCTGCACCTGGACCAACCTGCCGGCAAAGCGCCCTGTGCGGCCGGCACCGTAGAACTGGATCAGGCCGCGCGCCCGACCATCATGACACCTGGCGGTTTGCATGGCCTGGTATTTCTTGACGCTCGATTTAGCTAGTTCACCGCGAAGCTCAAGAACTTCTTTGACTGTGCCGGTTGCGGTTTCTAACGCAGTTTCTACCTCATCCTTGATTAATGACTCTATGGGGCAGTCGTGTGTGGTGAGCCATTCTTTCAACTGCATCGGAGAGTTCGGGTTCTCTAGGCCGGTGAGTTTTTGTGCTTGGGTAAGGTTTTCTTCCGGTACGCCTCGTGGATGTCCACAGCGTTATCGACCAAGGTTTTATCGAGGCTGATGCCGGTGTCGTTGATGCGCTGATCTAACGCGTAGGCTTCCCAC
The DNA here is from genome assembly GCF_014522205.1 of Corynebacterium poyangense. Classification (NCBI taxonomy): domain Bacteria; kingdom Bacillati; phylum Actinomycetota; class Actinomycetes; order Mycobacteriales; family Corynebacteriaceae; genus Corynebacterium; species Corynebacterium poyangense. Next base: position 2,400,908 of record NZ_CP046884.1, on the reverse strand, counting down.
TCGGCTTCTGGGAGTGGGAAAGGTGAGAGCCGGTTGTGGAGGGCTAGTTCTACTTCCACGTCACGGCAGTTGTAGTCGATAAATTGTTTCCATGCCTGGGGGTCTGACTCCGGCCCGTTATGAGTGCCGCTATTGCTTAACAGGGTTGGGGTTGTTGGGGTGCAAAACTGCTTAATTAACCGCTTGCCGGTATTGTCCTTTTTCACGCCTAGATCCAGGACGGTGGCTGCTTGTTCCAGGCTCATCGGCAACCCCAGGTAGGCACGCCAGATCATGGTGCACCGCCCCTGCGCCGGATCCAGATATTTCCGCCCATCCATCAAGTCGGGATTGCGGCGGGTCAGCCACGCTGACAGGCAGATGCGCTCGAACGTGGCGTTGTGCGCCCACTTCACCACACCCTGATCCGCTAGGGAGTATAGCACTTCTTCGGGTAGCTCCTGTCCACTTGCGAGGTCTATGACGTGAACAGGCCTGTGGTTGATGGAGTAACCGAACAAGAGGATGTCGAAGTCAGAGTGTTCGGCATACGGGTACGCCCCTGCCTTGGCGAGTGGGACTGGGCTGAAAGATTCAATATCGCAGCTCAAGGTATTCATGATGCCCACCCGTAGGCTCTACCTGTCTTGACCGCGCTAATGCATGATTGACTCACGCCGTACTCTTCGGCGAGCTCGACCCCGCGCCACCCGCAAAATAACGCGAATCGAATGCGAGAGACATCCTCTATCGTCAGCTTTCGCCAAGGCTTACCCTGACGGTAGACATCAAGAATGTTTTGGGTGCGCGTGTCGTAACGAAGATTGACGAGCCGGTTGTCGGTTGGATCCCCATTGATGTGGCACACCTCCATTCCTTCCGGGGGTTTACCAATAAATGCCAGCATGACAAGTTGATGAACTGGTCTGCCGTTACCATTGCCTCGTCGGCCAAGAACAACGCTTAAATGACCGGACTTGCAGTAACGCCCAGGTTTGAGGATTTTTCCTGGACTTATTCTCCTAAAGGGTTTACCTGTGTAATGGCATAGCCCACGAACAGCATGGTCAATGCTACGCACACGCCCCATATTGCTTACTTGATAACAGCCCTCATGCCCAGGGATGTCTTTCCAGATCTCTTTATTGATCGTTTCTTTCCTGTAGAGAACATGTGGAGAGAACCACCCCGAAGGGCAGTTCCCTCCACGAGTAGAGCTAGTTAGTTCAAGAAGTCATCGCCGCCGGTGGCGGGTCCGAAGTCGGACTCGGCACTGATGTGCCCGTCCCCTAATGGTTCTCCGTCTCGGGTCTTTTGGATGTTTCCCAGCCCGCAGGCGATACCCCTGTTTCCGTTGGTGTTGAACGCGTAGAACGACAGGCTCACGCGGGCGTAGCAGCCCGAATACACTTCGGAGCGGTCCAGGATCGGTGCGACATTCTCATCCACGATCTGGGGTGCGGTGATCGAGTTGGCATTAACAAACATCGCGTTTTGGTAGGCGTCGTCTTCGCGTTCGATATCCCCATCACGCAACGGCAGCTTCAACGCGGCCTTGTTGGGGCGCTTCCCACCAAACTTGCCAATCCCGGCCTCGGTTGCCGCATCCACAGCCTTCTCGATGGCAGCGATGGTGGCAGTGTCGGATTTAGGGATGATGAGCGAAACGCTGTATTTGGGTTTGCCACCCTGGATGGAGTTGGGTTCCCACACGTGCGCGTGAGACAGGCGTACTTCACCGGTGACAACACGGGTCGGATTCTGGTTCTGCATAGTGTTCGTAGTCATTTGTTTTGCCTCTTTCTTAGTTGTTCTTGGACTTGGTGTTTGTAGTGATGGGGCTGAACTCGCTGTCAGCCAAGGACATAGGAGTGAGCGCTGGGCGCTTATCCGTTTCGGGCACAAGCGTTGGCTTACCCGGCGGTTTGATCACGAGATCCCCGAAGAGTTCTGTGAAGCGTTTCTTGCCGAGCTGTTTTTCCAGTGCGGTGATGGTTTTGAGCTTTTGCTGCCACACATCAGTAACCCCTGCAGCCTGGGCCGCCTCAGCAACGGCTTGTTCGTCCGCATAGCGGCGGGTGGAGCGGCCTTCGACCAGTTTGAAACCGGTCCATTGCTTGCCCTGATTCACCGCTAACGACAGCGCATAGGCCTCTACATCACTTGCCCACGCTTTCAGTTCCGGGAGCCTGGCGAGTACGTCCGCGATTTCTGTGTCCGTGAGTTCGGCTGGTGGGGCAAACTCCAGGCGGGCTAGTTCCAGGTTGGCTTGGGCGCGGGCTCTGCAGGTAGGGGCTAGTTTGCAAAACCGGCACCACTGGCCAGGCGCGAACTCGCCCTCACCTTTAGCCGGCAACACGGCACGGGGTTTGACGGTTTCTTCCGCCCAGGCCTCTAGGTCGGTGACCGGGATGGTCCAGGTGGAGACGTTGGAGCGGCGGGCTGATATATCGTGACCGCTACCTCGCTGATGTCATAGAGAGAGCCGAACGCGTTGAGCGCGCCGAGGGCATAGAGCATCAACTGCGGGTTGTGCTCGGCGTCTACCAGGACGCCTTGCCCGTATTTCAGGTCGACGATCTGCAGTGTGGGTTCAGCGATGATCACGCAGTCCCCAGTACCGAAGCCACCAGGGACAATGTGGCTAAAGTCCAGGCGCTGCTCGATCAGCACCACCGGGTCAGCACACCTCTTACCTACTTCTCGTAGCCGTTCTTGGATGAAGGTGACGTAGTCGTCAGTAAGTTGATCCATCTCAGGATCAATCCAGTCCGAGACAGGCTTCATGGCGGGTGCTTGATGGAGAGCGCGGCGTAGTTTCCACTCCGCCAAGGAGTACGCCACGGTGCCTTCCTCCGCCGCCTGTGAGGTCGACTCCGGCAGGCCTGCTTCCAAGCGTGCGGAGGGTGGGCAGGAAAGCCACCGGTGCGCACCAGAGGCACTAAGCAGTGCATGTTGGTCAGGCATTGGTGATTACCTCCGCCTGTTCCAACAGCCACTGGTATTTGCCTGGGGCAACCTCAGACAGCTTTTCCACACCTGCGGCTTGGATCAGTGCACGCACTTTCGCCGTATGCCCCGCCTGCGACAGGCCCGCCAGCACGCCGCGTACCTGCTCCAACGAAACAGACGGTGCAACGGGAGCATTGGAAGGTTGTGGTTCTTCCTCCCAGGGTGGTTCGGCCTGCTCGATCGCTGGTTGCACCAGTTGGGCAGCAGCAAGCGGACGCACACCTGGCATGCCAGCGTGATCCTCAAGCGATTCCCATGCTTCCTCCTCGATCACTTGAGCGAGCAACGCCACGCCCTCAGCTATCTGGTTCAGTGCCGCGATACGCTTATTCGCTTTGGTGATGTTCACGCCGCATCACCCCTGCCCGTGACACCGACCGCGTCGGCCAAAGCCAACAGGTCATCGTCGCTATCAGAGCGCTCGGTGATCGTGACTCGCTCAACGCTGTGACCGGGCTCGATCATGGTGAAACGCGCGGGGTCACCGAGAACGAGTCGGGCGAGCCGTTCGCGTAAAGTAACCCGTCGTAAACCCACGAGGCTTTTCACGAACCGGTGGGTCTGTAAGGTCAAGATGTAGTTGGTGCCCCAAAGTGGGCCTCCCTTCCTATACAAGACCGGGAGCCGGGATTGGCTGGGGTGGCCTTGTATAGGAAGGGCCTCGAAACGAGGCGGTTTATAACCCCTCTGCCCACATTTGCTGGAACTTTTCCTCCGCACGACTAAGCCGCTTGGCTACCGCAGGTTGGGAAACCCCCAACCACTTCGCCACCTCGGTTTGGGTGTAACCGTGCATGTGGATCGCGATCAGTACTTCACGGTCGGTTGTGTCCATGCGGGCAAGTACGTCGCGTACCGCTTGTACTTTCATCCACTTCTGGGCAGGATCCTCACCCTCACGGGAGAGGGAAACGTCGATGATCGAGACATCTTCCTCATCATCCCTACCCGAGGCAGACCGGTAGGTGGTGTGCCTGAGCTGCTTCTTCGCATTGTTGTAGTCTTGCTTACCCAACTCGTCAGCGATCTGCTCGATAGTGCGAGGCCCGATCTGGTCAGGATTCTCAGCACCGGCTCGACGTATCGCCAAGTCGCGTTCGACCATCACCTCGGCTTCACTAACCGTGATGCGGTAACTGACCAGTCGGGTTGGGTAGCGTTCACTGGCCTTCTGGGTTCGTTCCACGAAGAGTTGGACCGTGTATGTGTTTGGCTCGGTAGCCATTGGGGTTGTCCCTCCTTGCTGGAGGGAGACCCGCTAGAGGTAGCAAGCTCGGTGTCAACTGTTCAGGGGAATATGGGTAGAGAAACGAGATGGCAGGCACCCGATGTGGGTACCTGCCACTTGCTGCTCTTACGTGTCTCCCTGATGGTTGACGGCCTTGTGTGATCAGCACGCGGCACCTATAGGTCACGGAACCGTCGTGGCCACACAGGTTCCGCGGTCGCCTTTGGCTCTCTAAGAGAGTTGCAGGCTCCTTCGAAGGGGCTTTGCGGTAGACTTAAGACTGTCGTCTAAGTCACTGCGGGTTGCCGCTCGAGGTACTTCGAGACTAAAAATCGGGGTACTAAATGTCGCTGCCCCAGTTTTGGAGTGTTTTTGGAGTGTTTTTTCTGGAAGGAGGTCGCTGGTGACTCAGCTGTGTTTCGCGACCTTCGCCAAAGCGCTGCAGAAGGTGCTGATCCAGCCGGTGGCGGTCTACAACACTCCAACGGGTCCGGCGGTGAAGAGACCGTCGAAGGCTCGTCCGAAGATGACGTCGACCGATGCTTATGTCGTCGAGAGGCTCCTGCGGTGGATTCAAGACGCCTACCCGATCATCGACAAAGATCAGGCCGAGGTCTGGCGCACTAGCAAGACAGTTAGCGACTTGATGAACCAGAAGATTGAGTTGCACACCGGGTTTGCTCCAGCGCTGCTCGATAAGAACGTGTACGTGGCGGGAGTGAGGGAGTTCGGCAAGCTGAAGAGCCAGATTGTGCCTACACGCAAGGATGACTTCACTGCTGAGCTCGTACAGCTCATCAAGGACGACCCAGAGGTCAGCTTGAAGGAGGCGGAGAAGCTCCTCGCGATTGCTGAGCGCAGTGATGAACAGTTCTGGGCGGCGACGTTCATGTCGGCAATCGCTCGACCGAACCGGAAACGACACGAACCGGATATGACGGCCGAGGGGCTGGTGCTTGCTGCCCGCCACAACGACTTGTGCCCATTGTGCGGCAAAGAAAAACTTGTCGCACGCGTCAAAGGCCAACGCCTCGCACACTTCGAGGTCATCACATTCCCCGTCGATGATGACGGTTCACAAACCGCGAGTGAGGCTGTGTGTCTCAAGTGCGCCAAGCTGGTGGCAGCCCACGGCGTTCTGTTTTCTGACGAGAATTCACTGGTGAAGCTCAGAGCTGTCTATGGTCGCAGGAATGCCGCAGAGGGCCTGCGCGATGCCGCACTGGAAGCCCAGCTCCACCCGGCCATCAGTGACATCATTGAACAGCTCGGAGAGAAAATCCTCACCGGTGGCGCGTCTCCGCTGAGGTTGGAGGCCATACCGGTGGCGAGAAAGATCCGCCCCGAGTTCTATGAGCTCTCACAGCGGATCTTGATCCTGGTGTTGCAGTGGTACCGGGTAGTAGAGCAAGGCTTTCGGGAGTTGGAAGGCAAACACCGAAGCCGGTTTACCGTGATCGCGACCCAAGTCGCGGATTTCTACGAGAACGCGTGCCAGGTAACCGATGATCAGCAAGAGATCTTCGACGCGGTCGCGAGCTGGATCCACACGAACTCGGGCTCGACCAATCCGAATGCGTCGCGGATCGTTGCTGCATTCTTCGTGCAGAACTGCGAGGTGTTCGATGAGGTTGCCTAGCAAAGTCACGCCGTACTCGGAGTCGACTATCAGTAAGTTCCCGGTGCTGTTGAACAAGCTCGACGGGAAAGACCTCAGACCGCTGAACCTGTACACCTTAACCCGTTCTCATTTCGAGGATATCAACGAGTTCGCTGAAACCTTGGACTGCCTCTTCGCGCTCGGTCAGATCGAGCTGCTCTACCCCGAGGAGGTGCTCCACTATGTTGGTCGAGTTCGATAGTGACGCGTTCTTCCACGACGAGCGACGCCCCGGCCCGTTCTGCCTCCAACAGGGGCTCAACACCATCCTGGGAACCGAGAACACCGAGAACTCGATCGGGAAGTCCACCACGCTGCTCATTATCGACTTCTGTTTCGGTGGCAGTGACTACATCGACAAAGCCAAAGACGTCATCAAGAACGTCGGTCATCACGAGATCCGCTTCGCGTTCCTGCTCGGCGGTGAAACCCACTACTTCCGGCGTGCCACCGACACCCCGAAGATGGTCACCGTCTGCGACAACGAATACCGCCCCGTGAGGAGCATGCCGCTGGATACCTTCACGGCGTTCGTTGCCACCCAGTACGGTCTCGAAGCCGCCGGTATCACGCTGCGAGCGGCGATCAGCAACTTTATGCGGATCTGGCAGCGAAAAAACGCTGATGTCGACCACCCGCTGCTGTCCTACCCGGCGGACACCCAAGCCAACGGGATCAAACGCCTGCTGAAACTGTTCAACAAGTACCAGACCCTCGAAGCGTTCGTGGCAGCCAGCGATGAAGCCAAACGCCAGCTCGACCTGTTCAACGCTGCCGGACGCTACTATGACCTACCTCGCGCGAGAACCATCACCGAGGTCAACAACAACCGCAAACTTATCGAAGACCTCACCGCTGATCGCGACCAAGCAGGCAGGCAAGCAGGCCTATCGGCGAAGGAGTACACCCTCGCCCAACAGGCCGCGATTGACGAGATCCACGCCCAACGTGAACCACTGCAACGACGACTCAACCACGTCAACCGGCAACTGGGGGCGATGCGACGAGCCAAAGGACTCGACAAAGAAGTCGGTCTAACACGCAAGTTTGACGCGCTGACCGAGTTCTTCCCAGACGTCGAGATTGCCCGCATCCACGACATTGAACGCTTCCACCACCAGATCCGAGAGGTACTACACGGCCAGTTCCGGAAGGAAACCACCGAACTCGAAGACGAACGCGAACGACTCACCCAGGCGATCGAAGAGTTAGGGCAGAATCTGCGCGCGTTGTCGGTCGCACCGACAACCACCCAGGCAGAAATCCGCGCCTACGGTGAACTCGACCGAAGGATCCGAGCTCTCCACGCGGCTAACAACGCCTACGCGGAAGAAGCCACGCTCAAAGAAACTAAAGCGCAAGCCGCAGAGACCCTCAAACGAGAATCCGCCGCGATCCTCCAAGACATCGAAGACCAACTCAACCAAGCGATGCAGCGCATCGACGGGGAGATCACACGCGAGGAACGCACCCCGCCCAGGATCACGATCCACTCGGTAGACAAATACTCCTACTCGATCGAGGATGACTCGGGTACCGGCTCTACCCAGCGCGGTCTGATCTCATTCGACCTCGCCTTGTTAGAGAACTCGCTGCTGCCCGCCATCGCACACGACTCCATGCTCGTGCAGCCCATCGAAGACCAAGCCTTTGACGGGATCGTCCAGACCTACGCACGCCAACACAAGCAGGTTTTCCTCGCCATCGACAAAATCAGCCGCTACTCCACCCAGACACAGCAGACCCTGACCGAATCCGCGTTCATCCATCTCGAGCCCGGCCGTGAGTTGTTCGGACGTTCGTGGAGCAAAAAGAAGAAGAGGAAGGCCACCGCCAGTGAGTAAACGAATCGAGTTCGACCTCCGCGTTGGGCTCTCCTACAAGCCTTTGTGGAAGCTACTGGTCGACAAAGACCTCCTCAAACAAGACCTCCGGGAACAAGCCCGCCTGTCCTCCACGTCGATAGCGCGGCTCAACAACGGCGAAAACGTCACCACCGACATACTTCTGCGCATCTGCCAAGTCCTTGACTGCCAGATCGGCGACATCGTCGAAGTCATACCCGCCTCCGACACGAAAGGAGACCAGGCATGAGCCAACCTGACGTAAAGAAGCAGGTGGATCACGTCTTCAGCATCGCCAATACGCTACGAGGCACCTATCAGGCAGACAAGTACAAGGACGTCATCATTCCGATGACGATCATCCGCCGACTCGAATGCGCCCTCGAGGCGACCAAGGACGCCGTCTGCACGGTCTACGAGGAAGACAACACCACACCGGATGCGATCCTCAAACAAGTCAGCTCCTATCCGTTTTACAACACGAGCCGCTACACCCTCGAAAAACTGCTCGCAGAGCCCAGCCAGCTTCACCGCAACCTGAAGACCTACCTCGAGGCGTTCTCCCCGAATATCCGCATGATCCTCGACAAGAACGAGGGCCTCGACTTCTTCACCCAAATCGACAAAATGCACAAGGGCGCCCGCCTCACCGGCGTTGTCCGTAAGTTCTCGGAACTCGACCTGGCCCCAGAGCGGATCAACAACGTTGCCATGGGCTACATGTTCGAGGAACTTATCCGGCGTTTCTCCGAAAACGCGGAGGCCGGCGACCACTACACTCCGCGTGAGGTCGTTCGTTTGCTTGTTCGACTGGGCCTTGCTGAGGGGAGCGAAGACCTGTTCAAGCCTGGGAAAAATATCAACGTCGCTGACGTTGCCTGCGGTACGGGAGGCATGCTATCCGTGGCGAAGGAAGAGCTCGCGGAGATGTGCCCAGAGGCGTCGGTCTACCTGTACGGGCAAGAAATCAACCCGGAATCGCACGCTATTTGCCTGGCAGACATGCTGATTAAGAACCAGCGTGCCAACAACATTCAGCTCGCTGACACCATGAAGGAAGACTGCTTCCCGGGCGAATACATGCGCCTGCAGTTCGTGAACCCGCCTTTCGGGCAGCCCTGGGGTGGAAAAGATGCCGCCACAGGTGTGGAGAAGGCAGTCAAGGACGAGCACGCTAAGCCGAGCTCGTTCAGTAGATTCCCCGCAGGTCTGCCTGCCTCTGGCGACATGCAGCTGCTATTCATGCAACACATCATTCACAAGATGGAAAAGGGCACAGGCCGTGCCTGCGTCATCTCTAACGGCAGCCCGCTGTTCTCGGGTGGTACCTCGTCTGGGGAATCGCAGGTGCGACGTTGGCTGCTCGAAAACGACTACATCGAAGCAATTATCGGGCTGCCGAGCTCGCTGTTCTACAACACCGATATTTCTATCTACGTGTGGGTACTGTCGAAAAACAAGCGGCCCGACCGCAGAGGCAAAGTGCAGCTCATTGACGCCAGAAGCCTGTGGAGCCCCATGCGCCGCTCGCTTGGCAAGAAACGCCGGTTCATCGCCGATGATCAAATCGACCAGATCGTCGCTACCTACACCGACTTCGCGGAAACCGAGAACTGCAAGATTGTTGATGCGAGCGAATTCATCTACCACGAATACGCCATCTATCAGCCCCTGCAACGCAACTACCGGATCAGCGAGGAACGCATCGCCGAGCTAGCTGAAGGCAAGTTTTCTGACACCATGCACAACCCAGCAAAGCTCGAAGAGCTACGCCTGATCGACCCCGCCGACCGGGACGCGAAACAAAACAAGACTCTTGCCGCACTGGAGATGGCCGAACCAGTCTTCGAACAAATGCTGGACACGCTACGGGAAAACATCACTGAGCAGACCTGGCAGGACTCGAAGGAATTCATTAAACACCTGCGAGTCGTCGTGGCTGACTTGCCAGACCATCGTGTCAAACAGACTACAGCACAAACCAAAGCAATGCTGGAAAAGATCGCAGATCGCCTCTCCGAAATGGACAAGACCGCACCCCTCCAGCACGACCGCAGCGGCAATGTCGTACTCGACCCGGCCACGAAAGACACCGAGATCGTGCCCCTCACCGAGGACATCGAAGACTACATGGAACGCGAAGTCCTGCCATACGTACCCGACGCAGTCTGGGTTGACGAAGAGACAGACAAGACAGTCAAGACCGGAGCTGAAATCCCCTTCACCCGCTACTTCTACCAATACCAGCAACCCGAATCCTCTGACGTGCTCATGGATCGTTTCTTCCAACTCGAAGAGGAATTAGCCGATATTCTGGGGACACTGCGATGACTACTGAAACAATGAAAAACAGTGGAGTCGAGTGGATTGGAAATATTCCTCGGGAATGGTCAATTTCTCGCTTGAAAGATTGCTTGGAAATCCGAAATGGCAAGGAGGTGGAAACGGACGGCGGCGACATCCCTGTCTATGGATCAGGAGGGGTGTTTGGCTCAACTACCAGTTTTCTTCATGACGGGGAATCAATTCTATTCGGCAGAAAAGGAACGATTGACAAACCATTGTTAGCCGCCGGTGAATTCTGGACGGTAGACACAATGTTTTATTCGGTTCTACGCGGAAACGATAATCTCAAGTACCTTTACTATGCCGCTCTGTGTCTTGACTTTAAATCGCGACAATCTGGAAGCACATTGCCCAGCATGACGCAGACCGCTTTAGGAGGATTCTTTATTCCACGCCCAAAACTTCAAGAACAACAGATAATTGCGGCTGTGCTTGATGAGGAAACAGGCAAGATTGATCAAGCGATTCACCTCTTGCAGCAGGAGTTGGAAACGATGGAGCAGCTCAAAAAGTCTTTGATCTATGAGGCTGTGACTAAGGGACTTGATCCTTCGGTGCCAATGAAGCCAAGCGGCGTGGACTGGATTGGCGACATCCCCGAACATTGGCAAGCAAAAAGACTCAAGTATCTGTGCATGATGAAGAGTGGCGACAACCTCACTTCGAATGATATCGCTGATTCTGATACCGTTCCTGTTTACGGAGGAAATGGAATTCGCGGTTATTATTCAATGTACAACAACTCAGTTGATCGCGTTCTCATTGGTCGACAAGGTGCGCTATGCGGAAATGTCCACTTCGCAATGGCACCATTCTGGGCAACCGATCATGCCATCGTGGTCACTGAGGGATCTGAGTATATTAAGCAGTTTGCATTTTATGCACTTCTTGCAATGAATCTTAACCGACTATCCATGACTGCCGCTCAGCCAGGGTTAGCGGTCGAAACGGTTATGAATGAATTCTCCCCGCTACCTTCCCTGTATGAACAGGAAACTATTGTGTCCTATCTAGAGTCTCGAACTGACAATTTCAATCAGATATTAGCGATTAAAGAAAGGCAGTTAGAGTTGCTGCAGCAGCAGCGTCAGTCTTTGATTTTTGAGTATGTGACTGGTAAGCGACGTGTGAGTGAGGTGGCGTAGTGGTTGTGGCGAATCCTATTAATGAGAAGGCGTTCCAGCGTCTGATTATTGATGAGCTGGTTGGATCAAGGGAATATATTGAGCGCCCCCGTGATCGATTTGATCCGGTGTGGGCACTCGATGAAGAGCTACTGTTTGCGTTCCTAGAGCGCACGCAGGGAGAAAAACTGGACTTGTTGCGGGCTGCCTATAACGGTGGCGCTGACGCCACTATCCGTAACAAGATCATGCACAAGATCGCTGCGGATGGGCTGATCCGTGCGATCTGGAACGGTGTGGATTTTAACGGCGGGATTCAGCTTGACTTGGTGTATCCGCGCCCTTCGGCCGGGTTTGATGCAAAGTCACGGGACTTGTTCGATGCGAACCAGTTGTCGATCATGGAAGAGGTGTATCACAAGGACGGTGAGCGGCTTGACCTCGTGATCTTCTTAAACGGTCTGGCGCTGTTCACTGTCGAGCTCAAGTGCAATACCTCGGCCTCGGGTAGCTATCGGAACGCCATCGCTCAGTACCAGATGGAGCGTGACTGTACGACGCGGCTGCTTTCTCCGAAGATCGGGGCGCTGGCGCATTTTGCGATGGACACGAACGAAGTCTACGTGTGCGCAGAGCTCAAAGGCCGCGAGTCCTTCTTCCTGCCGTTCAACCAAGGGCAGCCCGTTGGGGAAGATCCGCATAATGTCACTGGAGGAAACCCCTACAACCCACAAGGCGTCAACACGTCCTACATGTGGGAGCAGATCTGGACGAAGACCACGATCTTCGACCTGCTGTATGACTTCATCTACATCGAAACCAAGCGTGATAAGCACGGACGCAAGGTCGGAGAGCGTCCCATCTTCCCGCGCTACCAGCAGCTACGGGCAGTGCGTGCAGTCTCCAGCGACATGCTGCGCAGCCCGCTACTGCTCAACTACTTGATCGAACACTCGGCCGGGTCCGGTAAGACGAAGACGATTGCGTGGCTGGCACACAAGCTTGCCAGCCTCTATAAGCCCGGCACGGACGAGCTGCTGTACGACAAGGTCATCATCGCTACCGACCGCAAAGTTGTTGACAAGCAGCTCCAAGACGCTGTCACAGACATGGCGAAAGACGCCGGTGTTGTGCGAGTCATGGGTAAGAACAAAACCTCTGCCGACCTGGGCAAAGCACTCGGGCTGGACCCAACCAGACGCAAGAGTAGCTACCGGATCGTGGCGACCACGTTACAGAAGTTCCTCTACTTGTCCGCTGGTGAGCTCGCTGGTTCAGGTAAGCGCTTCGTGGTCATTATCGACGAGGCACACGGATCAACCAGTGGCAAGAACATGGCTTCGATCAATGCTGCCCTCGCTAGTGGGGATGCCCCGGATTCGTCGTTGGACGAGCTCGCTCAGTTCGTTGCTCAAGGGATGCGCTCATCATCGCGGCAGTCGAGCATCTCCATGGTTGGGTTCACGGCCACCCCGACGGGGCGGACACTGCAACAATTCGGCAGGCTTAACGAGGCTGGCCACTTTGAAGCTTTCGACCTGTACTGCATGCGCCAAGCGATCGATGAGGGATTCATCCTCGACGTCACCGCGAACTACACCACGTACGACGCGTTCTGCAAGATCGTTAAAGCCGTCGACGACGATCCTGAACTCGAGAGCAAAGCGGCCAAACGCGAGCTGGCACACATGATCTCGACCTCAGATGAAAACATCACGAACAAACTCAGCGTGATGATCGAACACTTCACGTCAGTGGTTGCGCCAACGCTTCGCGGTAAAGCCAAAGCCATGATTGTCACCGCCGGGCGCGAGCAAGCGGCTCGATACTTCCTCGCTTACCAGAAGATGCGGGCCGCGGACATGACACGGCTAGGAAAACACCAAGCCCTGGTGGCGTTCACCGGTGACGTCGAGGTCGACGGAAAAACCTGGAGCGAGGCAGGACTGAATGGTTTCAGCGACGATCACACCGCTGACGAATTCGACACCGACAACTACCGGATCCTCATCGTTGCCAACAAGTACCAGACCGGATTTGACCAACCCAAACTGTGCTCCATGTACGTCGATAAGACCCTGCGCGGTGTCACCGCTGTACAGACCCTGTCCCGGCTGAACCGAATCGCTTACGACAAGCGAACGTTCATCCTGGACTTCACCAACGATTTCGAGGACATCCAACAAGCGTTCGCACCCTACTACGAGACCACGACGCTCACCGATCCTCTGACGATCAGTGACGTACGCGAAACCTACCGGCGACTGTGCGAGCTGCAAATCCTCGAAATCGACGACGTCGAGGAATACAACGAGCTACTGGCCAAGAATCAACTGACGCATCGCGACAAGCAGAAAATGTGGGCGCTGATCGATGCTGCCGCCCGGATCGTTGCCAGCATGGAAGAGGAAGAAGCTGACGAAGCACGCCGGGTAATCCGAAACTTCATCAAGCAATACACCTTCCTCCTGCAAGTCATGCCCTTCGAAGACAAGTCCATGCACATGGACTACAACTTCTGCACCAGCCTCATCCGAGCCGTCGACGCCGGACACGGAGGAGGCCTCGACTTCGACCTCAGCGACAAAGTCACCATTGAGGACTTCAATGTCAAGAAGAGCGGGGAGCACAAAAACGAAACACTCACTGCGGAACCAGAGGTCAAGATCGCCAAGGGCACGGGCAGCGGACTCACCGAGACACAGCTCGAAAAGCTGTCGAAGATCATCCAGGACTGGAACGCCCGCTACGGAACAACCTTCGATACCGACATTGCGGCCGGCTCGCTAGTCTCGCTCCAAGCAACACTGGCCAAAGACCCGAAAGTGCAACAGAGCGCCAAGGTCAACAGCAAGAACAGCTTCCGCCACACCGTTGAGGAACAAACACAAGACGCCCTGATCGCCGGCTACTCCCAAAACACCGAGTGGCACAAGTTCCTACTCAACCAAGAAGACGCCCGCAAGGAACTCATCAAAGCGTTCTCCGACGATATCTTTGACGCCTTGAAACAAAAGTTCCAAGAAGAATCGTAGGAACCGTTACGACGCCCGCGAAGCCCCGACTGGTTCACCTCGCTGGGTAGCTAGTCGGGGGTCTCGCGACATGGAGGCCGTGCGCCTCCGCCACCGCAACCCGCTCGACAGCTGACAGCTGACTGGACACACCGCCCAACCCCGTACCTTTTGATGCCTGCTCAATACTTTTTGACGCGCCCCTATACCTTTTGACGCCAGGCGATACCTTTTGACATTCCCCGCCGCCGCGGCCCTTGACCTACCCAGAGGGCACAGAATGAACCTCGCGGGGCCGCCGCGCAGCCTTGGCTGCGTCATCGCCATGCACGCACGATCCGCCAGAACCCCGCTCTGACAAGCGAAAACACCCATTCCGATCCGCTACCCAGCCAAGCTGGGCGTTGTATCAAAATGGACGTCTAAGTGGAGCCGATGACGGGAATCGAACCCGCGTATTCAGCTTGGGAAGCTGATGTTCTGCCATTGAACTACATCGGCCTGCTTCACGTATGCTACCGCCACCCACATGCATTACCAAATCGCCTCCTCGTCGAGCAGCTCCCCGTAGACTAGAGGGGTGCTTCTTTCTGATCGTGATATCCGTGCCGCTATTGACTCCGGTGACCTCCAGATTGACCCCTTTGATTCTTCGTTGATTCAGCCTTCGAGCATTGATGTTCGCATGGATCGGTTGTTTCGGGTGTTCAATAATTCCCGGTACACCCACATTGATCCCAAGCTAGAGCAGGAGGATCTGACTAGTTTGGTGGAGGTGGCTGAGGGGGATTCTTTTGTTCTCCATCCTGGTGAGTTTGTTCTTGCCGCCACGTTGGAGCATTTCACTCTTCCTCCGCATTTGGCGGGACGCCTGGAGGGTAAGTCGTCGCTCGGTCGCCTGGGCCTTCTTACTCATTCCACCGCCGGTTTCATTGACCCTGGTTTTTCCGGTCACATCACCTTGGAGCTGTCTAACACAGCTAATCTTCCGATTGTCTTATGGCCGGGGATGAAGGTGGGGCAGTTAGCACTCTTCCAGATGTCTTCTCCGGCGGAAACTCCTTATGGTTCTGGGGCTTTGGGTTCTAAGTATCAGGGTCAACGTGGCCCTACGCCCTCGCGCGCCTACCTAAATTTCCGCGACTGATCATCTGTGCGTAACTTTCTTCCCGTACAACTGGCCTCATGAAGTTAACTGTGCTGGGCCTGGGTTATCTGGGTACTACTCATGCGGTTTGTATGGCTGCCTTAGGGCATGAGGTTGTAGGAATTGATATTGATTCTGCACGGGTAGCGGCACTGTCTCAGGGGCAGTTGCCCTTTCATGAGCCTGGTCTTCCGGAGCTGTTAAAAAGAACGCTCGACGCCCACTCGATCTCTTTTAGCACGGACTTCTCCCAAGCAGCTGAGTTTTCTCACCTCCATTTTCTCACCGTAGGAACGCCTCAGCTCCCTGGTTCTGAGGCGGCCGATCTCTCCCAAGTGTGGTCAGCAGTAGATCACTTGGTGCCTAGGTTAGCGTCGGGCAATCATCTGCTGGTAGGTAAATCCACTGTTCCGGTAGGCACTGCCGAGCAACTTCAACAGCGGGTAAACAGCGTGCGCCCTCCGGGGGTGACGGTGGAAGTCGCCTGGAATCCGGAGTTTCTCCGGGAGGGGCACGGGGTGGAGGATACTCTCCACCCGGATCGCATTGTGGTGGGAACTCAAAGCGGGTGGGCGGAGCAGATTCTTCGGCAGGTGTATGCGCAGCCTTGCGCGGATGGTGCACCGGTGTTGGGGATGGATTTAGCCACCGCCGAGCTGGTGAAAACAGCCGCTAATTCTTTCTTGGCCACCAAGATTTCTTTCATCAACGCCATGGCAGAGATCTGTGAAGCCACCGGTGCGGATGTTCAGGCTTTAGCCCAGGCTTTGGGGAGTGATCCACGCATTGGGCCTCGTTATCTTCACGCGGGGCTGGGTTTTGGCGGCGGTTGCTTACCCAAAGACATCAGGGCCTTTATGGCCCGCGCCGGGGAGCTAGGAACGGGAAAATCCTTAGCTTTTCTCCGAGAAGTTGATGAGATCAACCTGCGCCGCCGTAAGCGGGTAATTCATCTGGCCGAAGAGTTATTAGGTAATGATCTTCGCGGCAGCACGATTACGGTGCTCGGGGCGGCGTTTAAACCCGATTCTGATGATGTTCGGGACTCCCCGGCTTTGGCGGTGGCCGGAGAACTATCTTTAGCCGGGGCTCAGGTGAAAGTCTATGATCCCCAAGCTAATGATACTGCGCGTCGAGTATCCCCCACCTTAAGTTATGCCCCAGATATTTCGAGTGCTTTGGCGGGAGCGGACTTGGTGATCCTTGCTACCGAGTGGGAGTGTTTTACTCAGCTAGACCCGGTACACGCTGCCGCTATCGTGGCTACTCCGCGGATGATTGATGCGCGGAATGTGCTTGATGCTCGCCAGTGGACAGCAGCTGGCTGGCAGATCCGTGCGCTGGGACGGTCACCGCAGCAATCAGGGTAGTCAGCGGTACAGCTAAGGTGAGCGCTAGGGCACCAATTCCAGAGCGCAGCAACTCGGTAGCCACAATATCGCTACTTAAGATGTGCCAGAATGAACGCTCCGACAGCTCAATAAGAAGCAATAACGGTAGGGCCGCTCCGGTATAAGACAACACCAGGGTGTAAATCATGGAGGCGATGTGGTCTCGCCCCACCTTCATAGCGCCTAGGAATAGCCGCCACGGACTACTCGCAGGATTGAGCGCCGCCAGCTCATTCACCGTGGAGGCTTGGGCGATGGTGACGTCATTCAGAACACCCAGCGCACCGATAATAAAGCCGCACAGCATGAGACCGCGAACGGACACATCGGGCAGGTAGAGCAGGATTTTTAAGTTATCTTCTGAACCTAGTCCGCGCAGATTTGCCGAATGGATCATCCAATTAGCCAGCCCCGCAGCCAGCCCTAAGGCAATAAGAGTGCCAGCTAAGGCGGAGGCGGTTTTCCAGTTCACCCCGTGAACCAGGAAGAGTACTAGGTAAAGGACGCTGGCTCCGCCAATCACGGCAAGACTAATACCATTGCCCCCGCGCAGTAATGCCGGCAGCAGGTAAATCACTACCATGCTCAGCGTAATCGCTAGCCCAAGCAGAGCCCTCAGTCCGCGCCAAGCGGCAAAAGCTATCACCGCGAGGGCTATGACAACACCCCAGATAAGAAGCGCTGTTCCACGGTCATAATCGCTAAAGGCGTAGCGGCCGTCGGACGAGGTCAGAAGGACTTTGGCGCCCTCATGGTATTCCGGATCTCCGGGCATACCACTGCTGATTAATAGCGTATGGCGGCCGGCGTCAGGGCCTTCATCAATCCTGATAATCGCCCGCTGGCAGCCCTGCTCCCCGGCTTCTAGGGAATCTACTGGTCCGCTGTCAAACACTTGTTGGGCGGAAGGAGACTGGCAACTTCCCTCTTCCACCAGTTCCACGGTGCCGGCTACTTGCTTCAGGTTGAAGGTGAAAGTTTGAGAAAACTCCGGTGCCACATTGATTGGGTCCGACGACGGCCAGGTGCGCACCAGTCCCACCAAGCTAAGAATCCCGCAGACAATGAGCGCGACGGTAAGGATCAGTCGTGGCACGTGCCGCGGCTGGGAGGCTACTGAATGATGCTTACCCATTATTGTTTGTAGCTCGCCAAGAAGTTCCCCAACCTGTCTAAGGCTTCAGACAGCTCAGACGGCCAGGGGAGAGTGACAACCCGGAAGTGATCAGGAGTTGGCCAATTAAAGCCAGTTCCTTGCACCAGGAGGATCTTTTCGGCTCTGAGAAGATCCAGCATGAGTTGGGTATCATCATGAATCTCATGGACATTGGGATCTAGGCGCGGGAAAGCATACAGCGCGCCGCGCGGCTTAACGCAGCTCACCCCATCCATGGCGTTGAGCTTCTCATAAGCAATATCGCGTTGAGTATGCAGCCGGCCCCCCACCGCGGTGAGTTCATAAATGGACTGCCGCCCACCCAAAGCCACCTGAATAGCATGCTGACCAGGAACATTGGGGCATAGCCGGGTTCCGGCAAGCAGCTCTAAACCCTCAATGAAACCACGAGCATGGGTTTTAGGGCCGGTCAGCACCATCCAGGCGGAGCGATATCCAGCAACTCGGTATGCTTTCGACAACCCGTTGTAGGTAATGCACAACAGATCATGGGCTAACTCGGCGATGCTGATGTGTTTCGCGTCATCATAAAGAATCCGGTCATAAATTTCATCGGCCAAAATCAACAGCTGATGTTCCCGCGCAATCTCCACAATCTGCTCTAGCACCTGCCGCGAATACACCGCGCCGGTGGGGTTATTGGGGTTAATCACCACAATGGCTTTGGTCCGTTGGGTGATTTTGGAGCGAATATCCTCAATGTCCGGATTCCAGTCATCCTCCTCATTGCAGCGATAGTGCACCGGAGTTCCACCCGCCAGGGACGTCGCGGCGGTCCACAAGGGATAATCCGGAATGGGGATAAGGACCTCGTCGCCATTATTGAGTAAGGCTTGGGTGGTCATGGTGATTAATTCAGAAACCCCGTTGCCTAAGAAGACATCATCAACGTCAAAGCGGGGGAAATCATCAATCAGCTCATATCGGGTGACGATGGCGCGTCGGGCCGGAATAATCCCTTTGGAGGTGGAATAGCCCTGGGAGGAGGGAAGCGCCGCAATCATGTCACGCATGATGACATCGGGGGCATCGAAACCGAAGATGGCCGGGTTGCCGGTGTTCAGTTTGAGAATCCGATGCCCATCGCGCTCCATCGCTTCTGCTTCAGCGGCAACTGGCCCACGAATCTCATACAGAACGTCCTTCATCTTGTCGGACTGATCTAAAATACGGGGCGGAATTTTCTCACTCACCCTGACAAGTGTGCCACATTAATGGCGGTTCTTGCCCTGAAGCATCCCCGAAGCCCAATTCATAGCATTTGTCGATAGCTCACGCTGTGCTTGACGGCGAGTAGCTCGTTGCTCCAACGCCTGGCGTTTTTCTTCCATCTTGAGCTGGCGAAGTCGTTCCCTATCCAGCTGTCGTCGAGAAGGCGTATGCCAGCTTTCTGGGCCGAGGTGGAGAAAATACAGGGCCACAAAAACTAGTGCGGGAATGGCGAAGAAAAGAGGGCTAAGGGCGCTATCGGTGATAATTGCGGCGACGCCTGCCACGATGGCGGTGGTGAGGACAATTCCTAGTTTGGTGCGGGACCCAGAATGGCGGAGTTGATCAATCTCCTGGCTGGAATACATACGCTGGGGGGTGCCGGAGGTGCTAATTGTTTTCCGGGGGATGTCTATGAACAGCTCAGCGAGATCCGCAGAATTGACCGCCGTGGTTACCTCTTGGCAGCGTTGATCATATTCCTCTACATTAAGCCGACCTTCTTGGAACGCAATGCCTAAAGCTTCCATGGCTTCTGCGCGATCTTGATCACTGATCCGATAGTGTGAGCTGTCCATGCCCACCACAATAGTGATGTTATTTCTGTGAAGAGATATAGATTACGCTCTTAGTGACGCCCCTCGGCCATTTCCTCAATGAGTTTGGCGTTAAACGCCGGCAAATCCTCAGGGGTCCGAGAGCTCACTAAACCGGCATCGCACCACACCTCCTGGTCTACCCAGGTAGTGCCCGCATTACGCAAGTCTGTTTTTAAACTGGGGTAGGAGGTGAGCGTTCGGCCATTAAGAACATCCGCATCGCAGAGGATCCACGCACCGTGGCAAATAGCGGCAGTTGGCCGTCCCGAGGTCACCATTGCTTGGACGAAATTCACCGCGTCCTGGTCCATCCGAATATGGTCGGCGTTGCTGGTGCCGCCGGGGAGAAGAAGAGCATCAAAACTCTCGGCAACAGCATCCTTACTCAGAATATCCACCGACACCACGGTGCCGTTTTTCCCTTTAATTTCCCCACCCTTCGTGGAAACAATACTGACCTTTGCGCCAAGGTCGGTCACTGCTTTCACAGGTGAGGTTAACTCACTATCTTCAAAACCATCAGTGGCAACAACCGCCAAGTGCTTATCTTTCAAAGAATGCATAAATAAAATTGTATCGAAATTTTTTTCGCTTGTGAGAATGCTGGGGGTAGACACCTAGGTGGGAAAAGCTCTAGTCTTCAGAAAAACACGGTGTTCACTGTCTCCACCACTTGTTATCGTTTCCTCGTGACCCCAAGGATGGCCCCAATGACCACCCCCACCGCCACTAGAAAACCTCGCCTGATGGATCGGGCGCTTAACAGCATAGAGTTCCTGGGAAACAAACTCCCCGAACCTTTCACCCTCTTTTTAAGTCTCTTCCTATTTACAGCCATCGCCTCTACTGCGATGGCTGCCATGAACATCACCTTCGTGGTTCCTGGGAAAGGAGAAGAAACTGCGATCAGAGGCTTCTTTAGCGCTGAAGGCCTCAGCTGGATCACCACCAAAATAGGTGAAAACTATCTAGGGTTTCCTCCCCTCACCACAGTTCTTCCTATCCTCTTGGCGGTTGGCGTAGCCGAGAAAACCGGGATGCTAGCGGCTCTGGTGCGCTTTCTCTTTGGCTCTGCTCCACGGTTCTTTCTTCCCTATGCCGTAGGAATAGTCGGAGTCACTGCCTCGGTAATGGCAGACGCCGCATTTGTTATTGTTCCCCCTCTAGCAGCAATGGTTTTTAAAGCGGCTGGTCGGCATCCCGTGGCCGGACTTCTCGGCGGATTCGCGGCGGTAGGAGCAGGCTATTCCACTGCCCTCGTGCCAACAAGTTTAGACGCCCTATTCGCTGGAATAACCAATGCCGTCATGCAAACGCTGCCGGATATTCACAGCAATGAGGTTACCCCGGTTTCTAACTACTACTTCAATATTGTTTCTGCTCTCCTCCTAGGGCTTATTGCCGGATTAATAATCGATAAAGTTCTGGAACCGCGCTTAACCCGCCAAGACATTCCACAAGATTTTGTCGATGACCCAACCTCGGAAACAACCGAACTATCAGCCGAGTTGAGCCAGCAAGAAAAGGCAGCACTGAGGTGGTCAGTGCTTGGTGGGGTGGGATTAAGCATCCTCATCGTGGTGGCCGTCATGATCCCCTCGTCACCGTGGCGTAATGAATCTGGTGGTTATCTTCCGAAATCACCGCTTCTTAGCTCCATTGTCTTTATTGTCGTGAGCTATTTCCTTGTCCTCGGCCTCATTTATGGTCGAGTGATCGGAAACATCACTGGTATGCGAGACGTCGTCGACATGATGGGTCAAGCACTAAAAGACATGACTAACTTCCTAGTCCTGGCCTTCATCCTCGGGCAATTCGTCGCCCTTTTTGCCTGGACAAACATCGGCACCTACACGGCCGTCCGCGGCGCGGCGTTTCTCGAATCAATTCACCTCACCGGATTTGGCGCCATCCTGGCCTTCATCATTCTGGCCAGTTTCTTAAACCTGCTCATCATCTCCGGCTCCGCCATGTGGACCCTCATGGCTTCGGTGTTCGTCCCCATGTTCGCACTCATCGGTTTTGACCCTGCATTCATCCAGGCGGCGTTCCGAGTCGGAGACTCGGCAACTCAGGTCATTACCCCACTTAATCCCTACATGATCGTCATTCTCGGTCTGCTGCGCCGCTATGAAACAGAAGCGGGGCTAGGAACCTTGATGTCCAGACTCATTCCCTTTGTGGTGCCATTTTGGGTAGCCTGGGCCGCGCTGCTGGGAATATGGTATTTCCTAGATTTGCCCTTAGGCCCTGCCGCAGCAATTTTCTTAAAACCGTAGCCTCAAGCTATAGCAGAAAGGACGTGCTTGGAGTGCGCCAGCCATCAACCGCCTATCTGGATTATGTGTCTCAACACATCGCTGAGGGGGTGGCAGCGGCAGAAGCCGAGCGGCGCCAAGAAACTGCTGAGTGCAAAGCAGATTATTCCCATCAGACAGAGGTTTGGCAGAAAATTACCGATGCCGCAGAAAACCTTCGTCCTGAACTAGAAGACATCCTGCAAGATCTCCATGCACATCCAGAAGTTGCCTTTGAGGAGCGCTATGCCCAGAGTTGTTTAGTGGAACACCTTAAGTCCCATGGTTTCCACCCTGAGCTCGGGGTGTACGGGGTAGGCACGTCTTTTCGCGCCGAGTTTGCTAGCGCGGATTTTGACCCCCAGCGCCACCGAAGTATCGCCATTATGGCGGAATACGACGCCCTTCCGGGGCTCGGCCATGCCTGCGGGCACAATATCATTGCCGCTGTTGGGCTGGGGGCTTTTATCAGTTTGCACCAGGTGCTATCGCAGCTTTCCTATTCCGGCCGGGTGATTTTAATTGGAACACCAGCTGAGGAAGGTCATTCCGGCAAGGAATATATGATTCGCGGCGGAATGCTTGATGGGGTAGACATGGCCATGATGGTCCATCCTTTTGGGCACGATATTTCTAGCCACGCGTGGGTGGGGCGTCGAACTCTTCAAGCTAC
Source organism: Corynebacterium poyangense (assembly GCF_014522205.1). Taxonomy (NCBI): domain Bacteria; kingdom Bacillati; phylum Actinomycetota; class Actinomycetes; order Mycobacteriales; family Corynebacteriaceae; genus Corynebacterium; species Corynebacterium poyangense. The sequence goes on along the minus strand of NZ_CP046884.1, from coordinate 2,378,208 downwards.
GTTCCGGGGGATTGCTGCACATGCCTCGGCTCAGCCTTTTATGGGGAGAAATGCCTTAGACGCTGCAAGTTTGGCTTATCAAGGGATGGGGTTGTTAAGGCAGCAGATGCCACCGTGTGATCGGCTTCATGCCGTAATTTCAGAGGGGGGCCGCCAGCCCAGCATCATCCCCGATAGTGCCACTATGAATATTTATGTCCGGTCTTTGCACACGGAAACGCTGGTGGATTTATCGAAACGAGTCAATGACATCTTGGATGGGGCTGCGTTGATGACCGGGACTGAGGTGGAAAAAGAGTGGGATCAGCATCCGGCAACGCTGCCGGTGCGAAATAATGCGGTCATGGCGGCACGGTGGGCACGGTCTCAAGCTCGACGAGGTAGGGTTGCCTTGCCCGCCGGGGTGATCCCCGATACCTTAGCTGCATCCACCGATTTTGGGAATGTTTCTCAACGCGTTCCCGGGATCCACCCCATGATTAAAGTATCCCCGCCCGATGTAGCCCTGCACACTGAGGCTTTTGCTCGGTGGACGAAATCCCCGGAGGCAACCACCACCGCGGTTGATGGTGCAGTGGGTTTGGCTGAGGTGGCAGCCGACTTACTCTTCGATGAAAATTTTGCCGCCGCTGCCGCTCAGGAATTTGAGGACAACGGCGGTGTCATGTCCGTAGCCGAAACATTCGGCTAGAACACTTCGTTAGGAGTCTTTGCTCTCAGAAGACTCTGGAATCTCCGGCGCAGCGGTTTGCACTCCACCTTCGCGCTCTTTTTCTTTCCGCTTCTGCTCAGAACGCAGCGCGCTAAGCGACGTCGAACTATGCGCTGGTTTCTTTTCGCTTTCTGGCTTGCGACGGCCCATAGCAGCCATTCGTTCCCGAACCGCAGCAAACGCCTCGGAGCCACTCATTTGTTCGCCCTTAGCGGTGGCAATCTCAATATCATCAATGGTGATTTCCCCAGCACGCAGAGACACCAATTCAGCGTGATAACGGAACCAGACAGCCAGGGTTGCTGCTACCGGCACTGCTAAGAAAGCTCCGACGATGCCGAACAAGGTAGAGCCAACCATAACTGAGAGCAACACCACTGCAGCATGAAGGTTCATGGCTTTGGATTGAATAATGGGGGAAAGAATGTGGCTTTCTAACTGCTGCACCAGGATGATCAAGCCCAGCACCAAGACAGCGGTGGTGACCCCGTTGGATACCAAGGCAATAGCTACGGCTAGGGCTCCAGCGGTGATGGCACCGACGATGGGGACAAACCCGGCGAAAAAGGTGATGACGGCAAGAGCTAGTGCTAACGGCACCTTCAGTACTACTAGACCAACACCAATGAAGAGCGCATCAACGAAGGACACCAGTGCCTGCGCGCGAACGAAACCAGCGAGGGTGTTCCAGGTGCGGGTAAGAACTTCGGTGAGGTGCCAGCCAGCGGTTTTCCCGGTGAATTTTCTGAGCCAGGGGAGGAATTTCACTCCGTCTTTCAGGAAGAAGAAGCTGAGGACCAGCATGACGACGAGGGTGACAGCTACTGAGGATGCTGCGCTCAGTCCAGTGAAAACGCCGGTGGCGATGTTAGTGGATTGCCCTTTAACCCAGTCAAAGCCGGCGTTGAGCGGTCCTTCGAGGGCAGCTTTATCAAGGTGGAACGGTTCCCCTTGAAGCCAATCCATTCCTTGATAGGCGGCTTGTTCAGCTTTCTTGAAGAGTTCTTGGGATTGCTGCACCACGCTCGGAGCGATAAGCGCAATGATCCCGCCGAAGATAGCGAAAGCGCCAAGAATGGTGGTGATGGTAGCGAGTGCCGGTGGGAAATGATGCTTGCGCAGCCACCGCACTGGTGGCCACAGCACGGTGCATACCAGGATGGCGAGGAGGATGGGAAGAAGTCCCACCCAGATGTAGCCTAAGCCCTGCCAGAGCAGCCACGCTGCGGCTGCGAGGATGATGAAACGAAGCGCCCAGCCGGAAAGCCAGCGGCCGTCTCGTCCGATAATAACGGCGCGATCAGTTTCCTCTAAGTCAAATCCGCCTGATTTCTGCGTAGATTCAATCACGCCCCTTAATATGCCATACGGCTAATTCCTCCGGTTTCCCGGATCACGCCAAAGCGGTGCATAGTGACCGAAATCGCTTGTTCCAGGAGGAAGGGAAGCAGTTCCCGACGTCCATCAGCAAGGACCGGACTATTCAGTACCGTGGAACCAGAAACCACCGCAGCATCCCACAGTCCAGGGGAAACCTCGCCCACGGTTCTGATTCGTACGCTTTCCGCTTCTGCCACTTCCCGAGAAAAAGCACTATCACTGCAGGTTCGCAGTTCTAAACCAAGTTCTGCGAACTTGCCAGCCACCTCAGCAGTAGCGCTCATATCTACCCCGGTGCCGGTGATTTCTCCCGCAATTTTCAGGCGTAGCAAGTCTCTGGGTTGAGCCCCAGCACCGACCCGAACAGTCAACGGTGCCGGTAGTGGTCGGTAGCGGAAAATATTGGCCTCACTGACCAGAGCCGAGGGATCATGAGAGCGGCTAAACTCCTGGTCCCAAGCCAGTTGATCAAGATCAGCTGCTTGCCATAACCATTCTTGGTCAGTGACATCAAGAACGGGACTTGCTTCTCGAATGATCCGAGCAATGGTGGGGTTGATGCTGGCTGCCGGTTGGGAAACCGGGAGTTCAGCGTCGGACCATTGGCCGAGTTGTGCCACATAGTTGGGGCCGCCTGCCTTAGCGCCAGCTCCGAGACTGGAAGCCTTCCACCCGCCAAAGGGTTGGCGCTGCACAATCGCTCCAGTAATGCCACGATTGACGTAGCCATTTCCCACCTCAACGTGATCCATCCAGTAGCGGATTTCATCATCATCTAGGGAGTGGATTCCTCCGGTAAGCCCGTATCCGGTGGAGTTTTGCCACTGGACCGCCTCAGCTAAATCTTTGGCTCGCATGATTCCGAGGATGGGGCCAAAGCATTCATGGGTGTGATACCAGCTGCCGGGTTGCACATGATCGCGCACCCCTGGGGACCAGAGTGTTTCTTCGGAATTCAATGGTTTGGGGGTAATCAACCATTCTTCGCCCGGATCTAACACGGTCAGACCCCGTCGCAATTTATCTCCAGGGGGTTCAATCAACGCATTCATATTGGTGGAAATATCCGTGCCGTACCCCACTTCAATAGTACGAACGGCATCCAGGAGCTGATTCATAAAACGCTCTGACTCACCCTGAGAACCAACGAGAATCACCAAACTCGCTGCGGAGCACTTTTGACCGGCGTGCCCAAATGCGGACTGATACAAGTCCGCCACTGCTAAATCAGGATCAGCCGCCGGGGTGACAATCAGCGCATTCTTCCCCGAGGTTTCCGCATTGATCCGCAAGTCCGGGCGCCAACTGCGGAACAGTTTTGCCGTGTCCGAAGACCCCGTGAAAGTTACGGCGTCCACCTGCGGGTGGGTGATAAGACGACGCCCAGCCTCACCTTCATCAGCATTGACTAGCTGCACCAACTCCGGACTATGGCCGGCTGCTGTTAACCCACGCTGAATAGCTGCCACCGCTATTTCCGCACAGCGGACAACCTGCGGTGCGGGTTTAATCAGAACCGCGGATCCAGCCGCTAGGGCGGAGACCATGCCTCCTACCGGAATCGCCACCGGGAAGTTCCACGGAGGAACTACTGCTATGAGGCGGTAAGGATTAAAGGTGCTCCGAGCCTGGTCAAGTTGGGCAGCGCACTGGGCATAATAATGAGTAAAGTCAATGGCCTCGGATACTTCGGGATCTGATTGACCAATGGTTTTACCCGCTTCATGCGTCATAGCGCTGATGAGTTCTCCCCGGGCATCTGCCAGAGCGTCGGCTATTTTCTCTAGAGCTTCGGCTCGTTGCGCTCCGCTGAGTTCACTCCACTTTTCTTGGTACTGGAGACCGATTTCCACGTAGGTGTCAATGCTCTCCGGATCAGAAATACTGGGGGTTTCTACTGGGCCTGGGTGATGTGCTAAGACGTGGCGCGCCCATTCTCGGTTAGCTGCTAAAGATGGATCGGTGTCGGGTTCATTATGGAAACGTCCTCCTGGTGCTTGGGCACCATGTTCGTGAAGCCGATTTTGAGTGCGGCGTGGCCCAGCGGCAACCTCCCAGCGTCGGGCTGCGGCAGTACGGAAACGACGCTCCTGCTCGTCGATTGGTGTTTGCTCATCCGGCCCCTCAATGTCAGGAGCGAAAAGAGAGGGAAGGAAATTATGTTTTTCGCTATTTTCTTCCAGACGTCGCACCAGGTAGCTGATTGCTACGTCAAAGTCCTCGGCGTGGACTACCGGGGTGTAGAGAATCATGGTTCCCACCACCTCGTGCACCGCGCGGGCTTGGGCCGGTGCCATGCCTTGAAGCATTTCCGCTTCAAGTTGCTGAGTGACGCCGCGTTTCTTCGCTAACTCCCACGCCAAGGCCATACTAAAGAGATTGTGGCTAGCCACCCCAATGCTAAGGGCATCGGCGTGCTCCGGTTGCAAAGCTACATCCAAAAGCCGCAGATAGTTGGCGTCAACCTCGGCTTTGGTGGGGTAGGGTGTTTGCGCCCAGCCGTGAGATTCTGCTTGGACTTTCTCCATGGATAGATTGGCGCCTTTAACGAGGCGTACTTTAATGGGGGCTCCGCCTTGAGCGCGACGCTCATGCGCAAACTCAATAAGCTGTTCCAAGGCTTCGAGAGTGTCCGGTAAATAGGCCTGAAGCACAATCCCGGCGCGCAAAGAAAGAAACTCTTTTTCGCTGAGCAGTTCACAAAAGAGCCGAATGGTGAGGTGGAGGTCATGATATTCCTCCATATCAAGATTGACGAACACATTCGGAGATTGTTTGAGAGCTTCGCGATACACCGGGCGAAGACGTTCTTTCAGCCGGGCGGTCGAGCCGTCGATGTCCCAATGGTTGAGTTGGGCGCATAGGCTTGAGGCTTTCACTGAAACATAGGTGACCTTAGGGTTTTTAATGAGCTCGATGGTGCGTTGGGTGCGGCGTCGGGCTTCATCTTCTCCTAACACCGCCTCACCTAAGAGGTTGAGATTGAGCTGGACGTGGTCTTTCTCCGCCTCCAGTAGCCGTGCGTCGAGTGCTTTAGAGTCTGCATCAAGGACGAGGTGGCCTACCATCTGGCGAAGTCGCTTCCGGGCAATAGGCATAACAACCCCCGGCAGAGCACGTCCAGCCAAGGCTCCCGCCCCAAGCATGGCTTTATTTATTCGACCCAAGAAATCAGGGGCGTTTTTGAGTTTCGCCATCTCCTTAATGGCCACGTCATTGTCTTCCGGGCGAGCCACCCGGTCAACGAAATCCATGGTGAAGCGCACCCCCTCGGGGTCGCGGAGAAGTGCTGCTAGTTGTTCGGCGGCTTTAGTTTCCTTGGCGCTTTGTTGAGCGGTGGGAGAATTCGTAGCGTTGATCCATCCATGGGCGCGGCGGACGGCTGCGTCGATAACGGATTCAATATCAGAACTATTCTTCGGAGGGGTAAGAGAAGTCATGCTGATCTTCACTGCTTTCCTGGGTGTGGATTGCTGGAAAAGATTTTTCATTGTCGACGACTCACCGACGTGAGGTTTGGTGGTTCCCACTTCGGTGAGTATGCGCGATAGGTATTCCGCGCGGTGAGTTCATCAGCCAGAGTGGCTAAGAGGAAACGTTCTACGATCGCGTGCTTCGTTGTGAAACTGGTGAAGTTCTGCTTGTTGGTCAAACCACATGGCGCTAGTTTTACCTCCTATGCGGAACCGGTTTTCGCACGGTTTTTCCATGCTTCGAGCACAGCCGGATCAGTGGGTTTACTCAGCAGCGAGATTACTATAAAAACGACGAGCGCCGAGCCTAATCCCACGTAGATAGGTTCATTGGCGAAGACCCCGTCGAATCTTTCGGTGGCTTGGGCTTCAAGGATGCCCATGGTTACGAGGGTTCCTATGGTGCCAACAATCATGGACCACATTGCCGCTGTGCCGGTGGCGCGGTGCCAGATTAGCCCGCCGATAATGGCGACCAATAGTCCGCCGACCAAAATGTCGTAGGCGATGGTGAGGGCGGCGACCACATCCGGCACAGCGAGCGAAAGAACGAGGACGATGACGCCTAGCCCCAGGACCCACCAACGGTTGGAATCGAGATCTTCCTCAGCATGATGAGTGGCGCTGACATTGTCTTCGGCTTGGGTTGCTGCTTCGTAGGCGCTGAGCCGGTGAGGGTGGTGTTGTCCCATCATTTTCCGAACGAGAGGGAGGACATCTGCGCGAGCTACTGTAGCGGCTGCGATGAGTCCACCGGAGGCCGTGGACATCATGGCTGCCACACCAGCGGCGAGGGCTACACCGCCGAGCCCTACCGGAAGAAGATCAGTAGCTACCCGCGCGAATACGTCATCTCTAGCTTCTATGCCAGGGATAAGAACCCTGGTGGACATGCCGATGATGGCGCCGACTAACCCAAAGAGAATGCAGTACACCCCGGCCAGTGCCCCGCCCCAGCGGGCAACTTCTGGAGTGCGAGCAGTAAAGACACGCTGCCAAATATCTTGACCAATGAGGAGACCAAGGGTGTAGACCACGAAGTAGGTGATGATGGATTGGGCGCCGATGCCGCTGAGAGAGAAGAATTCTGCGTCGAGCCGTTGCTGAAGTCCAGTCCATCCGCCGGCTTGATATAGGGAGATGGGGAGCATGAGAGCGAAGGTGCCTACTGTCATGAGGATGAATTGGGCCATATCAGCGAGGGTGATGGACCACATTCCGCCTACGACTGCGTAGATCAGAACGACGCAGCCGCCAACCAGGATAGAGAGCCAGCGGTCCCAGCCGAAGAGGACCACAAAAATAGAGGCGTAGGCGCCGGTGGAGGTAGCTGCCAGCATGAGGGTGTAGGCGAGCATGATGACGGAAGCCGCTTGGGTGGATTCGGTGCCGTATCGCAAGGTGAGCATTTGGGAGACTGTGTAGATTTTCAGGCGTTGAATAATCGGGGCGAAGGCAACAGAGAGGAGTAGCACTCCAACTCCGATGGCAATAACCAGCCAGGCTCCGGAAATCCCGAATTTGTAGCCCAGTCCTACCCCACCCACGGCAGCGGCACCGCCAAGAACTACGGCCACCATTGTTCCGGTGTAGAGCGTGGTTCCTAGTCTCCGTCCGGCAACAAGATAGTCCGACGTAGTAGAGGTGCGTTTTCGGCCCCATACCCCGAAGAGCATCATGGAGCATAGGTAGGCGATGATGACCAGGCTATTAATCCAGTTCATGTGAGTTCTCGCTATCTGGCGTTCGGGGTTCTTCAACCCGCAAATAGTGTATTGCAGATCACATTATGTAGACTTATGATAAACATGAGTTGTTAAATATGCAACAACTTTGGGTTGCCGCCTAAAGGCGCGCCGGGAGTAGTGGAGCGAGCGCGCCACCGGAGGTAAAGAGTACTGTTATGGCTACTGTGCCAAAATGTGAATGCAAGCCCGAACATATTTTTCTTCTAGGGAGCAAGGTTTTTGATAACCAAAATCGCTGTGAACTCCGTCCTTAAAGGGATGAGTTCTTGGGTTGCGCTCATCATCACCGCAGTTGCGCTCTCCATTGTCCTCACACTGAATGTGGCGCTGATCATCGCGGGTGTATCTATCAGTGGAGAAGCGCAACAGGCTTATGTGAGTATGGGTGGTGTTGCCTTATCGTTTACCGTCCTGACAGGTATTGCATCATTTAGTTTGGTAGTGAGTACCTGCCTGCGTTTGCAACGAAGGGACGTCGCACTGTGGCAGATCGCCGGTATTCTACCGCGCACCGCCTTAGTGATTCTGTTGTTGGAAGTACTTCTTGTTAGTGCAACGTCGGCAGTGATAGGTGTATTAGCTGCTATAGCGGTCTGGCCTGCCTATGCTGGATTTGTTGGTCACAGTGGACTTCCTCACAGCGAGGTACTTCAGCAAAATATCCCAACTCTTGCCTTGATAATCGGTGTGGGAACTACCGCAGTTGTGAGTGTGCTCACTGGTATTCGCACCTCACGCAACGTGGTGCAGACTAACCTTGTTGAAAGTGTTAGAGCATCATCTGCTTTTTGGGGCAAAACTCCCTCTCTGCCTGCGCGTTTGCTCAAAAGCATCACGGGGGTGGCTCTTGTCGCAGGGGTAATCGCGATATATTTAGCAATCGGCCACGGAAAGCTTATTACAGATCAGCACAAAATAGGTGATTTCCTTACGACTTACCCCGGTATGGGCATCCTTCTGTGTCTTACATTCGCTGTCATCGGTTCACCCCTGATCCGAGTCCTTGCCAAACTCACCACCTATCTGCCTGGCAATGTACCTCACTTCTTAGCTTCCCGAGAAGTAATTGCTCGCCCTTCCCTAACTACATCCCTCGTATTACCGATTAGCCTGGCAGCCGCTGCAGTTGGTGTTATGACCACGTGGGTGGAGAAGTTAAAAGATATTCTTTATACCGCTGCCGGGTCTTCTGATTCAGTGTCAGCTCCCCCTGAGCAAATGGCTCTCTTACTTGCCGGACCTGTCATCGCAGCCTGTGTCTCAGCCTCTTCCATTGTGTTTGCAACAGCTTCACATCGACAGGAAGATAATGCTCTCCTGGTGGTATCTGGTTCTACGCCAAGCGCAGCTTATATCAAGGCTGTAGTAGAAGTACTGATCTATACAGTCATCTCGTTAGTGTGCGCTTATGTAATCATTGTTTTCAATGAGGGCGCGATGGTCCTCGCCCTCTCTGCTGGGCCGATCCCCTCTGCACCGTTCACACTGCCGGGCTTGGCAGGTGTCGGGGTGGTCGCATTGGGGATGGGACTTACGCTTGTGATGCTGATGGTAGTGACGCTGGCCGGGTTCAGGAAGCAATCTATTATGGTCGTTTTAGGGGGTAAATAGTGTCCGCTCTTATTACCGCTACCGGAATACAAAAATCCTTTGGGAAAGGTAAGCAGAGGGTCGACGTCTTGAAGGGTATCGACCTTGAGGTTTTCTCGGGTGAGTTCCTCGCTATCGTTGGTAAGTCAGGTTCGGGAAAATCTACGTTATTGTATTGCCTGAGCGGTTTGCTCACACCTGATTCTGGATCTGTGTATCTAGCGGGCCAGGGCATCAGTTCCCTACCTCCGGGTAAAGTCGCGGCGGTACGACGAGACAATGCAAGTTTCATTTTCCAGGACCTCAACCTCATCAGTTCACTGACCGTTGCTGATAATGTCCGGCTACCTGCGAAGCTATCCGGCCGCAACCCAAGCAGAGGAAAGATCAAGCAGGTTCTTCACGACGTCGGCCTAGCGGAATATGCAAATAGGTACCCCAACCAGCTATCCGGGGGACAACAGCAACGCGTAGCTATCGCAAGGTCGCTAGTGCGTGCCCCGAAAGTGCTTTTTGCCGATGAGCCTACGGGAGCTTTGGATGTGGAAACCAGCTCCGGCGTATTGGATTTGCTACGTAAAACCGTGAGTGAGAAAACGTCTCTAGTCATGGTTACGCATGACCTAGATGTAGCGGCGACGGCAGATAGAGTTGTAGTCCTTCAAGATGGCCGGACAGGGAGAATACTGTGCCGCCCCTCGGCCGCGGAAGTATTTAGCGCTTTGCATTAGTTACTTGAGGGACATAGCGTATCCGGTGAGTTTGCTTTCGAGCCGACGTAGGACATAGTTCCCAGAGGAACTAGTTTATCTGCGCACAACGCGTGAAGAAAGAAACTGCATAATTTAGCTGCCGTGCCCTACAAGCTCAGGGTTTAGGTAGTATTCGATAGTCTTGGATTAGGGGATCAGCGGAGATTAAACGCTACTAGGGCGAATGACATAAACCTGATTTGAGGCCCCCAGGTAAAATCGACCAGCCACAGCCGTGATTTCGCAGAAGAACTCCGCGCTAAAGGTAGGGCCATGAAAGCTATTGTCAACGAAAATCGGCTTATGCTGATGGATCAGTACAGATAAAGCACTAATTCCGAGACCGGTCGAAATAGCTTGAGTACTATGAAAGAAAAAAGATATTCCTTCTTTTTATAGAAGGAGACCAATTAAATTCTTTACCTCATCTTTCACTAGATGTGGGTGATTTCTGCTCGGGGATTGCCACACCCGATTTTGTGACACAGGGTATTATGACAATCGAAAAGGATGCACGGTGGAAGGCGGTAGAAAACTATGTTCATCCACACTGATTTTTTGGAGCAGCAGCATTAGCCGCGCTAGGTCGGTGGCTATCATGCTGTGACCGTGACCGGTTTGTCTGCCACGGAAGTATCATCTTTGTCCCGTGGTATATCCAAATGATGGAGGAAATGGGAGGGCTGTTTGCTCTTTCAATTCACGCCTATGTACAAGGGAATATTTCTTAATACTTTTCGGTCTGCTCGGCTTATGTCCCCCACTCTGGTTATAGGGGCGTTGTTTGCCACTGTACTATCACGAATACTTCAACTGCTCCTTATGTTTGAAGTATCACATGCTATTGGACATTTGTCGTCTTCTGGCGGCTTATCAGCAAGAGAGATGATTTTCTTTGGGGGTCTACTTATCGGTGTGCCGTTAGTAGACGCATGTGCTGATTTAATGATTTATCGCTTGCAGTATTCAATACAGGAAACACTGCAGCCGCACGCTCTGCGTTATGACTTAGAACACCACCAATCGGATTTCAGTGAGCAAACCAGATCGTGGGTTGGTCAGGAAGGTGTATCTTTACAGTTTTATATTCTCCAGCAGCGGCTCAGTGGGCTTGTCTGCTTCGTCGTGCTTGCTCAATGGAATGTTATTTTAGCTCTGCTGCTCGCTCTGACAACCTGGTATTCAGGGCATAAAACGTTCGTCTTTGCGCAGCAACAGCACAAGCAACTGGAGAATACCGCAGATGAACATGCTCTCCGCAGCCAATTCTTCTGGCGGACATTGACCTCACCTGAATTTGCTGAAGAAAGCAGGCTTTATGGTGTCGGTCAATTGTTGGCCCAGCGCTATCACAAGCACATGAAACAAAGACTCGGAGGTATTCGGCAAGATTTACTTGGTGGGTTTTCTCGCAGTCTTTGTGCTCATACACCTTTTATAATTGCCCTAGGCCTTTATTTTGCGTGGGTCCTTACCCAAAATGACATTGATTATCCGGCTTTCCTTAGCTCTGTCATCATTGCTTTACCTGGACTTGCTGGGCTCGGAAACCAGGGTGTAATTCAACTTAGGGCTCATCACTTCGATGACATGGTGAGAAAATCAACTGAACTGCGAAAAACTAAAACCGGTGCTCCGATATCCACGGATTGTGATCTTTCAAAAACAGTAATTGAATTACGCGATGTCAACTTTCGCTATTCAGACGAGCTGATATTCAACGGGCTTTCGCTGTCTATTCGTTCAGGTGAAAAGGTTGCCGTGGTTGGGCCAAACGGTGCCGGAAAATCGACGCTCATCAAGCTTATTACTGGCCATAGCGAGCCTACTTCAGGAATAGTATGCGTCGGTGGGGTTTCTCCCACACTTCAGTTCGCTGGTAAAGGCGTGGGATACGTTGCGCAAGACTTCATGTTGTTTCCTGGATCCGCCGATGATGGAATGAGACTGGGCCGGCCGGTTTTGCATAAAGAATTTCCACGCATCGTACAGCAACTCGGGATTTCAGAATTGCTTTTGGATGACAAGGGTAAGCGCAGCTTTTCTCGTGGGCAGTGGCAAAAACTAGCAATCGCACGTGCTCTTGTTTCTCCGCCCGGCCCCTGGGGACGGATTATCGTTTTAGATGAGCCGACCGCTTCTTTAGATATTCGAGCAGAACAGGCACTGTACGATTCGGTGATTCAGAACACGCAGGACGACGACATTGTCGTGGTTGTCACTCATCGGTTGCACTCGGTAGTTAACGTCGACCGGATCATTGTTATTGATGACGGAAAAATTATTCAGCAAGGAACTCACGTAGAGCTTCTTGCTGAGGCGTCAGGCCTTTATGCCCGGATGTTTAACGCTCAGCAGGACTTATATCTTCGCTCGCAACCTGCAGAAACAGATATGGAAGGGATAATCAATTCGGTGGGGGAGGGAGACACTGATGTTTCAGCGCTTTAACAACGTCCAGTCTTCATCCAAACGCAGTGGTCCGCTGGATTCATTGCTACGCCTATTTGTTGGCAATCTGTCGTTACCGATTGCGATTGTTCTTTTTGTTTATACCGTGCTTACTATCGGGACAGCACTGTATCCGGTTGCTGTCAACGTCGCACTATCCGGGCGCTTTCTAGATCTCCCTGTTGCTCGGTGGGTGGGCGTTACATATTTCCTGGTCGTGGCGGCTTTGCTTAGTGTTCTTGGTCCTGTGGCCGGGCATGCACAACTTGAGCTGGCTTTTCGGATCGGGTTTGCGACGGACAAACAAATCGCCAACAGCCTGAATGCCATTCAGTACCTTGATGGATTAGAGAACAAGTCGATAGTGGAAGACTTAGAGATGTTCCGCTCTCGTCAATCAGTACTAGGTGAAGCACTGGCACGAGGCTACTTCGCACTTATCACGTTGGCTGTCCCTTGTGTCATTCTGCTTTCTGCTGTGGTTACTAACCTCTATTTCTTGTTATTACTCCCAGCGTGTGTGCCTGTGGTGTGGGCTGGGGTTCATGCCGAGAAACTCGCGGAAAAAGCCGAGGCTGATATGGCATCTGACCAGGTTGAACTGGCAGCAATTGCGAATACGGCAAGCAAAGATTCAGCGTCGACGGAGTTACGCATTTACGGGGCAACCGAGTGGTTTATTTCCCGTTATGCTCGTATCGTGCGTCGTTGGGCATCTCATAGCCTGAAGGCAAATACCTCTGCGGTCCTACTGAACGAGGGCTCTTGCGCGGCATATTTTCTGATTGTCTTCCTGGTTATGTGGCGAAGTATCACATCACACGATACCGCGGGCGCAATATTCGCTATATTAGCTAGCTTCCAGCTCTACTCAGTTCTTTCGGGTGTCCGTTTCGCCTACACGGATATAGCGCGGTCACGACGAGAGTACCTGCGATTCTGCAGAATTGTAACCGAAGTACCCCAACTAGCTAAGGAAGAGCAGCTTTTTAGTATCGAGAACAAGGGAAGTCATGTTGTTCTTAACGAGGTAAGTTATAGCTATCCGCATAGCGCTACTCCAGCGCTTAATGCCGTTACGGTGGCACTTCCTAGCCACTCGCTGATTGCCATTGTTGGTGAAAACGGATCCGGAAAGTCAACGCTGGCGCAGATAATCAGGGGAGTCCGACGCCCCACCCATGGAACGGTAACCTGGGCGAGTACCACTAGGAAACCGTTTGTAGCTGGTGTTCCTCAACATCCCAGCCGTTGGGAACTAACCGCTGGTGAAACCGCAACACTTCCACAATTAGGAAACTTTGGACCTTTTACAAACCACGAGACCGCAATGAAGGCGAGTGGCGCACACCAGGTGGTCGATGCGCTTCCTAAGGGGCCGGCGACCCGCCTGGGGGAAAGTTGGTCAACTCCTTATCAATTATCAGGTGGGCAATGGCAACGGTTGGGAAATGCTCGCGGGCTACTCGGTGCTAATGAGGCGCTGATCACTATTATTGATGAACCAACCTCAGCTTTAGATCCATTTGCTGAAAAAAGAATGGTCGACGCTGCGCGTCGTGTGGTTGAGGAGTCAAGCTGTGGTGGGTCAGTAGTGGTGATTACTCATCGACTTTCTTCTGCTTTGCGCGCTGACTACGTGATTATGCTTGATGCCGGACGTGTTGCTGCTCAAGGCAAACCCGAAGAGCTTCTTAGAGGTGCAAATCCCTTTAGTGGTTTAGTGCACGAATGGAAACTTCATAAAGACTGAGTGCCACTAGTGCAGCACGGATATAGGTAACTGATTGAGGAATGCTCAAGTGTCTAGGCGGGTCCGTGAAACCAAGATATAAAGTTAAAGAAAAGAAATTATCTCCCCCTAGGGAAAGAAACAGTCCTGCAATGTAATCTAAAATGATTTGTGTTTATAAAAATAAAAGTGGACCGGCTAATCTCTGTATTTATAGAAGAGGTTGATTGTCAAATACCATGCTGCGTTAAGGAGTGCCAGGAAAATAGCTAACTTGACACTGTGAGCTGCAGTTATAACAGCGATGAGAAGGCCTGTAGACCATAAAATATCGGAAATCTTAATTTTAATGAGTGCTCACCACCAAGTTGCTCGCAGCCGGATAATATGGATTTTAGTTCCAGGCTAAGAAGAATTCCCGAATGAGGAAGATTTAGAAGCTGCTAATTTAATGCGGTGTATATCAGGATAATGCGAGGAAAGGATGGGTGCAACCGGTATAGATTAATATATTGCCAATACCATTGATATTGGTATCCTGCTTTTACAAGAACTAAAGGGCGAAAATATATCTCTAGGTTTAGTTAAATACTGACCGCAATGGGGAAGTAGTAGTTACCCAGTATCGGATTTTATTCACATTATGATCATTGCCCCTCATTGGATAGTTGAGCCACTTCGATCTTGCATAAATTCTCTGCCTGGTTGAGGTTGTCGTTGACTGTGGTTTGATCACGTCCATAACTAAAGAGCACCGAGCCTCTGGCAGTGGACGAGTTAACGGCGTGGGGGTGTTCCAGTGGTTGTGCTTGCCAGTAAACCTTGGTGGCCGGTGGCAGCGTGTTTCTCACGCTGATTCCTTGAACCATCCCCGCGTTAACCTCGATGAATCGAACTCCGGCGCAGTAGCGAATTGGAGGAAGAGGTGGTAGCGGTAGTCCACGCAGAGAGTCGATGAGTTCACCGTAGTAATCTAATTCCGGGCGGATGGCTGTGACCAGGTCAGGCGCAATTAAATCTCCTCCTTGTCGAACATGGAATTCTCCCCACACTATTGTCCCTTCCGGTGTCCTCCAGAATTCTGCATGGAGGTGTCCGCATTGAATTCCTAACGCAGTAATACAGTCTTGAAACTCTTGTTCTAGTTCAGCTTGGTTAGGCAGCTGTTGCGTTCCTGCTGGTTGGCGATGTCCAGTTTCCACGAACCGCTCGTTGGTTGTCTTTTCGGTAACTGCATACACACGCACTGTGCTTGCCGTCACTAAGCCTTCAATAGAGAATTCGTCGCCCTCAATAAATTCCTCGCAACAATAATCGTCAGAAAGACTCAGGTTAAGGGCCGAGATCTCATCAAGAGAGCTAATGAATTCGACGCCTATACTTCCCATTCCCGTCGCCGGCTTAACAATCCAGCCACGTGGGTTGTCTGAAGGATGGCTTACCCTGCATCCGAAGACGTCTTCAAATTCAATAGTGTCCCCAGGTCCAACACCACGAATTCGAAGACTGCGTGGCTGGTAAAACCCTGCCTGGTGAAGACGAGCCCGGCACGCAGGCTTGTCTTGAATCAGCTGAATACATTCAGGGGTATTTGCTGTTATATGAAGTTCTTTCGCGAAACGGCTGTTGAGCAATTGGTAGTTTTCCCGCAACGCGGCGGAAGCAACCACCGAACCTGGGCAGCGTTGCCGGATGGTTGAGATTGCTGTTATGAGGTGGGCTGAGGTGATATCCCGGGAAAACGCACCAGGAAGTGTAATTAAACAGTCAAGCGGGATTCGAGGTACTCCGTCGCGTAGGGATTCTTCGAAATCGATCCCGCAGATCAATAGATTCCGTTGTCGACAAGCCTGCAGAAAACCTCGGAACCATTGATCTGCCGCGTGAGAACCGGTGGTGGTTACCCCCACCAATAGCGCCCACTCTGCTTTCTTGAGTTCATCTTCAGCTACGGACACCTCTGCATTTTCCTTCCTCCGAGTCAGTATGTGCGTAATGACCACCGGAAACCTCAATGAGAGTAAAGCTGATCGCTTATCTCAGAGAATGGGGTATGAGTGTCATCTGATTCCCAAATGCTAATCAGATTTTGTTATTGCTTCAATAGTGGTTGGGGGAGATTGACGTCGTACCTAGGCGATAACGTGTGGAAATATCGTGACTAAAAACAGTTATTCTTAAAAATGGAGCTCTCCGTGTGGGGTAAAGAATGCCCCTGGGCTACATTCTGCTTGCCGCAGCCGGAAGAATCTCCTGGGCTCCTAGATGAGCGATGTTGGCCAGGCTATTGACGGCGATCAACTGGGGTCTCGCCATCTTGATTGGGATTGCCCACCCCGCAAATAGTGTATTTTAGATCACATTATGTAGACTTATGATAAACATGAGTTGTTAAATATGCAACAACTTTGGGTTGCCCAGCCTGGCATTTATGTGAAGGAACAAAGCGTCTGATGAAGTCTTTACCTCTTCGTCCTGAGGGAGATCCTGCTGGTTTTTCGTCGGGCACACAGCTGTATTTGGGGCGCCGGTTAAGAGCCCTGCGAGAGCAACGTCGGCTCACCTTAGACCAGGTCGCACGCGCCACCGGATTAAGCAAGAGTTTTATCTCCCGGATTGAGCGTGATTTAGTAAGCCCGTCGGTCAGCAGTCTGGTGACTATTTGTCAGGTGTTAGGGATTAGTGCTGGTGAGCTTCTTGATAGCCCTCAGACATACTTGGTTCGATATGAATCTGCGCCAGAAATTGATCTAGGCGGTGCTGGCATCGCAGAACGGCTACTTAGTCCTTTTGATCAACGAGGACTGCAACTTATCCATGCCAGCATAGCTCCGGGTGGGGAAGGGGAAGAAGAGCTCTACACCATGGATTGCGCTATGGAAGCGGTCCATGTCATATCAGGAGAGTTTGTTTTGGTGACCAGTGATGAGCAATACCAGCTTAAGAAAGGAGATACTGTCACTTTCCCTGGAAAAGAAGCTCACACGTGGCGTAATCCCCGCAGTGATGTCCCAGCAGAAGTGTTGTGGGTTCTTACTCGTTATCCCGTTCATTAATTCATTGAGAAAGGATATTATTCATGCTGCACACTCCCCGCATTATCGAAGGTGGACATATCGGCCCAGTGAACTCGGCTGAGGTACCACGTTTTAGTGGTGAGGCCACGTACGCGCTATTGCCGCGGCTACGTGATCTTCCCTCGGGACACCAGGCTGACATCAAAGTAGTGGGAATACCGTTTGATGCTGGGGTGTCTTATCGCTCCGGTGCTCGGTTCGGCTGCCAACATGTCCGGCAATCTTCCCGACTCCTGCGTCCGTATAACCCGGCTACTGATACCTCGCCTTTTGCTCAAGCGCAGGTGGTCGATGCTGGTGACATGGCGGTCAACCCCTTTAATATCAACGAGGCTATTGAAACTATTGAGCATGATGCTCTTGAACTGACTGCAAATGGTTCTTCATTGATGACCATTGGAGGGGATCACACGATCGCTTTGCCCCTCTTAAGAGCAGCCACCGCCCGTGCCGGCCAGCCGGTAGCATTTCTCCACTTTGACGCTCATCTTGATACCTGGGATACCTATTTCGGTGCCGACTATACTCATGGCACTCCGTTCCGTCGCGCGGTCGAAGAGGGAGTAATTGATACGGAAGCTATTTGTCACGTCGGAACTCGAGGGCCCCTGTACGGACGAAAAGATTTAGAAGATGATCGACGCTTCGGCTTCGGCATTATCACCAGCTCTGATGTCTTTCGCCAAGGAGTAGATGAAGTCGTTGACCGGCTTAGGCAACGGGTGGGGCGTCGGCCTCTCTATATTTCCGTGGATATTGATGTTCTTGATCCGGCGCACGCTCCCGGCACCGGGACCCCTGAGGCCGGAGGTATGACCAGCCGTGAGATCCTGGAAATTCTTCGCGGCCTTCGAGGTCTCAATATCGTTGGCGCTGACGTGGTTGAAGTAGCACCTGCCTATGATCACGCTGAACTTACCGGAATCGCTGCCTCACACGTAGCCTATGACCTCATCACACTCATGGCTGATCTTAAAGCTGGAAGGAAGAACTAATGCCGCGCACCGGTGGGAAAATCGTGGTAGACACCCTAGAATCCCTAGGAATCAGTGACGTTTTTGGCATTCCCGGCCAACACGCCTTAGCTCTTTTTGATGCTCTTGATGGATCTGCGCTGAGGTTTACGTCTTCACGAGTAGAAAACAACGCCGCCTTTATGGCCGATGGCTATGCCCGCTCTACCGGGAAACCCGCAGCTTTATTTCTTTCCACCGGTCCCGGGGCGCTAACCTCCCTAGCCGGGCTCCAGGAAGCCTATGCCAGCGGAGTCCCCATCTTGGTGGTGTGCGCCCAAATCCCTACCGCAGGCCTTGGTGGTGCCCGCAAAGGAATGCTGCACCAACTCGATAATCAAGCCGCAGCAGCAGCGCAAGTTACAAAAGTTCAATACACCGTGCGTGATGCCAACGCCTTACCTCACGTGTTGGCCGACGCCCACCAGGTTGCTCTCCGCGCCCCCCAAGGGCCGGTATGGGTAGAAATCCCCCAAGACGTGTTACTTGGTGAATATCTCATCGAACAAAACGTCCAACCCCAAGACATTCCTCCAGCCCCTGATGGTTTAGCCAGCCAAAGCGCCAGTCTTCTGGATCAAGCCCAGCGGCCAGTGATTTTAGCGGGAGGGGGAGCTGCGCGCTCAGGCGCGGCCACAGAACTACGCGCCCTCGCAGAACGCTTAGACGCACCGGTTGTGACCACTGCCGCTGGGCAAGAGGCATTTCCGCTTGATCACCCCTTGAGCGTGGGCTCCTGGGTGGAGGACCGAGCAGTCACAGACCTCATGGCCCAGGCCGATGTGCTTCTAGTCTTAGGTTCATCCTTAGGGGAGGTGACCTCCAACTACTTCACTCTTTCCCCAGAAGGAACAATTATTCAGGTTGATGCCAACCCGATGGTTATTGGCTCAAATCATGATGTGCTGGGGGTCTGTGCCGACATCAAAAACTACCTGCAGCAACTGGTTCCGCTCGTTTCTGCCAGCCACACGGAAGGTTCGACGCGGGCGGCGGCGGTGCGGAAAGCTATCGGCCAGCGCCTTGATGCTCAAGATCTCCAGCACGAACAGGCATTTCTTGACGCCCTGCGCGCTGCTATTCCCCGCGACGGCCATGTCTTCTGGGACATGACTATCGCAGCCTACTGGGGCTGGAATATGTGGGATCCTCAGGACGGGCGAAGCTCAACGGCGCAAGGAGCCGGCGGTTTAGGCTACGGATTCCCGGCAGCGTTGGGTGGGGCGGTAGGAAGCGGGAAAAGAACTGTAGCTATAGCCGGCGATGGTTCTGCGATGTATTCCGTGGCGGAATTAGCCTCCGCTGTACAGCACAATATCCCCGTGACTTGGGTAATTATTGATGACGGGGGATATGGGATTCTCCGCGAGTACATGACTGGGGCTTTTGGGAAAGCAGTAGGTACGGAACTTTCCAGACCAGATTTTGTGCAACTAGCCCACTCCTTTGGCGTTCCGGCGGAAAGAATTGTTCTGTCCGATGCCACTGATCCGCAGTCACGAAGTGAATGGTTCGACGCCCTCTCGGTGGCAGTACATAAATCCCCCCAGCATGGCCCCAACGTGGTGGTGTGTGAAACGACGTTGACGATGTTTGAAGCTAGCTAAGAGGACAACGCGCTGGAATTCCAATAAAAGGAGACCAGCCGAAGAAAACCCTGCACCCCCTAATTTGCTAAGGGGGCAGGGTTGTTCTTAGGTGGCGCTAGCCCTTCGCTTAGGCAATAGATGCTTCGTAGATGTCTTTGACCGAAGCAGCCAAAGTGGCGTCGAACTCCTCAGCGGATTGTTGGGCAGACAGGCCCTCAGTTAATGCGCGGGAGAAAGAAGCAATCAAGCCAGGGTTGCGGGAGAGGCGCTCATTAGCGTCGTCACGCTCATAACCTCCGGAGAGGGCTACCACGCGCATGACTCGCGGGTGCTCAATCAGCGGAGTGTAGAAGCCATCTTCGCTGGGGATGGTGACTTTGAGCATCACTTGCTGGTCTTCCGGAAGTTGATCCAGGTGAGCGGCGATTTCATCGCGCAGGATACGCTCTGCCTCAACTTTGTCGGGGCAGTCGATGGAAACTTCCGGCTCAATAATTGGCACCAATCCGTGGCCAAGGATTTGCCGTCCAACCTCAAATTGCTGGTCTACCACTGCCTTAATGCCCTCGGGGTTAGCCTGAGCAATAAAGGAACGCATCTTGGTGCCAAAAATGCCCTTCTTCACTGCGCGTTCGCACAGTTCATCAAGGCCAGGGTTGGGCTTCATCACCTGGACGCCGTTTTCCTCGTCGGCCAGGCCTTTGTCGGTCTTGAGTAGCGGGACAACGCCCTTCTTCTCCCAGAGATACTGGGCGGTGGGAAGACCGTCAATGTCCCGATCCATGGTCATCTCAAAAAGGATCGCGGCCAGGATCTGGTCAGAGTTAAAGGACGGGGAGGTGATGATCCGGGTGCGCATCTCGTGAACCAGGTTAAACATCTCCTCATCGGTGGAGTACTGGCCCTCGGGGATGCCATAAAGGCGCAATGCCTTAGGAGTTGATCCGCCGGACTGATCCAGCGCGGCAATAAATCCACGGCCTTCACGCATGATTTGCGCCTGCTCATTGTTCATAGATTTTCTCCTTTGCTTCCGATGATTAGGTACGGCTCCCAGGGTAGGCAATTGTGAGTTGATATGCGATAGGAGAAGATTAGGCGCCTGAGAGATCCGCTTTGACCTGCGTAAATAAAAAAGTTGAGTGAAGTGGGAACAAGTTTGGGGGCAGTGCCGTTGTATCAAGTGTCAGGTTGAGTGACTAAGACTCAAGGGGATGTTAAAGTAGTCCCCGGCGAACAATACAACGTCAACGAAGAAGGAGTTCATTATGGGACGTGCAGTAGGAATTGACCTTGGTACCACTAACTCTGTGGTAGCTGCTTTAGAAGGTGGCGAGGCAAAGGTTATCGCCAACTCCGAGGGTTCTCGGACCACCCCATCCATCGTGGCTTTCGCCAAGAATGGAGAGGTACTAGTTGGACAGTCCGCAAAGAACCAAGCGGTGACGAATGTGGATCGCACCGTGCGTTCGGTAAAGCGCCACATCGGTACTGACTGGACTGTCAGTATTGATGACAAGAAATACACCCCCCAGGAGATTTCTGCTCGCACCCTGATGAAGCTCAAGCGAGATGCGGAATCCTATTTGGGTGAGGAAGTCACCGACGCCGTCATTACTGTTCCCGCATACTTCGAAGATGCTCAGCGCCAGGCCACCAAGGAAGCCGGACAGATCGCTGGTCTTAACGTTCTTCGTATCGTGAATGAGCCAACTGCGGCAGCCTTGGCCTATGGCTTGGAGAAAGGTGACAAGGAACAAACCATTTTGGTCTTTGACCTTGGTGGCGGTACTTTCGACGTCTCCTTACTGGAAATCGGCGACGGAGTTGTGGAAGTTATGGCTACAGCCGGTGATAACAAGCTTGGTGGTGATGACTGGGATCAGCGCATCGTGGATTGGTTAGTGGAGAAATTCAAGAGCGCCAATGGAATTGACCTCACCAAGGACAAGATGGCGTTGCAGCGTCTGCGTGAAGCTGCCGAGAAAGCCAAGATTGAGCTGTCGAGCTCACAGCAGGCGAGCATCAACCTTCCGTACATCACCGTTGATCAGGATAAGAACCCGCTGTTCTTGGATGAAACCTTAAGCCGGACTGAGTTCCAGCGGATCACCCAGGATCTTTTGGACCGCACCAAGGAACCGTTTAACCGAGTGATTAAGGACGCTGACCTGTCGATTTCTGACATCGACCACGTGGTGTTGGTGGGTGGTTCCACTCGTATGCCAGCAGTCACCGAACTCGTGAAAGAACTCACTGGTGGCCGCGAGCCGAACAAGGGAGTCAACCCAGATGAGGTTGTGGCAGTTGGTGCCGCTCTTCAGGCTGGTGTGCTTCGTGGCGATGTTAAAGACGTGCTTCTTTTGGACGTCACTCCGCTATCCCTGGGTATTGAGACCAAAGGTGGCGTGATGACCAAGCTTATTGAGCGCAATACCACCATCCCCACCAAGCGTTCGGAAACCTTCACGACTGCAGAAGACAATCAGCCTTCGGTTCAGATCCAGGTTTTCCAGGGTGAACGGGAAATGGCGTCGGCTAATAAGCTGCTTGGTTCTTTTGAACTTGGTGGAATTGCTCCGGCTCCGCGCGGTGTCCCCCAGATTGAGGTGACTTTCGATATTGACGCCAACGGTATCGTCCACGTGACCGCAAAGGACAAGGGAACCGGAAAAGAAAACACCATCAAGATTCAGGATGGTTCCGGTTTGTCTCAGGAAGAAATTGATCGGATGATCAAGGACGCCGAGGCCCATGCGGAAGAAGACAAGAAGCGTCGCGAGGAGCAAGAAACCCGCAATAGCGCAGAAACCTTGGTGTACCAGACCCGCAAGGTGGCCGAAGAGAACTCTGACAAGGTGTCTGAGGAGATTCGGAACAAGGTGGAAGAGGCCGCCAAGGGAGTTGATGAGGCTCTCAAGGGCGATGACCTTGACGCTATTAAGAGTGCGGTAGAGAAGCTGAATAAGGAAGCCCAAGCTATGGGAACCGCTATTTATGAAGCTCAGGCCAACAGCGGCGCTACCCAGGCTGAAGGCGC
Source organism: Corynebacterium poyangense (assembly GCF_014522205.1). NCBI lineage: Bacteria > Bacillati > Actinomycetota > Actinomycetes > Mycobacteriales > Corynebacteriaceae > Corynebacterium > Corynebacterium poyangense. The sequence continues at coordinate 2,355,651 of NZ_CP046884.1, read as the reverse complement.
AGCACCGCAGGACGATGATGTGGTGGATGCTGAGGTTGTTGACGATGAGGATGGTGAGAAGAAGTGACCCAGCCCCATAAGATGCCCGACGACCCTGGCGCTCCCGAGGTTACTGATCCTGAGGCAACATCTGCTGAACAAACAGAAGCTGCTGCAGAGGAAGCCGCTGTGAGCCAAGGGGAAGCGGACACCGCCTCGGCTGTGGCCCCGGAGGATGAGGCTATTGATGATCCAGAAGTTCAGGAGATGCTCGAAGAGATCGACACTGAACTGGAAGCTCACGAGTCTGATACCGCTGACCTAGGAGAAGAGACAACACCGGATCTTCAATCCCAACTGGATGAGAGAACCGAGGACTTAAAACGAGTCAGCGCCGAATACGCTAACTATCGGCGCCGGACTGACCGGGAACGAGTAGGAATTGCAGAGCAGGCAAAAGCCTCAGTGATAGCAAAATTCCTCCCCGTTTTGGATGACTTGGATCTTGCTGCACAGCACGGTGACCTCGATGAAGGGCCACTCAAGGCTTTCGCTGACAAATTCCAAGCGATCGTGCAGGCTGAAAAGCTCGAAGCCTTCGGTGCCGAAGGGGAAGCCTTTGATCCTGAAATCCATGAAGCGGTTCAGGATCTCTCTGAGGGCGATGACAAAGCCATTGGCACGGTTCTTCGCAAGGGATACCGTGTCGGTGACCGGATGATACGCACCGCCATGGTGATTATCGCCGATCCGGTTGTCCCCGAGGAATAGCGAGGACAGAACACAGTGGCGTCGGACTTCTCATCACTAAAAATCGCGGGAAGCTTCGGCGCCTTTTTCAACACGACAAGGGAGGAGGAGATGCCCAGTGACGCAGCAGGAATGGGCAGATAAGGACTACTACGCGGACCTGGGGGTCTCCTCGTCCGCGAGCGAAGAAGAAATTAAAAAGGCGTATCGGAAGATCGCTCGGGCCAACCACCCGGATGCCAATCCGGGAGATAAAACCGCTGAGGAACGCTTCAAGAAAGCCGCCGAAGCCTATGACGTGATCGGTGACAAAAAGAAGCGGAAAGAATATGACGAGCTTAAAGCCATGCTTCGCTCTGGCGGATTTGGCGGATTTGGCCGGGGAGGTGGTTCCGGATTTCCGGGCGGGTTTCGCACGACGCAAGAAGGCTTCTCGATGGAAGACATCTTCGGCGGAACAACCGGAGCGCGACAAGGTGGAAGATATACTTCGGACAGCGGCTTTGGGGATATCTTCAGTGGCTTTTTCAACGGTGGCAGTAGTGCTCGCCACTCAGCTCGGCCGTCGCGGGGGGCGGACGTCGAGACGGAAATAACGCTCGACTTCAGAGAAGCAGCCAAAGGCGCCACCATCACCTTGCAGATCACCGGAGAAGCCCCCTGCAGCCAGTGCCACGGTTCTGGTTCCGCGTCTGGTAACCCCAGCAGCTGTGCGGAATGCAAGGGAAGCGGTTTTGTCTCCGAGGACCGCGGCGCCTTTGGGTTCTCCGCGCCCTGTCAAAAATGCGGTGGCACCGGGCAAGTCATTATTGATCCGTGTGTACATTGCGATGGCAGCGGAACGGTACGACGCACCCGCAGCATAACCGTCCGCATTCCCGCCGGAGTCGTCGATGGGCAAAAGGTGCGATTGGCGGGCAAAGGAGAAGCCGGACCCAATGGTAAACCGGCTGGTGACCTCTTTGTCACCGTCCACGTCCGAGAGGATGAGGTATTTACTCGCCATGGTGATGACCTCGAGGTAATTGTCCCGGTATCTTATGCCGAATTAGCTCTTGGTGACACCATCACCGTGCCAACTTTGGATAATCCCGTACGAGTAAAGGTGCCAGCAGGTACGCCGGATGGACGGACACTGCGGGTGCGAGGTCGCGGAGTCCGTCGCCGTGACGGAAGTTCCGGTGACCTCTTGGTTGTGGTGCAAGTACAAGTACCTAAGAACCTGGATGTCAGAGCAACCAGTGCCCTGCGAACCTATGCGCAGGCGGAACGAGACTCCGGTTTCGATCCCCGGGCCGGGTGGGCTGGGCGCTCCTGAAAGGTGGTGAACCACGCTTATGGCTAAAAAACCAGGGCGCCAAGAAGATCTGGGTGAGGTTTTTGTCATCTCAGTAGCTGCTGAGTTAGCTGGTATGCATGCCCAAACGTTGCGGGCCTACGACCGTTTAGGGTTAGTAACTCCGATGCGAACATCTGGAGGGGGACGACGCTACTCCCGCCGTGATGTAGATATGCTCCGCAAAATTCAGCGGCTTAGCCAGGAAGATGGCGTCAACCTCGCCGGAATTAAAGCCATCATTGAATTAGCCGAAGAAAACGAGGAACTGAAGAAAGAAAACGAGCGGCTAAGGGACGAAAACGAGCGTCTTCATCGACAGGGACCACAACGGCCGCGAGGAGAAATCGTGCATGTACCGCGGTCAACGGCCATTGTGATGTGGGAGCCGACTCGGCGGCGACGACATCATTAGGTGACACAAAACTTCATCCGTTGGTAGTGTGGGCCACATCACTAACCCTACTGCTGAGGATGGAGGAATTCCTCGTGACTAAATATGCTAACCCCGGCACCGAAGGTTCCATTGTTAACTATGACAAGCGCTACGACAACTACATCGGTGGACAATGGGTGCCGCCCGTAGACGGCCGCTATATGGACAACATCAGTCCCGTGACCGGGGAAGTGTTCTGCCAGGTGGCTCGCTCCTCTGCCGCCGATGTAGATAAGGCTATTGATGCTGCGGAAGCAGCCGCACCTGCGTGGGGGAGAATGGCGGCAGCGGAACGCGCATTAATTTTGCACCATATTGCTGATCGGATGGAAGAACACCTCGAAGAACTTGCGGTGGCGGAAACCTGGGAAAATGGGAAAGCCGTACGAGAAACCCTTGCTGCAGATATTCCCTTAGCCATTGATCATTTCCGATATTTTGCTGGGGCAGTGCGCACCCAGGAAGGGCGCATGTCTCAGATTGACCACAACACGGTGGCCTATCACTTCTATGAGCCATTAGGAGTAGTAGGACAGATCATCCCGTGGAACTTCCCTATCTTGATGGCGGCATGGAAGATTGCCCCGGCTATGGCTGCCGGGGACACCATTGTTCTTAAGCCTGCCGAACAAACACCAGCATCGGTTCTTTATCTCATTAACATCATCGGGGATCTGATTCCGGATGGTGTTCTTAATATTGTCAATGGCCTTGGTGATGAAGCCGGGGCTGCTATTAGTGGATCTGATCGACTGGCTAAGGTGGCCTTTACTGGGTCCACGGAAGTCGGAAAAATTATCAATAAGGCTGCGGCGGATAAGATTATTCCGGTTACGTTGGAGCTCGGTGGAAAATCGCCTTCTATCTTCTTCCAGGATGTTACTGAGCACCATGACTCCTTCCTGGAGAAAGCAGTGGAAGGTTTCACTATGTTTGCGCTGAATCAAGGAGAGGTATGTACCTGCCCATCACGCGCATTAATCCATGAATCCATCGCGGATGAATTCCTTGAATTAGGCACCAAACGCGTGGAGCAAATCAAGATTGGGCATCCGCTTGATACTGAAACAATGATGGGTGCCCAGGCGTCCCAGGAGCAAATGGATAAGATCACCTCGTACCTCTCTATTGGTCCTGAGGAAGGAGCCACTACTCTTACCGGCGGTCATGTCAATAAGATCGAAGGTCTAGAAAACGGTTTCTACATTGAGCCGACGGTATTTAAAGGCACCAATGATATGCGAATCTTCCGGGAAGAAATCTTTGGCCCGGTGCTATCAGTAGCAACATTCTCCAGTTTTGAGGAAGCCATTCAGATCGCCAACGACACCAACTATGGTTTGGGCGCTGGCGTGTGGTCACGACACGGCAATACCGCCTATCGGGCGGCTCGAGAAATCCACGCCGGACGCGTCTGGGTGAATCAATACCACAACTATCCTGCACACGCTGCCTTTGGTGGATACAAGGAATCAGGTATTGGCCGAGAAACTCACCTCATGATGCTGAACCATTATCAAGAGGTAAAGAACATGCTGGTTTCTTATGATGAAAACCCCACCGGGTTGTTCTAGCTACTATCCCCGGTAGTCACCTTTTTTAGACGATCTTGAAAATCCGGATCTTCGAAGTAGGAAGAATGGTCGGAATGAGAGGGCCACAGTTGCGCTCCGAAAAATGGTGACGCCGGGCTAATTCCGTGGATCCCAGAGGCCCAACCTGAGGTCCACGCAATGTCATCGCGGGTTCCGGTCACGGCATATACCTCGGGGATACCTAGATCCTGGGCATGGTGTGCAGGTATTCCTGGGCTGCCGACGAATACCACGGCGTCGGTAGAAAGACCAGGGGATTGGGTAGCTGCTGTGCCGGCGACCACCGAACCATAGCTATAGCCCACCACTACCCGGCGTTGAGCAGGGGAACGGTGGGCTAAAGTAGCTTGAAATTCGGAGAGCTGCGGTGCAGCTGTTTTCGCTGCATGGGCAGCTGCGCCGTGGGCCAGAGAACTGGGGGCTTGATACCCCAGCCAGAGAACACTGGCGGTATTAGGGCCAGCATGAATATGGCGTAGCCGGGTGAGTTGGCGCTCCCAGGATTGAGGATCCGAAGACCCCACTCCGGCAACAAGAGTGGTGATGGACTCGGCAGAGTCAATATCTCCTAAGGCTAGGACCATGGTGTTGTCGCCGACTTCCAGGAGGGTGACATCAGGATTATTGGTTACGAGGGTACGAACGTGATCTGGGGCGTGTGCGAGGTTGAGGTGATGAATTTCTTCTGCGCTGAGCTGTGAACTATCGGAAAAACGACGCCGTGGGGGAGGGGCGGCCGGCGTGCAGAGTTCGGAAATATACTGTGCACAGTAGAGATCTAGAACCGCGGTCATGGTATGGAGCTGGTGAAGAATCATGCTGGCGGCAGGGCTAATGCTCCAAAGACTCAGGGCAAAAAAGCGAGCTTGTTCCACAGGGCGCTCTAGTTCTGCGGCGGTTTCGAGAATGGTGGAAATATTTTTTAGCGTGGTAGAGACGTCCTTAAAACCCTGGCTATATCCGTGAGCGAGAGCTAAAGCTGACGTGAAACCTAAACCCTGATGGGGGCTAAGAGCAGTGGTCCAGGCCTGCATGATCGAGTAAGTGTTGTAATCTAGCTGTTCTTTGGAGTGGCCCAGGCGAGCCGCCAGAGTACTTAGTGCAGCGCTACTCATGATGACCTCCTAGAGCCTGTGCAGTAGCGCTATCTTCTGCTTCTAGTTGGGAACAGAAATGCTGTACCTGGTTGTGGTGGTGGGATAACGACGTGGAGATCTGCGCTAATTGCCGATCTAAAAGTTCCAGGGTGTCAGCAAGAGCCGCACTGGTTTTCGGGAAATGCTCTATGGAGATAGATTCAGCTCCCACGGTGGGGCGGTGGAGGAGAATAAGCGATAGCAGGTGACGAAGATGTGGATGATAGTGGATAAGGTTCATGGCCAAAATTAAAGCGAAAAACTGCCTGCGAGGGGGCGTCGAACCTTGGAGGTTGTGGAAAACTTTTGTTTTCCACAGGGGCTGAACTAGCGCAGCGAAGGAAGAGCTAAGAAGAATAAGGGGGAAAGGGGGGAGGGCAGGGTAGCTCAGCCAACCCGCGTTCCACGTGAGTCGACATAACTTTTGGTCATGGGTCATTTATCTGCTACTACGGTGGGCACAGCACGACGTTTGGTGAATACCTCAACAAAACCTGGCTACGGGGAGACCTCATAGCTGTCGTTGAGTAAAAGCGGCACTAGAATTTCGGAGTTTTTCACCGGTATGGTGAAGAACATGAAGATCGCGGCGATTCAAATTACAACTAGTGCCAATAAGGAAGATAACCTCGCTAAAGCTAGTGACTATATAGAGCGAGCTGCTGCTCAGGGGGCGAAAGTTGTGGTTTGTCCGGAAGCGCTGAGCCAGGCATTTGATTCAGGGCGGCTGGATACTCAGGCCGAAGATCTTGATGGCGAGTTTTGTTCCCGTCTTAAGGAATTAGCAGAAAAGCTCAATATTTTAATTATTGGCGGAGTCTTTAATCCTGCAGATCAGGTGGGAGATATTAATCGGGTCTATAACACTGCGTTGGTGACGGGGCCGGGTATCCATACCGGGTATCAAAAAATACATACTTATGATGCTTTTAAATACCGGGAATCCGATACCGTGAAACCCGGTGAGACATTGCTAACCGTGGATTTTGAGGGAGCGCGCATTGGGTTAGCAGTGTGTTTTGATGTCCGTTTCCCGGAGCAATTCCGGGCTTTAGCCCGTGCCGGGGCCGATCTCATTTGTATGCCTACTAGCTGGGCTGATGGGAAAGGAAAACTGGAACAATGGAGGCTGCTTACGGCAGCGCGAGCGCTGGATTCTACTAGTTTCTTGGTGGCCGCAGGCCAAGCCCGGCCTGGCGGTAATGCCAAGGCAGGTGAGGAATCCGGGCCCACGGGAATTGGGCATTCCTGCATAGTTAGCCCGACGGGTACTCGTCTTCAGGAAGCGGGTTATGAAGAAGAGATCATCATCGCGGATCTTGACTTTGATGAAGTTGCCGAAATCCGAAAGAGTATCCCTGTGCTTGATGCAGCCCAGGAATTTACCATGCTTCATAGGTAATATCCGCAAAATTCTGGGTACTGCGATACAGCGAACTAGCTGCCGGGTAGATTTCCCGGGCAGGACCGGCCAGATACACCTCACGCCCGCTCCACTCTCCTAAACTCAGCGCGTATTCGCCCAGGTTAGCGGCGTGCATTAAGGGGACAGAAGCGGGGGGAGTGATAGCGGAATGAAGCCACCAGGGATCAGCTTCTTCCTGAGTGGCAAGGTGGAACCGAAACCACGGAAGAGCGGTCGCGAGATTTTCGAAGAACACCACATCATAAAGTTCACCGGGGTACTGGGCGACGTGAACTATATCCACCGACGGAGGATTGTCCTCTTCCAACAAACCCAGAACCATGGCACGCAAGGGGGCTAAGCCAGTCCCCGCAGCAAGCAGCAATAAATCTCGGCGGTTTCCGGGGGCTAGAGATGGGCCCAGGCACAGGTGCCCTTCGGCTGCCCCCAAGGTCCACAAGTCTCCTTTTCGAGCGTGAGCTAAAAGCGCGCCGGGGCGTCCTTTACCAGGTGAAAGAATGTGGAACTCCACCTGGCCGGACTCAGTGGCAGGTACAGCAGGGGAGAGCATTTTCCAGGTGCCCGCTAAATAATCTGTGCTTACTGGAAGATGTTGTCCGGGGAGATAGGAAAAAGGCATCCCGCTTTCCAGGCGAATCACGCTTAACCGGCGGCTGCGTTTTTCAGTATCAACGACGGTAGCGGCCCACGCCGGAGGAACTCCAGCGTAATCCGCTTCGGCAGCAGCATCAGCCATCACCTGACACGCCTGCCTTAAGATATCGGCTCCTTGGGCAAGCCGTCCGGGAGCCAGGTTGGCGTCGAGTACATTTCGATGAAGCGCTTCCACTAAGGCATGAGCGAAATCTGAATAAGCCTCGGGCGGGAAACCATGTCGGCGGTGCCGGCGACCGTGACCGGCCAAGTATTCGCGGACGTGGGGTGGAATAGTGGTGGTGGAACGATCTAGTACGTCGGCGAGGGTAGCGACCAGGCCCTCATGGCGGCGAGAAGTCCGCGGGAACAGAGTCCGGGCTTGGGGTGCGCGGGGGAAGAACAACTCATGAGCCGCGTGGTTGAACTCATTGGCACGGGCCCGGAGCTGTTCAGCGACGTCTTTGAGCGGCTGTTGTTCATCGGAAGTCACCACACCATTGTGCCTGTGAGAGGGGAAAATCCCAAAGATTTTTTATTAGGAGGCTTATGAGAAATACAGTAAAATAACTTTGTTATTTGTGAGCTACATAATAGGTTTTTTCTGAAAGGGCGTGATTGTTGACGTGGAATATACTCCCTATTCCCTCTTAATCGATGTCGGCTGGATTTCCGTCCTCATGGTGGTGGGCAATGTCCTTCGGCGGCGGATTCCTTTCTTTCAAACCCTCCTTATTCCCTCCCCGATCACCGCAGGACTATTGGGCCTCGTCCTCGGCCCGGAAGTCCTCGGGCTCATCGGCTTCTCCCAACACATCGGAACCTACACTTCCATCCTCATCGCCGTGGTTTTTGCCTCCATGGCGTATTCCATGAACCTCACCCCCTCGGTTCGCACCGGCGCAAAAACCATGTGGTCATACTCCACCGGTATGTTCGTCGGCCAATGGGGTGTTTTCATCTTATTAGGTATTTTCGTCTTCAAACCGATCTGGGGCACTGAGGACTGGTTCGGAATGATGCTCCCGGTGGGCTATGTGGGTGGCTTCGGCACCGCTGCGGCCGTCGGTTCCTCGGTTGAAGCCGCAGGAGCCCAGGCTGCTAGCTCTCTCGGTTTCACCTCGGCAACGGTAGGTACTCTTGCCGCAGTGGTGGGCGGCATCATTTTCGCGAACTGGGGTATTCGCACCAAACGCGCAGCGGCAATGCCAGAGAAACTGCCGTGGGAACTGCGTAGCGGATACATCGACGATGAAGGCGCGCGTCCTAGCATCGGTAAAGCCACCACCAATCCCTCTGCCTTGGAGCCGGTGGCTTTACACGTGGGGGTGGTGGCTTTCACCGTCATGGTCGCCTACCTGCTCAATAAGCTCATCAGCAGCCATTTCCCCTCGGTATCCATTCCGCTTTTTGCTATGGCGTTTGTGGTGGGACTATTCGGAAAACTGGCACTGAAACTCGCCGGGAAACCCAAGTACCTGGATACCGACACCATCAACTCCGTTTCTGGTGCCGCCACTGATTACCTCATCGCATTCGGTATTGCCTCTATTGTTCCTTCGGCCGTCGCAGACTACTGGATTCCGCTGCTGGTGCTATTTATCGCCGGCACAGCCTACTGCATATTCTTCTTCTTCGTTATCGCGCCCTATTTCTTTGCCCCGCAATGGTTAGAACGAGCCATATTCGGTTGGGGATGGGCCACCGCTGCGGTAGCAACCGGAATTGCGTTGCTCAAAATCGTTGACCCGAAGATGAAATCAGGCACGCTAAATGAATATGGCGTGGCCTATGTAGCCTATGCCCCCTTTGAAATCGGCATGACTGTCATTGCGCCGATAGCAGTGATCGCTCACATGGAATTGGGACTGGGGATAGCATCCACTCTCATCGCCGTGGTGGTGCTTGCGGCTCCCGTGGTGTTGAAGTGGCTACCGTCAAGGGACGGAAGTAAAAAGGCTGCCTAGACCGTGGTTACCCCTCGTTGCACCAGGCAATAGCAATGAGGGAAACTAACGGGGTGACTACATCCCCCAGCACCATTGATTCGCGGCACCCGGTGGATCGGGTGCCTTCTCCACCGAAACTTGCCGCTCTGGGCCTGCAACACGTTTTGGCCTTCTATGCCGGAGCGGTGATTGTCCCGTTGCTTATTGCCTCATCGCTGAAATTGGATACGGCGACAACTATCCATCTCATCAACGCTGACCTGTTGACCTGCGGGATCGCTACCATCATTCAGTCGGTGGGCATCGGTAGGCACATCGGGGTTCGACTACCCATTGTGCAGGGGGTTACCACCACTGCCGTCGCCCCCATTATTGCCGTGGGATTGGGAGTGACCGACGGCCGAGGCGGCGTAGAATCCTTGCCCACGATTTATGGTGCAGTCATTGTCTCAGGCCTGTTCACCTTCTTCGCCACGCCAGTCTTCACCAAGCTTCTGAAGTTCTTTCCACCCGTTGTTACCGGGTCAGTATTGCTAGTCATGGGCACTTCTTTGCTGGCAGTATCGGCCAATGACTTTGTTAACTATGCGGAAAGCACTCCAGTCGGAAAAGATATTGCTTACGCCGGCATGACCCTAGTCATCATTGTGCTGGTGCAACGATTCTTCCAAGGTTTCCTAGGGACCCTGGCAGTGCTCATTGGTCTGGTGGTTGGTACTACAGTGGCGCTTTTCTTCGGGGACGCAAGTCTCCACGAAGTAGCCACCGCCGCACCCTTGGGAATCACTACCCCCTTCTACTTTGGTTTCCCGGAATTCAACCTGGCTGCCTGTATCTCCCTCATCATCGTTATGGCCATCACCATGGTAGAAACCACCGGTGACGTCTTCGCCACGGGAGAGATCGTGAAACGACGGATCCGTCGTGATGATGTAGCCCGGGCGCTGCGAGCTGACGGCGTATCCACGGTGCTCGGCGGAGTCATGAACTCCTTCCCCTATACCTGCTTTGCGCAAAACGTAGGTTTGGTCCGCATAACTGGGGTGAAATCACGCTGGGTAGCCACGGCGGCCGCTGGTTTCATGATTATTTTGGGGCTTCTCCCCAAAGCTGGCGCAGTAGTTGCTTCTATTCCGGCCCCGGTCTTAGGAGCTGCCTCTCTGATGCTTTTTGCCAATGTCGCCTGGGTGGGATTACAAACCATTGCTAAGGCTGACATGACTGATAACCGCAATGCTGTGATTGTAACCAGTGCCCTGGGCCTGGCAATGCTCGTGACTTTCAAACCAGAAATCGCTGAGGTTTTACCATCCTGGGCGCGGATTTTTGTCTCCTCCGGAATGTCCACCGGGGCAATTACCGCCATTGTGCTGAATCTTTTATTCCACCACCTAGGTCAACGAGATCGTGATGCCGCAGTAGCGCGACGCCACGGGCAGGCGGTGAGTTTGGCGGAGATTAACCGCATGGATCAGGCAGAATTTACGGATACTTTGCGCTCCTTATTCAATGAACACACCTGGCCCTTAGCTATTGCCTGGGAGCACCGTCCCTTCGAAAATGTCGGTGAGCTCAGAGAAGCCGTTCAGGTAGCGGTACTTACTGCCACCCCGGAGCAGCGTGAGGAGCTGATCCATGATTATCCGGACATGGCAACACTCATTCTTGCGGATGAGGATTCAGATCCGGCATTGGGCCACGCCAGAGGATCATTGGGTTTGGGTGAATTAGATGATGTGCAACGAGATCGCCTCGTTGAGGTAAGCGCTGCGTATCGCGACCGTTTTGCTATGCCTTTTGTGGCTTATCTTGCCACAGATGACACCATTGACAGGGTGATTGAAGAAGGCGTGCGGAGGCTCAGTAATTCCGATGAGCAGGAGCACCGGGTGGCGTTGACGGAGATTGTCAATATCGCTAATGATCGTTTTGATTTATTGTTGGCGGATGCTGATCCGGTGCGTTCTGCCTGGGCTCAAAAGTTCGCTGAATTTGATTAGCGAGCAGATGTTTCACCTGGTGGGATAAAGTTTAAGGAAACCTGAGTGGAGGAGACTCAAAAAAAGTTGCCTTGAGCGGAACAGACTCAACTTCTGGTGCGTTATAAGGAGTGACTGCATAAATAAATCCAGGAAGGAACCAGAATAATGAGCTCTTTTAATCCCACTACTAAGACCCAAGAAGCCCTACAGGCCGCACTTCAGGCGGCGAGTGCTGCGGGAAATCCGGATATTCGTCCGGCCCATTTATTGGCAGCTATTTTGGATCAGCCAGAGGGGGTTGCGGCTCCCGTTATTAAGGCCACCGGAACAGACCCCAAGGTGGTATTAGCGGGTGCTCGAGATCTGGTGAATTCCTATCCCAAGGCGGAAGGGGCCAATATGGCCAATCCGCAATTCAATCGGGATGCGCTCAATGCGTTGACAGCTGCTCAAGAGCTGGCCGGGGAGTTAGGTGATGAATATGTATCGACTGAGGTTTTGCTCGCGGGTATTGCTCGGGGCACCTCGGATGCTGCTGATCTGCTGAAACGCTATGGCATTAGCTATGAGGCTATTACTGGTGCTTTCCCTTCGGTGCGGGGCAACCAAAAAGTGACAACTCAGGACCCGGAAGGGCAATTCCAGGCTTTGGAAAAGTATTCCACTGACCTTACTCAGCGAGCGAGGAATGGGGACATTGATCCAGTCATCGGCCGGGATGCTGAGATCCGGCGGGTGGTGCAGGTGCTTAGTCGTCGGACGAAAAACAACCCGGTGCTCATTGGTGAGCCTGGGGTGGGGAAAACCGCCATTGTGGAAGGTTTGGCGCGACGCATCGTGGCCGGGGATGTTCCGGAATCCTTGCGGGGCAAAACCCTGATTTCTTTGGACCTAGGCTCTATGGTGGCCGGGGCGAAGTACCGCGGGGAATTTGAGGAACGGCTTAAAGCAGTTCTTGATGAAATCAAGAACGCTAATGGGCAGATCATTACCTTTATTGATGAGCTGCACACCATTGTGGGTGCTGGTGCCACCGGTGACTCTGCGATGGATGCCGGCAATATGATTAAGCCTCTCCTAGCGCGGGGAGAATTACGCCTGGTGGGTGCAACTACCCTTGATGAGTACCGAAAGTACATTGAAAAAGACGCTGCGTTAGAGCGACGTTTCCAGCAGGTCTATGTGGGAGAACCCAGTGTAGAAGACGCCGTCGGTATTTTGCGGGGCTTAAAGGAACGCTATGAGGTTCATCACGGGGTGCGGATTCAAGACTCCGCGCTGGTAGCTGCCGCTACGCTGTCCGACCGCTACATCACCAGCCGATTCTTGCCGGATAAGGCTATTGACTTGGTGGATGAAGCAGCTAGCCGCTTGCGGATGGAAATTGACTCTTCGCCGCAAGAGATTGACGCCCTCGAGCGGGTTGTCCGCCGACTCGAGATTGAAGAAGTAGCGCTGAGCAAAGAAAGCGATATTGCCTCTCAGGAGCGACTCGCTAAGTTGCAGAGCGAGTTAGCCGATGAACGGGAAAAACTCGCGGAGCTGAAGGCTCGGTGGTCCAATGAGAAAAAGGCTATTGACCGGGTTCGGGAAGCAAAGGAGCAGTTGGAAAAACTGCGTCAGGAATCTGAGATAGCTGAGCGCGAGGGTGACTATGGCAAAGTTGCGGAGCTGCGCTATGGCAAGATCCCGGAGCTAGAAAAGGAGGTTGCGGCGGCGGAAAGCCAGGTGGAATCTGGTCAGAACAATGCCATGCTTTCTGAGGAGGTCACCCCAGACACCATTGCTGAGGTTGTTTCTGCGTGGACTGGGATCCCGGCAGGAAAAATGCTGCAAGGTGAAACAGAGAAGCTGCTGAATATGGAGTCTGAACTGGCGAAAAGAGTGGTTGGTCAGGAAGATGCCGTGCGCGCAGTATCGGATGCCGTGCGACGGTCCCGCGCCGGGGTGGCTGATCCCAACCGGCCCACGGGTTCTTTCCTGTTCCTTGGACCCACCGGCGTGGGTAAAACTGAGCTGGCTAAGGCCTTGGCGGAGTTCCTCTTTGATGATGAACGCGCCATGGTGAGAATTGACATGTCGGAATATTCAGAGAAGCACTCTGTGGCCCGATTGGTGGGAGCACCCCCCGGATACGTCGGCTATGATGCTGGCGGTCAGCTTACTGAGGCGGTTCGTCGTCGCCCCTACACCGTGGTTCTCTTTGACGAGGTGGAAAAAGCCCATCCGGATATTTTTGATGTCCTATTGCAAGTCCTTGACGATGGTCGCCTCACCGATGGTCAGGGCAGGACGGTAGATTTCCGCAATACCATCTTGATTCTGACCTCGAACCTGGGTGCCGGTGGCACGAAGGACCAGATCATGGAGGCCGTCAAGCACGCCTTCAAGCCGGAGTTTATTAACCGTCTTGATGACGTAGTAACTTTCGACGCGCTCAGCCACGAACAGCTCACCCATATTGTCGATATCCAGGTGGCCCAATTGGCCCGACGTCTGTCCGCACGTCGCCTCACTCTCCATGTCTCTGATGCAGCGCGTTCGTGGTTAGGGGACCGTGGTTATGATCCTGCCTATGGGGCCCGTCCGCTGCGCCGATTAATTCAGCAAGCAATCGGCGACACTCTGGCTCGCGAGCTCCTCGCCGGGAAGATCAAAGACGGTGATGTGGTCAACGTTGATCTGGCCGATGGGGGTGAACGCTTAGACGTCACGCCTGGCGAGCGAGGGTAGTCACCTTTAAGATCGGGCGCATGAGCAATTTTGTGTCTGTTGCGGATCTTGCCGGCGCGGTCTACCAAGGCCGCGGCGGCACCCTTTTGGGATGTTATTGGCGACCCGAAGAAAACGCCGGGTACCGGAAGTTCAGTTCAGAACATATTCCGACGGCCTTGTTCTGTGATCCTCAAACGGCACTTGCCGGTGTTCCAGGTTCTGCCGACGGACGCAATCCGCTCCCGGACCCAGACATCGTGATGCACGCTTTTCAGCGCTGGGGGATCAGAATCGACCGCCCCATTGTGGTTTATGACGAGGGTCGCGGGCTTTTTGCGGCTCGTGCCTGGTGGATCCTGCGGTGGGCAGGGTTGCGCGAGGTCCGGATCCTGGATGGAGGCTTAGCCGAATGGTTCCGTCAGGGGCATAAGGTTCTTGGCGGGCCAGGTAATTTAGCCCAATCCTGCACAGTGAGGATTAACCCTGGTCAAATGCCCGTAGCTACCATGGCTGATGTTCAAGAAGCAGCCGATGATGTCATTCTTATTGATACCCGTGAACCGGAGCGTTTTGCTGGGGAACGCGAGGTTTTAGATCTTAAAGCCGGCCATATTCCAGGGGCCATCAATATCCCGAACCGGGATGTGTTGCGCGAAGATTTTACCCACCGAAGCCCGGAAGAAATTCGGCAGCGTTTCGCGGAAGCAGGAATTGGACCTGAGACTCCCACCCAAAAAATGATTATTTACTCCGGGTCTGGTAATCACTCGGCGCAGGTTATTGCCGCGATGGAAGAAGCAGGTTTGCAGATTCCACAGCATTTTGTGGGAGGCTGGTCTCAATGGTGCGCCAACCGGAAATCTCCCGTAGAGCGTGGTTATTAGCATGAACTACCTCATTTTCCTCCTCGCTGGACTGGCCGCACTGTTGGGGGTGTTACTGCTGGTTGCGGATCATCTCCGGAAACGTGAGCCAGAAGTTGCCGAGCCAGACAGTTGGCCGGGGGTACAGGTTCAACCGCCTGAAGAAGACGGTCCCTCAGCACCCGAGCCAGAGGTAGAAAAGCCAACAACCGGTGGTTTTAGTATCCCTATGACCCAGCGCCGCGAGCGACGCAGTTGGGCAGAAACTCATGGTTGGGATTTCGCGCGCACGGATCCCTATTTAGATGATGAATGGGTCCGCGGAGCCGCAGCGAGCGGAGCAGCTCCGCGCGACATCGTGCGGGGAGATATTGCCGGCTATGAAATGTATCTGGCTAGTTTAGGCCATATCCCAGTGATGGCACTTCGCCGTGGTGAAGCCTCTGATGTGGTAGTCGATATCCATCGCCCCGATAACGTGGGCGAAAGCTCTGAGGATCTTCTCCCGGTAACCCAACTCCCAGGGTTTGACGTCGTAGCCACCGAGGTAGGCCCAGCGGATCGGATGATCGACGGCCGGGTGCGTCGAGCTCTCACCCAACTACCAGAGGCGGTACGGGCAGTGTGGCTAGAAAGCGACTGGGCTATCGCCGAACTGGAACGGGGGAGTCGTCAAGAAGTCTGGGACCTCGTCGGCGAGCCATTGGCAATGATTGCCGATGCTTCCCGAACGTTGCCACCTCGAGGTCCAGCAGGAGCACCGCCGCTCTTTCCCCCAGACCATCCCTCCCGCCCCTTACCGCAGGCACCCAGCCCTGAGGAAGAATACAACCCAGCGGAACCGGATATCAGTGCCACTCCCTTGGTGATCCGCCCCGAGGAACCTTGTGAAATGCCGAGCAGAACTCACGCTGAAAGCCGCGGGGTGGTGGAACCGCGCCCGCTGGGGGCCGATGAAGTCGATGCCATTGCCGAGGGAAGCCAGCCGACCCCTCCCGTCGACTATCACGGCGCCCGCATTGTGCGAGATCTTTCCCGTGGATCCAGTATTTTTGATGATCTCACCGAAGAGCTCGGAACAGATCCGCTAGCCGATCGCGAAGAAAATCCGGAGGAGTAGGTAGGGTTAAAGAATGGATAAAAATAAGCGCGCAGAACTCGCTGAACTGGTAAAAGAACTGGCTGTAGTTCATGGCAAAGTCACGCTATCCTCCGGGAAAGAAGCCGACTACTACGTGGATCTGCGACGCGCCACCCTGCATCATCGAGCGTCTCGGCTGATCGGGGAACTGTTGCGGGATCTCACCCAGGATTGGGATTATCAGCATGTGGGTGGCTTAACTCTCGGCGCAGATCCCGTAGCTACCTCCATCATGCATGCTGAAGGCCGACCCATTGACGCCTTTGTGGTCCGCAAAGAACAAAAGAAGCACGGTATGCAACGCCGAATTGAAGGGGCGGATGTTTCTGGGCAACGAGTCTTAGTGGTTGAAGACACAACCACTACCGGTAACTCTCCACTAACTGCGGTGGAAGCCTTAAGAGAGGCCGGAGCCATTGTGGTGGGAGTTGCCACGGTGGTAGATCGCAACACCGGTGCGGAGCACGCTCTGGCCGACGCTGGCTTGGAATACCGCTATCTGCTGGGAATTGAGGATCTTGGTCTTGCGTGATCCGGTTCAACCCGGCCCGACGGAATGGGGCCAGGGACGTCACGGGGTAGGCCCGTGGAAGGATGAGCACCCGCACTCTGCTATCCCTACTGACCCGCGTCTTGATCCTCAGCTCCTCAGCGAAGGGGACCGACGCAATGTGGTGGATGCCTACCGATACTGGACGAGAGAGTCAATCATTGCTGACATTGATCAGCGTCGCCACCCTCTTCATATAGCCATCGAAAATTTTGAAAACGATTCCAATATCGGCACCGTGGTGCGTACCGCCAACGCTTTTGCCGTGGACACGGTGCATATTGTGGGCCGAAAACGGTGGAATAGACGGGGTGCGATGGTGACGGACCGCTATCAGCATTTGCAGCACCATTCTGATACCGCTGCGCTCTTGCGCTGGGCTGAAGCTCAAGGCTTAACAGTAGTGGCCATTGACAACATCCCCGGATCCGTTCCGTTAGAGACTGTTGAGCTGCCGCGTCACTGTTTATTTCTCTTTGGACAAGAAGGTCCAGGGGTGACCGAAGAAGCTCAGTTAGGTTCCTCAATGACCTGCTCTATTGCCCAATTTGGTTCTACTCGTTCCATCAATGCGGGGGTAGCTGCAGGCATAGCGATGCATAGTTGGATTAGACAACACGCAGATCTTTCTGCGGCGTGGTAGCCTGGCCTTTCTAGTTAACTAACGTAAAACTAATATGAAAATTTCATTTTCAAGGTAAGGGATCGAAGCACTGTGCAAGAAAAATGGGCGCATCGCGCGGATTTAGCGGAGAATGCTTTAAATGACCGCCATGGCTCTAAGCTGTGGGGTTTGCCCGGCACGAACATTGCTATGGTGGCGTGGCCGCCGACCATGAAAGAAAAAATGCACGTGCATTGGCACTACTGGTGGCAAGCCCACTACCTGGATTGTTTAGTGGATGCTGCGATGCGTCGCGCCACTCAGCAGCGACGGCGACGGATACGTCAAACTATGCGTGCTATTCAATTCCGTAACTTGGGGAAGTTATCAAAGAACCGCTATTACGACGATAAATGCTGGTTAGCTTTGGCGATGGCACGGGCAACCCAGATCCCTGGCATTAAAGAACCTAAGCAGTTACCTGGCCTGGAGCTAGATATTATCGCCGGAATTGACTCTCGGATGGGAGTGCTACCCTGGCGCCGAGGCGAAGCTTTCTATAACACCCCGACCAACGGCCCCGCGGCCATTATGATGGCTCGGACCGGGCGCTTAGATCAGGCTATTTCCCTGGTGAACTGGATTTTCAGTGAATTGGTCAACGAGGAAGGCCTAATTATTGACGGGCAACGCCAGCGGATGCATGGGCCGGAATTTGTGGAAAATATCCATCCTTACTGTCAGGGAGTCACGCTAGGAGCATGTCTAGAAATAGCCCTGCAGTTGCGGCAGCGGGCAGGTTTTTCTGACCTCGATCACATTCGCGACGTTGCTGATGCTGAGCGGATGGAAGCCAGTATGAGCTACATAACCAAGATTAGAGAGCTTATTGAGGCAGTGAATATTCATTTAGCTACTCCTCAAGGAGTATTAAATACTCCGACAGGTGATGGAGATGGTGGATTATTTAAGGGAATTTTGGCGCGTTATCTAGCGGATATTGCAGTTCGTTTGCCGCTCGATAACCCCACCAATCGGGCCGTGAAAAAGGTTGCGGCCCGGCTGGTATTAGCGAGCGCAGAAAGTGCCTGGAACCATCGGCTAGAGGTTGATGGGTTGCCTATCTTCGCGACCAATTGGACTGAGGATGCTCGTCTTCCGCATAACTTTGGGCTGGGGCGTTTTTCCTTGCCGGAATCCCTCGGGGTGATTCGCATCGCGGAGCGCGATCTTTCGGTTCAGCTCTCCGGGTGGATGCTCTTGGAGGCGGCAGCACGAGTTGCCGCATACGTTGACTCGGGCATGGATAAGTAGCCAATCTCACATAATCAAAAATTCTCAAAAGCAACCGGAAAGGCGCTGGTCAGGGAGGGGAGGTTCGACGTCTGGGTGGCGTCGAACCTTAAACACTGTGCTGACCAGTGGAGATAGCGGCGTATCGGGCGCATAATGAAGCCTGAACATTAACCAGACTGTCCCAGATGGAGGACCAACCTTATGCCGATTGCAACCCCCGAGGTCTATGGCGAGATGCTTGATCGTGCGAAGAAGGAAGGCTTTGCCTACCCGGCGATCAACTGCACCTCCTCGGAAACGATCAATGCTGCGCTGCGTGGTTTCGCTGAAGCGGAATCCGACGGCATTATCCAATTCTCAACTGGTGGCGCAGAGTTTGGCTCTGGTCTGTCGGTGAAGAACAAAGTAGCCGGTGCCTGCGCGCTCGCCGCGTTTGCCCATGAGGCAGCTAAGCACTATGGAATCAACGTGGCCTTGCACACCGATCACTGCCAAAAAGAAGTATTGGATGAGTACGTTCGGCCCTTGATCGCCATTTCCCAAGAACGTGTAGACCGGGGTGAACTGCCGCTCTTCCAATCTCATATGTGGGACGGATCGGCTATCCCGATTGATGAGAACCTTGAGATCGCCCAGGAATTATTGGTTAAAGCTCATGCTGCCAACATCATCTTAGAAGTTGAGATTGGTGTTGTCGGTGGTGAGGAAGACGGAGTTCAGGCGAAAGCAGGGGCTAATCTATATACCTCGCCAGAAGATTTTGCCAAGACCATCGATGCCTTGGGGACCGGGGAAAAGGGACGCTACCTCTTGGCTGCCACCTTCGGCAATGTTCATGGTGTTTATAAGCCCGGCAACGTGAAACTCCGTCCCGAGGTGCTGAAAGAAGGCCAGGACGTGGCTCGGGAAAAGCTGGGCCTGGGAGCTGATGAGCTGTTCTTTGATTATGTGTTCCACGGTGGTTCTGGTTCCGAGAAAGAAAAAATCGAGGAAGCCTTGGGCTACGGTGTGGTGAAGATGAATGTTGATACGGACACTCAGTACGCGTTTACTCGACCCATAGTGGGGCATATGTTGAGCAACTATGAGGGTGTTCTCAAGATCGACGGCGAGGTGGGCAATAAGAAAGTCTATGATCCGCGCTCCTATTTGAAGAAAGCCGAACAAGGTATGGCTGAACGGATTATTGAAGCGTGCCAAGACCTCCACTCGGTGGGAACGTCTCTATCTAAATAAACTGTCCAGACCGAAACACTAAGCTAGTCTCCATGGTGGAAAAGCGAGTGCGACGGCGAATAGGCACAATCGAACGCATCCGGGCGCTAGATTCTTCCCTGAAATCTCGCGCTCTTCGGGTGCGTTCTCGTTCTTTCGCGGTGGTCCAGGCCACTATTGCAGCCGGCACATCCTATTGGGTAGCCACTCATCTTTTTGGCCACCAGCAGGCTTTCTTCGCCCCCATTGCAGCCATCATTATCCTCGGGCTCTCCGGCGGTGCCGGGCGCCTAAAGCGGGCCGTGGAAATGTCTCTGGGATGCACCGCGGGAGTGGGCATAGGCGATGTCATCATCGCCCAGATTGGTCCTGGAACCTGGCAAATCACCGTCGCTGTTGCGTTATCTCTCCTGGCTGCCTCGTTTATCTCAAAATCCCCCCTGGTAACTAACCAAATAGCTATTGGTTCCATCTTGATCGCTACGATCATGCCGCCTGGAACCGCAGCCGGTTATGAACGCCCCGTCGATGCTTTTATTGGTGGGGTAGTAGCCATCCTCACCTTCGCTATTATCCCCTCGTCTCCCCTGAGTTCGGGGCGACGGGAAGTCACCACCATCCTCGGAATTGCCTCATCGGTTCTCCACGATGTTGGAGAAGCCCTCCCCACTCTGAACGCCGAGGCCATTGACAACGCTCTCAAAGCAGTACGGGGCACCCAGACTAATATCAACGCGCTTTTAGACGCCGCTAAATCTGCTAGGGAAAACACCACCATTTCACCGCTATTATGGAGCTGGCGTCGGCGGGTACGAAGTTTGGAACGGATGCTCAATCCGGTGGATAATATGATCCGCAATTCCCGAGTACTCGCCCGACGAGCACTAGTGTTGTGTGAAGATGGAGATAGCGTTAGCCGGGAACAAATCGCCCTCATCGGGGAACTAGCAGATGTGGCCCTCACTCTCTCCGAACTCTATGAGAAACACTCTGATTTATCCGAAGCTCAAGAAATTCCGGAAGTAGTCAAAAGACTACGCCAGATGGGCGCCCGCGCCGGGACAGAAGTAGCTGGGAATCGCCCATTATCCGCCATGGCTCTCCTAGCCCAGACCCGCAGCATCATCGTGGATATGCTGCAAGTCTGTGGAATGAGAAGAGAATCAGCGGTGGCGGTACTGGCCCCCACCAGTGCAACACCCGCTTATCCCCCCGAGGTGTGGAAAGAAAATAGTTAGCTTTGGTTGGCGTTTCGTTCAGCAACCGGATCATAATAGGTGCCTTCGGCAACCTCGGCGGCGGTTTGATCGGCATCCACATTGGTGGGGCGCCCTTCGGCGGGAGCCGTCTCTGGGCGAGGATCAGTAGAATCCACCACCGCCTGCGGCTGCTTGGGAGCATTATCGCTTAAGCCATAATGCTGATAGAGTTTCGCCTGATCCTCGGGGGTGAGGTGAGCGTCATCTTGGGGACTGGGGGCATCGCTAATCTGATCTTTCTTAAAAGCCAGGTGAAGCTCCTCTCCCTCTAAACGGTGTCCCTTCAGCGGAACCAGGGCGGAGCTCATCCCCAATAATCCATGCCCTACCTCAATAAAATCTGGCTGCCCGGAGTCATCATTAATAAATACTTCTTTGACGGAACCGAGCTTTTCCCCCTCGCTATCAAAAGCGGTGGCATTCGCCAGATCATTAATATCGCGCGGCATGAGCACAATCCTTTCGGTAGAAATTTCTTATGTGTTCTTCCCAGCATAGGGGAAGTTTCCGCTTTCAGCTGTGGGGTTTCTTACCACCTGCAGATCCCGCAGGTGGCGATAAAAGGTAGCCCGTTTCACGGGGCGCTGGGCAGCAATTCCATCAATGGTGACAATGATTTTCTCTCCACCCGTCTGCACTGCTCTTCCCTGGAAAACATGCTCTGGTTCCACGATGGCAGCAGGCTGGTGAGCCCCCCGGGTAAGCCACCGCAGTCCAGGAGTATGCCAGCGGGTATAAAGCTTTTCTAGAGGTACACGACGCCGGCCAGCGGCCCCCTCAAGGGGGGTAATGAGTTTAGCTGCCACGATGCCAGGAGCATCGACCATGGGGATGAGTCGAGCCCCATATTCGCCAAATAATGGACGCTTCTCGGGGGCAGAGTTGCGATGGAACAACACAGTCGTGTCATCAACAATAATCTCGCCGGTATATTGCGCATTCGCCTCAGCGGTGAGGGTAGCCGAACCAGCCACCACTAAACCCTTGTCGCTGCGGATCGTCGGTGCGGGACAGACGGGGGCGCTCATAGCGAAGTCAGCGGCTTCGACGGGGTCAGAGCTCAAACCCCAATTAACCGCCGCCACGCTGGCACTCACAGGAATAAAAGCGATTTCTGCCCAGAGATGATCGGCGCGCATGAGACGAGTCAGCACCGCGCTGAGGGCGGCGTCGGACCCAAGGATAATGAAGCGAAGAGGCTCAGATGGGTGTTGAGGGGCCGGTGCCGGGTGGCCCAGATGCGGGACATCCGGTTGGGCGGCGATCTCGGCGAGGGAAGGGGTGGGATCTACCGGGAGTACCTCATGTGCCAGCTCGGTTAAGAAGACAAGATTACGAGAGGCGGGAACCGCAGTTAAAGAATGACGGTTCGGCAGGTTAATATGCTGGGCGAGTTGCTGTGCGCGGTTGCCACAAGCAAGTGTATGAGTGGGCATGACATCCTTCCTAGCGCCGAGAATAGCGCTGTCAAAAGGCTAGCAACGCAGGCCAAACTCCGGTATTGCCGGTGTGCGTAGTAAAATCCTGTCCGCATGACCTCCCCGAAAATGGAAGTGGAAACGCCATGGCTGCGATTGTGATTGTCGGCGCCCAGTGGGGCGACGAGGGTAAAGGAAAAGCCACCGATATTTTGGGTGGCCGCGTGGATTACGTGGTTAAACCCAATGGTGGTAATAACGCGGGTCACACCGTGGTGGTCGGTGGTGAAAAGTACGAGCTCAAGTTACTTCCGGCCGGGCTGTTATCGGAAAACGCTACCCCGATTCTTGGTAATGGCGTAGTAATCAACCTCGAAGCCCTATTCCAGGAGATTGATGGCCTAGAAGCTCGTGGAGCAGATGCGTCCAGATTGCGGATCAGTGCGAATGCTCACCTGGTAGCCCCCTATCACCAGGTGCTTGATCGTGTTCAGGAACGTTTCTTAGGCAAGCGAGCCATCGGAACCACCGGCCGGGGAATTGGCCCGACGTATGCCGATAAGGTCTCTCGCGTCGGTATCCGAGTGCAGGATATTTTTGATGAGTCTATTCTTCGTCAAAAAATCTCCTCCGCCTTGGAGGTGAAAAACCAAACGTTGGTGAAGATGTATAACCGTCGCGCCATTGAGCCGGAAGATATTGTGCAGTACTTCTTGGGGTACCGGGAACGTCTTCGTCCGATGGTGATTGATGCGGAATATGAGCTCAATAAAGCCCTGGACGAAGGTAAACATGTCCTCATGGAAGGCGGTCAAGCCACCATGCTGGATGTGGATCACGGCACGTACCCCTTCGTGACTTCTTCCAACCCCACCGCCGGCGGAGCGTGCGTAGGATCCGGCATTGGCCCGACAAAAATCACCAGCTCTTTGGGCATTATCAAGGCGTATACCACGCGGGTGGGTGCAGGTCCGTTCCCCACGGAGTTATTCGATAAATGGGGTGAGTACCTTCAAACCACTGGCGGTGAAATTGGGGTTAACACGGGCCGCAAGCGTCGCTGTGGTTGGTACGATTCAGTGATTGCTCGTTACGCCTCCAGAGTTAATGGTTTCACTGATCTTTTCCTCACGAAGCTAGATGTGTTAACCGGAATCGGGGAAATTCCGATTTGTGTGGCCTATGACGTGGACGGGCAGCGGCACGATGAGATGCCCCTAACTCAGTCAGAATTCCATCACGCTCAACCTATTTTTGAAACCATGCCCGCGTGGGAGGAAGATATCATCGGGTGCACCACCTTTGACGAGCTGCCGCAACGCGCTCAAGATTATGTCCGACGCCTTGAGGAGCTTTCCGGTTGCCGCATTTCCTACATTGGGGTGGGGCCTGGACGAGACCAAACCATCGTGGTGCATGACGTATTGGAGGCTTAACTCGCTGTGCTTATTCCGGATCATCTCGGAACCCCGCTATCGCCTACCGCGACGAAAGTCTTGCTCTTAGGTGCCGGTGAGCTGGGACGAGAACTGGTTGCCTCGTTTCATCGCTTCGGGGTCGAGGTCCACGCAGCTGATAACTACGCAAATGCTCCGGCGTTGCAATTAGCACATGGATCCCATCTGGTGGACCTGCGTGACCATGAAGCCTTAGTCAAGCTAGTTGACCAGGTTCGCCCCGACTATGTGGTTCCAGAATGCGACGCCGCGAATATTAGTGCTCTCAAAGAAATTGAAGCTAGCGGTATCGCAACAGTAGTGCCCACCGCTCATGCAGTGGAATTAACCGTAGAACGAGAAGGGATCCGACGCGCGGCCAGCGAAGAGTTGGGCTTACCTACCTCTCGCTATGCTTTTGCCTCATCTTTTCCGGAATTTGAAGTTGCTGTCGGACAGATGGGATATCCGTGCGTAGTGAAACCGGTGCGGGGTTCTGCTGGTCGGGGGCATACGATCATTCATGATGAAGATGAGGTGGAACCGGCCTGGGAGATAGCGCACCGAGAATGCGACCGAGTGATGGTGGAGCGGTTCGTCAACTTCGATTGTGAGATGACCCTCTTAACGGTTCGGTCCATAGACCCGGAAACGAAGAAAGCGGCCTCCTGGTTTTGTGAACCCATTGGTCATGTACAGCGCGGTGGCGATTTAATTGAATCCTGGCAGCCATTGGCTATGTCCCAGCGGGCGTTGGAAAATGCTCGTTCGGTGGCTGCACGAATCACCAACTATCTGGGCGGGCGTGGTTTATTTGGGGTAGAACTATTTGTCGCTGGTGATGATGTGTATTTCTCTGGGGTGTCTCCACGTCCGCACGATACTGGCATGGTTACCCTAGCGACCCAGCGATTTTCCCAATTTGATCTGCATGTTCGGGCAATTTTGGGGTTGCCGGTAGATGTTACGTTGACTACCCCAGGGGCATGTTCGGTTATTCATGCTGAAGCGGAATCAGACCGCATTGAATACAGCGGAATCACTGAAGCATTGAGCTATCCCGAGGTTGACCTGAGGTTCTTTGGGAAACCAGCAGCGTATCCTCGGCGAAGGATGGGGGTAGCCCTGGCTAGCGGGGAAAGTACGGAAGAAGCCAGGGCTGCCTCAGCAGGTGCTGCTCGCTCCGTGAATGTGAATTTAAGCTAAGGATATTGCATGGGGGTATGGCTAATGCCTTCCTCCATAAAAGGTTCTCCGCAGACCCGAAACCCCACGTGTCCATAAAATCCGGTGAGGTGGCTTTGAGCGTGGAGTCGAACCGGATGGTCCGGGTAGCGTCGCTTAATGATGTCGAGCGCGTGACGGATCATCTCACTGGCTTGGCCCTGGCCTCGTTGATCTGGGGAGGTAATGATCCGTCCTAACATCACCACCTCATTTTGTGGATAAAAGCGAGCACATCCTAGCAGACGGTCTTTCTGCTCGCTATCCCAGACCAAAAGGTGGGTGGTGCTGTTTAAAGCATCATGGTCGTCGATTTCTCGATAGGGGCAGCGCTGCTCGTGGACAAAAACATCTACGCGCAGTTTGTATAGTTGGTGCACAGCAACAGGAGACAGCTCTCTAAGGGGAGAGGCTTCAATAAAAGTCCTCATGCCGGGAGCTTAGCTGAAGATTTCCCACAGCTTTGCAAGACTTCTCTGATACTCTTTTCGTGCAGCCAGTGCCTCATCCAAATCTACCTTTTGAAAATGGGTGGAAGTTCCCGGAGCTGCCCGCGAAATGACATCCATATCTGCGCTGATAACTGTGCCGACCATAGCATAACCACCTCCGGATACCGCATCTCGGTGCAAGATTATGGGTTTGGTACCACCAGGGATTTGGATGGAACCCACGGCATAACCGGCATCCACAATGTTGGAGGGATCGGAGCCAGCGCCAAAGGGTTGAGGGGTGTCATTCCACTCCACGCCTGGCCCGTCGTACCTGAGGCCACCACGGTCGGCGACGGGGGTGAGGTACCAGGTTTTTTCGAAAAGGTTGGTTAACCCAAGGGAGGTGAGCTTGTGATCATAAAGACCGGGGAGGACTCGCACGGTTTGCTCTTTAGAGAACTCCGGACGTAGGGATTTTTCAAGGGTGTCACAGACTGGTAGTGCCCTGCTTGAGCTGTCGGGGAAAAGACTAAGCTCATCACCACTTTCTAACTTACGACCCTGGAATCCTCCTAGTCTGCACAAAGTGTATGTGGAGCGGGAACCCAACACCACAGGAACATTAATTCCACCTCGGAAGGCAATATAAAAGCGCGATCCCCCCGAGATAAAACCAAAAGTGAGCTTACTGCCAGAGGAAACCTCTATGCGGTTCCATTGGGAAATAGCCTTTCCATCTATCTGTGGTTCCACTGGGGCACCGGTAATTGCAATAGTAGCTTCCTGCAGGAACTCAATTTCTGGACCCATATAGGTACATTCCAGAAGAGCGGCTTCGGGAGCATTTCCTACTAGTGCATTAGCTGCTTGCGCGGAATAGTTATCCATGGCTCCAGACTGAGGAATTCCCAGGTGGTAGTATCCAAAACGCCCTAAGTCCTGGACGGTAGTCATGAGACCAGGGTTGAGAACACGAATGTTATTCACTTCAAGGCCTCCAACAGCTCGGTGTTATATGAGGACCCCTCCTTGAGGGCCCGTTCCATATCAAAGCGCACCGGAGCAATCCGGTACTGGTATTCTCCACGCTCATTAGCGGCGCTAATGGCTTGATACTCGGTCTCATCGATAGGGCGGAACTTGACAATGTCTCCGGGTCGGAAAAGAATCATTTTGGATTCTTCGTCAGTGCCTTGGAGTTTTGGTTCGAAGATATCAGCGGCAGCAATGCCAAACATCTGGTATCCGCCGGCGCCTCGAACAGAGTATATGACTCCAAAACATCCTCCATGTCCGACGGTAAGCTTGGCGGTATCAGTCCGCGGTGAAAGATATTTGGGGACTTCTAATTGGTGGTTCCGTTCCACTAGTTGGTACATAAAAGGTAAACCGGCCACAAAACCAACCATGGTGACTAGCCAGGGTGATTCATGGTGGCAACGAATGAACTCAGTAGCCGACGGCAGGTTATTGACTTTTGCCGCATAGTCAAGGTCTTTTCCTTCAGGATTCTGGTGGTAGCCTTCACGGAAGCGAGATCCTACCTCAGCAGTGATAGGATCGTTGTACCACACCGGGACCTCGATGATTCGAGTCTCGATTGCGGTATTCCCGGAGTGAGTTACTTCTTCTTCCACCTGCCTGACAACGTCCTCAAGTTTGTGCGGGTCAATCACATCGGGGTTAAAACGAAGCAAAAGGGATGCATTAGCGGGGCAGAGCTCAAAGACACCTTCTAATTCGTTGCGGTTGATGAGTTCATGAATATGGCGGGAGACAAGGGTGACGCGGAAATTTGCCTCTAGGCTCATTTCTTCGCTGAATTCGACAAAAAGGTGCTCATCTCCGCCGAAAGTGTAGCGGGTCATAGTTCCTCCAAAATTTCAGGATGCTCCTCGACGAACGTGGAATAGTGTGTAACTTCTCGGAAAGCAGTGGTAGATATCAAGGCCTGTGCCATAGGGCTGGTGGTGAGAACACCCTTGATGCTGAGATTATCCAAAGCCTGAAGCATGGTATTGATCGCTTGATCGCGGGAATCTGCATGAACAATAATTTTGAAGAGAAGAGAATCATAGAAAGGAGAAACTACCGAGCCCTCCTTAACTCCGCTATCTACCCGGATTCCCTCACCAGAAGGAAAGGTCAGAGTATTAATAGTTCCAGGAGAGGGCATGAAATTGTTATGCGGATCCTCAGCGTTAATACGCACCTCAATGGCATGTCCACTGAAGTTTAGTTCCTCTTGTGAAAAAGAAATCCCTTCTCCGCGAGCAATCCGAATTTGCTCTTCCACTAAGTCTAAACCAGTAAGCATTTCGGTGATCGGGTGCTCCACCTGCAAGCGAGTGTTCATCTCAATAAAGAATGCCTCATGGCTAGCTGGATCATAGAGGAACTCTACGGTGCCTGCTCCCGAATAGCCACATTGACGAGCGAGTTTCACAGAAGAATTACGGATTTCTTCCCGGACTGACCTGGGAAGATCTGGTGCAGTGGCTTCCTCTACGAGCTTCTGATGTCGGCGTTGTAGGGAACAATCCCGGTCGCCCACGTGAACATAGTTATCCTTGCCATCACCCAAGATTTGCACTTCTACATGCCGAGCCTGAGGAATAAAACGCTCAAGATAAACACGTGCGTCGCCAAAGGAAGCCTTAGCCTCAGCCTGTGTGATCTCTACCGTAGAGATCAAGTTATCCGGGGAAGTTACTAGGCGGATACCACGCCCACCGCCGCCGGAGGAAGCCTTCACTACCAGCGGGTATCCAATCTCTTCAGCAATAGCAACGATATCGTCATCCGGTGTCAGCGTGCCTTCAATTCCGGGAATGACCGGAACCCCAGCCTCTTGGGCAACCTTGCGAGCTGCAGATTTGTCCCCCATCATCTCAATAATTTCTGGGTCTGGGCCAATCCAGGTGGCACCGATCTCCTGCACCGCGCGGGCAAAATCTGATTTTTCGGAAAGAAAGCCAGAGCCCGGATGGACAGCATCTGCTCCACTGTCCTTGATAGCCTTTAGCATATTATCAATGCTGAGATAGGAAGCAGCAGCTGGAATAGGTCCGACGGATATCGTCTCATCAGCCAAGGAAGCGGCATACGAGGAGGTATCAGCCTCACTGACACTTAATACCGTGGAGATTCCCAGTTTTTTCGCGGTGGTGATAATGCGAACTGCTACTTCGCCGCGGTTAGCAATAAAAATTTTCTTCATGGAGTTATTCCTCCACAATGGCGAGAATATCACCGGGATTTACAGTTCCTTGATCCTCCACATTGAACTTAACAAGGGTCCCTTCGACGGTGGATTGAATCTCATTGAACTGCTTCATAATTTCCACGATCCCGATGGTTTGTCCCTTAGTGATGTAATCCCCTTCCGAAACGAAAGGCTCTTTGTTGGGAGCGGGCTTGCGATAGAAGATACCGGGGATAGGGGATTGAATATCGGACATAAGAAAGGTCCCTTCTAGAAATTAGTGAATTATGTTCTTGAGTGCACGGACTACATCAGCGGCGTTGTAGGGGTCAGAGTGTACGCAGATGGAATTAAAGGAAATCTCCACCTCAGTTCCCTCCACGCTGGTGACCTTACCGGTCTCCAAAGCTCGGGCAACTCGTTCGGCTGCTGCCGCAGGATCAATGGGTTGCGGTTTCCGTTTAATGAGGAGCTCACCCGCAGCTGAATAATCTAAATCCACATAAAGTTCACCGACAAACCCCACTCCAAGCTCTTCTGCAACTTCTTGATGGAGAGTGCCGGCTAGGCCGAAAACAGGAACGGAATAGTCTCTAGCTACGCGTGCAATGGCTGCCATGACCTCAGGTTGCTGACTAGCTACCCCATAGAGAGCCCCGTGGGGTTTGATGTGGTTTAAAGGTAGGTCATATTTATCCAGGAAAGCGGAAAGTGCGCCTACTTGGTAACGCACCATATTCTCCACTTCATCCGGGGTCATGCTGATGGCACGACGTCCAAACCCTACTAGGTCCGGGAAACCCGGATGCGCTCCCACGGCAACTCTCTGACGGAAAGCAATGGCAACGGTGTGTTCCATAATCTGAGGATCCGAGGCATGAAAGCCACAGGCAACATTGGCGACATCTATAAGGTTAAGTAATTCCTCATCATTGCCGAAGGAATGTAAACCAATTCCTTCGCCTAAATCTGAGTTAATAGTTACGGTCATGGGTGCGTCCTAACTCACACAGTCCTAACGATTGCTCATAACTTTAGAAGATTTAATCCCTAAGAGAATGGATCAAATAGCACAAATTAGGGGTAAATTTATGTGCAAAGTGTTCACCTAACTAGGCTAAAAGTTCCATACGGGGAAGGAAGAATGGGCAGTGTATGAATATTGAGGACCTAATAGCTGATCAGCAGCTCCAGTTGGAATTAGTAACTGATCCCACGGAGCCTGCTCTTAAAGAATCCGTGCGAAGTGTGGTATCTACAGAGTCCATCTCCCCAGAAGGGTTGAGTGAACCTAACACACTCTTACTCACTACAGGGCAGTCCATGCGCTTTGAAAATGAGCAGATATGGGCCGCCTATGTAGAAAGACTGAAATTGGCGCAGGTTTCAGCGGTGGCCTTTAGTTTAGGAACGATCTACACCTGTGTTCCCCGGAACCTATGTCGGGCTGCAAATAAAGCTGGGCTTCCCGTGGTTTCTATTCCATCGCAAATTTCTCCCATCCAGGTGCAGCAATCCATTAATAGATTGCTCTCGGAGGAGCGTTACTGGGCAAGTAGGAGAGCTTGGGCGTTAGCCACAAAGTGTATCGCTGTTCTCACCCGTAATGGGGGATTGGATGAGTTACTGCGCATCATTGTTTCGGACACTGGCACAGAAGTGGGAATCTATGATGACCTTGGTCACCATGTTGCTGGCTCATATAAAAATACAGTTCTTCCAATCCGTGAGGTTGATACTCTTTCTCTTGTCGTGGACGGGAATACCAAATGGAACCTGGTAGTACCCAAACATTCCCTGGTGTCCTTGGGGCCAGCAGCCACCGTAGTGAATATGGCTATATCAAAAAAACTACAAACCATGGGTTCTCAATATTTTGATAAAGGAAAAGAACTAGCAACAGCATTGAAAAGTGCGGGGAATTCCCCCGTTAAGGAAGTGGATAGGGCTCTAGAACAAGCGGGTTTTCTTCCAGGTATTCCTATTTCTATCGTCAGGATCAGCGCCCATAGCTCCGCAAGAAGGAATCTGATTGCCTTCCGGATTATTAAATCCCTTAAATACAAGGATGTTGTAGTGGGCTCTGAAGCAAATGGGTTGGTATTGCTTTATATCAGTGATAGGTCGGCTGAGACTTCTGTAATAAACTGGGACAATCTTTGTGAAAAAGAAGCCGGAGATAGTATTCTTTTCCAGTCCGATATAAGCGGAGCAGCAGAAGTATTGCTGAGCTATCGGAACCTTTGTGAGTCTCCTATCGAACCTGGTGCTCAGCGATGTGTTGTTCCCGGACTGGATATGGTAATCAATGGGATCTGTCCCGAGATGGGGGATGCTGCAGCACGCAGATTGCTTGAACCAATCCTATCTGAAAAGGAGGCTCCCAGATTTTTGGCTACCCTAAAACAGCTGATCCAAACCCAATCCTTATCCCAGGCGGCGATGGAGTTAGGGGTGCATCGTAATACTCTGCGGCGTGATCGAATCAAAATGGAAAAGCTGATAGGCCGAAGACTGGAGACTCCCCTAGATTTGGCTCCTTACGCGATAGCCTTGAGGATTTATGATAGATCTCCCTGGTGACTTTGCGGTCCAGCATGTTTAACCATGTCATCCCACTCCACAATTTTCTTGCGTTCGCGACCTTCCGGCTCCCCAGCTGCTCTTTCTGCAGCATCCAGGCGGTACCAACCATCCCACGTGGTGACGGCAAGCCCTTTTTTTTCTTTCAGGAACGACAACACAGCCTCTGGCTCAGGGTTCTGTGGTTCTGGAAGTTTCCCGTCTTTCCAATCCAGGAACAACATATCGGTGGTTTCTTTAGCATCGGACTTCGTGTTACCGATAAGTCCAACCGGTCCGCGCTTAATCCATCCGGTGGTATAAAGCGCAGTAATTGGTTCTCCGGTTTCGGGGTCTAGGACGTGTCCACCATCATTCGGAATAACAGCCTCACCCTCATCAAAGGGAACTCCATTGACAGGATCCGAACGGTATCCCACCGCACGATACACGGCTTGAACATCCCAGGTGGTAAATTCTCCAGTCCCGTGAACGCTTCCGTCTCCATTTAGTTCGGTACGTTCGGTCTTAAGCCCGACTACGTGGCCATTCTCACCAATGATTTCCACGGGGGATTCAAAGAAGTGCATGAAGATCTGGTGAGGGGCTCCCTGGGGGTCTCGAAGAGCATAGCCCTCGAGGGTTTGGCACACCATGTCTTGCGATTTTGATGCTCGACGAGCTTCTTCCGACGCCTGGTCATAGTCGATGTCTTCAGGATCCACAATTACTTCAATGGTTGGAGATTCATCGACTTCTTTGAGTTCCTTGGGGGTGAACTTCGCTTGGGCGGGGCCTCTGCGTCCAAAAATATGAACTTCTTTC
The DNA here is from genome assembly GCF_014522205.1 of Corynebacterium poyangense. Classification (NCBI taxonomy): domain Bacteria; kingdom Bacillati; phylum Actinomycetota; class Actinomycetes; order Mycobacteriales; family Corynebacteriaceae; genus Corynebacterium; species Corynebacterium poyangense. Next base: position 2,323,682 of record NZ_CP046884.1, on the reverse strand, counting down.
GCCTGGTTGAGAGACAAGTTCTCATATACATTGTCTGGAATTTCGGTGACCTTTAACTCATCGGCCGTCTTTGCCAAGATCCGAGCGACATCAAGCGCCACATTGCCGACACCAATTACCGCAACTTTTTCGGCTTTCAATTCCCAGTTGCGTTCAAAATCAGGGTTGCCGTCATAGAATCCGACGAATTCACCGGCTCCCACGGATTCTGGTAGGTCAGCTCCGGGGATACGGAGATCGCGGTCTCCGGTGGCACCCGTGGACACGACAATGGCGTCGTAAAACGTACGGAGCTCGTCAATGGTGACGTCGGACCCGATGTCGATATTGCCGAGAAGCCGAATCTTAGGGTTATCCAAGACCTTGTGCAATGAGGTAATGATGCCCTTAATTCGGGGGTGGTCCGGGGCTACTCCGTAGCGGATCAGACCAAAGGGGGCCGGCATCCGTTCATAGAGATCCACGCTGACTTCTTCGTTGGATTTTACAAGGAGGTCAGAGGCGTAAATGCCGGCTGGACCGGCTCCAATAACAGCGACTCTTAAAGGTCGAGACATAAAAGAGTTCATCCTTTTCCAGGGTTATAGCACAATCGGCATTTAATCTTACGTGGTTGGCCAAAAAAACGCTGCGAGGCCGCTAAACTGGGAAACGTTTATTCCTCGTAGAAAGGCTTACTCATATGACGGATCAGACGGGCTCTGCCGTACTGAGTACGGTTAGTTGCAGCTTCGATGGGGTTGATGTGGCAGCACTGGCTCAACGCGTTGGGTTGTCGCTGCGCACGCTCGATGGTTTAGAACCGGACCTGGGGGTAGTGGTTGCCTCTGATCCGCTCTCCGAGGGGCCAGCCCTGATTCAAGGCACCGAAAACTTGAGTTTTGACGCTGAGTTGGCGGCAGCCCTGGGTGTGCCGTTGATCTTGGTGGTAGATCAGCACGATGTTCGAGTAAAGCTCGCTAAGGCACAAATAGCTCGTCTGGCCGCCACTGTGGGCGGGGTATTTACCTCCGCGGAATTGGAGGACGCCGAGGCAGTGCGCAAAGCGGCGCAGGTTTCGGCGCCCAAAGTGATTTCCGCGCCGGTGTTTGAGCATCAGCTTATGCAGCAAGCAAGGAAGGCGAAAGCCCACATTGTGCTGCCGGAGGGGGATGATGATCGTATTCTGATCGCTGCTGATCGTCTCTTAGAGCAACAGATCTGTGAGTTGACGATCTTAGGGGACCCGGAGCGCATTAAGAGTCGAGCCGCGGAACTAGGGCTGAATCTTAACGACGCCCACCTGGTTGACCATCTGACGTCGCCGAAGGCCGAAGAATTTGCGGAAATCTTTGCCGAATTGCGGAAGAAGAAGGGGGTGACGCTGGAGGAGGCTCGGGAAACCATGAAAGATATTTCTTACTTCGCCACCATGATGATTCATCAGGGTTTGGTTGATGGCATGGTTTCTGGTGCTGCTCACACCACGGCGCACACTATTCGGCCCTCCTTCCAGATCATTAAGACCCGCCCGGAGGCGTCGGTCGTATCTTCTATTTTCTTGATGGTGATGCGCGGCCGGCTGTGGGCTTTTGGCGACTGTGCTGTTAATCCCAACCCCACGGCTGAGCAATTAGGGGAGATCGCGGTGGTCTCGGCGCACACCGCCGCTCAATTTGGTATTGATCCCAAGGTGGCCATGCTGTCTTATTCCACAGGTAGTTCTGGTTCAGGGCCGGATGTAGATCGGGCAGTAGCGGCAGTAAATCATGCTCGGAGTATTGATCCTGAGTTGAAGATTGATGGGCCGTTGCAATTTGACGCCGCGGTTGATGCCGGTGTTGCGGTCAAGAAGATGCCTGATTCAGAGGTGGCAGGCCACGCCACAGTCTTTATTTTCCCAGATCTTGAAGCCGGCAATATTGGGTACAAAACCGCGCAGCGCACTGGCGCCGCCCTAGCGATTGGCCCAGTCCTCCAGGGATTAAATAAGCCCGTTAATGACTTATCTCGGGGCGCTACGGTTCCCGATATTGTGAACACCGTTGCGGTCACAGCTATCCAGGCAGGAGCGGAAAAATGACCTATGCGCTGGTACTGAATTCCGGTTCATCCTCCATTAAGTTTCAGGTCATTGATCCCCACGCCGATGCTGAGGCAGATCCTAAAGCCAGTGGCCTTGTGGAGCAGATCGGTGAACCCCAAGGCCAGATCACTCTTAAAACCGGTGGGGAAAAATTTACCCTTAATACTGAGATTCCGGACCATTCGGCGGGGTTGTCGCTAGCCTTTGAGCTGATGGAGGAGCATCAGGTAGGGCCGAAAGACCTGGATATTTCCGCGGTTGGTCACCGGGTTGTGCATGGTGGAATGCTCTTTTCTCACCCGGAGGTGATTACGGATGAGATCATCGACATGATCCGTGACCTTATCCCGCTAGCGCCCCTGCACAACCCAGCCAACCTTGATGGAATTGAAGTAGCCCGACGTATCCTGCCGGATGTTCCTCACGTCGCCGTCTTCGACACCGGATTTTTCCACTCGATGCCGCCAGCGGCAGCTCTTTACGCCATTAATGCTGAGGTGGCGTTGAATAACGGGGTGCGTCGCTACGGATTCCACGGAACCAGCCATGAGTATGTGTCCCAGCAAGTTCCAGCCTTATTGGGGTTGCCTGCCCAAGCAGTCAACCAAATCACTCTGCACCTAGGTAATGGTGCCTCCTGTGCGGCCATCCGGGGTGGAGAAGCAGTGGATACCTCAATGGGTATGACTCCGCTATCTGGTTTGGTGATGGGTACGCGTTCAGGTGATATTGACCCCGGAATCGTTTTCCACCTGGCGCGTAACGCTGGGATGAGTATTGATGAACTGGATACTTTGTTGAATAAACAATCCGGGGTCAAGGGGCTTTCTGGAGTCAATGATTTCCGTGAACTGCGGAAAATGATTGAAGCGGAAAATCAAGATGCGTGGTTGGCTTATAACGTCTATATCCACCAGCTTCGCCGCTATATCGGCTCCTATATGATCGCCCTTGGCCGAGTAAACGCCATTACCTTTACCGCAGGTGTGGGTGAAAATGATCGTTATGTTCGGGCGGATGCGCTGGCTGGGTTAGAGCCTTATGGTATCAAGATTGATCCAGAGCGCAACGCTGCTCCAAATACGGGAGCGCGAGAGATCTCTACGGACGATTCCGCGGTGAAAGTGTTTGTGGTCCCCACAAATGAGGAGCTGGCTATCGCCCAGTATGCGGTGGAATTAGCAAATAGAGGTTAAAAGTACCCCCTTTTCACTCCCAGCAGCCAGAGGCTGCTGGGAGTTTTTTGTGAATTTTGACACATACTTAAAAGGATTGAATCTATTAGGAAACGTCTAATTTCCTCTAATTTCTTAGCGGAACATAAAGGCAAAACTAAAGGTAATTGGCGGGTACTGGAAAAAGGTAAAGAAAAAACTCTGTAATACAATAGACCATAAGGTAACAACTCTGCTTAAGGTCTATAAAAATAAAAAATCAGGAATTAGGTATAAGCAATTTAATTGCTTGTTTAAAAAGAACTAACTGCTGTTAAGCTCAATTTCCAGATATGCCGGTTTGGAAAGGAAATAGGGAATGGCTAAGTTATCCCGAAAGTGGGCTGTGCTGTGCGCGTCCACGATGATGTTTGGCGCCGCGCTGGGTGTTCCTACCTTTGCGCAGGCTGAGGAGTCCGGAAACTACGTCAGTTTCGGGGATTCTATTCCTTCGAATCCCACCATTCTTGACGTTGTGATGACTAAGGTCCATAACAAGAACCCTCAGGTTCAGTGGCCCACTGTTCAAGAGGGACGCTGTGCCCAGGGTGAAGATAATGTTGGCAAGCGAGTCGCAGCGAAAACGGGGTTGAGCCTTTCTGATTACTCGTGCCCTGGCGCCACCGCTTATACCGCACCTGGTCCTCAAGATGCCATTCCGCACAACCAGTTTTCGCAGCAAGTAGACCAGGCACTTGCTGAAGGTGCGCTGAACGCCAACACTAAGTTGGTGTCGGTGATCATCGGAGTCAATGACACCTACCAACCGGCTAACCAGAACCGGTCTCAGGAAGAACGCAACAACCTGTATCACGCCGAGGTAACTAATCAGCTTCGTCGGATTAAACAAGCAGCACCGAACGCGAAAGTCGTTATGGTCGGTTACCCAGATGAAACCGATGGTGGCAACTACACCTGCGCCACAAATCTTTTGGGTATGACCAGTCACTGGTACTTCCCTTTCGTGGCGTACTACCAGGATGAGATTCGCGCGCAGCAGCGGGAAGCTGCCGCAGCTGAAGGAGTGCCATTCCTGGATATGGTCGATGAGATCAACGTGTCTAAGGCGAATTCCGGCTGCCTCAACATTGACCCTTCCCAGCGTTATAACGCCGCGATCTTCGACGATGGCGGATTGCATAACCTGGCCGGCCACCTGACCGGCCCCGGCAATGAGTATTACGCCGAGCGGATTTCTTCCTACTACTAAAGAAAGGTTTTACCCCCACCATGGACATCAATGAATTAATCCAGCACTATCCGCCTCATGGACCGCTTGTCTTCCTCACTGGTACTCCTGACTTCAGTGATTTAGGGACCCGAATCCTTAACACCTATCCCAGCGTGGGCCAACTTCTCCGCGTGATCAACGAAGCAATCAGCCAGATTCACTTCTAGTAGGAAGCAGCCGTGCCAACAAAAATCCCAGGCCCCCGTCCCTATCCAGTGATCGGAACAGCGTGGAGTGTTGATCCATCACGACTTGTCCAATCAGATATGGAATTAGCTGAACAATACGGCGAGATTTTTGTTCAGAGATTCCCCGGGCGGGCGCCCGTGATTTTTGTCAGCTCCCGAAGGCTTGTTGCTGAACTATGTGATGAATCTCGGTTCGACAAGCAGGTTCACCCGGCCATTGAAAATGTTCGGGCTTTCGCCGGAAATGGACTTTTTACTGCGGATACCCCTGATCCGGACTGGCAAAAAGCTCACCGAGTGCTCATGCCAGCGTTTTCCCCGATGGCGCTATCAACCATGTATGACGATATGGTCGATATTGCTGAGCAGCTACTATTAAAGTGGTCGCGGCTTAATCCAGGGGAAAAGATCCTGGTTACCGATGATTTTACTCGGTTAACTCTGGACACTATTGCGCTGTGTTCGTTCCGGTACCGATTCAACTCCTTCTATTCGGAGAATATGCATGACTTCGTAGAAGCCATGGTGTCCGGCCTGGAGGAGTCTAGCCGTCGAGCCCATAAACCAGAGATTGTCAAGAAGACAACTATGCGGACATCGGGGAAGCGGTTAGACAAGTCTGTTGAGGTCATGCACCAGATTGTGGATGACCTGATTGCCCGACGTCGTCGGGATAAATCTCCTGACCGGGAAAAAGACATCCTGGATTTGATGTTGGAGGCAACTGATCCTGAGACCGGGGAGCATCTGTCTGATGAAAATGTCCGGTTCCAGTTGGTTAGCTTCCTAATCGCCGGGCATGAAACGACGTCGGGTCTGTTGAGCTTTGCGGTCTATGAACTGCTGAATAATCGTGGGGCGTTGCGGGAAGCACAAGAGTTTGTGGATCGGACCCTGAAGGGGCGTTTCCCTAAGCGGGAAGACCTGCCACGTCTAGATCATATTGATCATATTCTGCGAGAAACCCTGCGGCTTCATCCCACTGCTCCTGCCTTTGGGGTGAGTCCCTTTGAGCCGACCACTATCGGTGGTCCAGACGGCTACGAGGTCAACCCTGGGGACACGATTTTGGTGTTACTACCACTGATGCACCGTGATCCAGAGGTGTGGGAAAACCCGGAGCGTTTTGACCCTTCACGGTTTGAGTTTGATAAGGCCAACGCCTTACCACCTCATGCCTGGAAACCCTTTGGCAATGGTCAGCGATCCTGTATTGGCCGTGGATTTGCTATCCAAGAAGCCACCTTGATGCTGACAGCTATCCTGCAAAACTTTGATCTGGAATTAGCGGATCCGGATTATTCGCTTTCCATTAAAGAGACCCTCACTATCAAACCGGATGACCTGTATATCACCATCAAGCCTCGCTTTGATCACATGATTCTGCCCGGCTCTGAACCGAGCGAGTCAGAAGAAGCTGAGACTGACACGATGGCGGCATTTAGCGAGGTTCCTCAGCATCACACACCAATGCAGGTGCTATATGGCTCTAATGCGGATACTGCACGTAGTTTCGCAACTCGGATTGCGGAACGTGCAAAAGTCGCAGGTTTCCTGCCCACCGTGGACCGGTTAGACTCCGGCGTGGACAACTTGCTCAGCGATGGGCCGGTGATGATTGTGACCAGCTCTTATGAAGGATTACCTCCGGATAATGCTCGGCAGTTTGTGTCCTGGGTGGAACACAATCAGCTTGATTTAAGCGATGTCAGCTATGCGGTGTTTGGCTGTGGTAATCGGCAGTGGGCTAACACATTCCAGCGAATCCCCACTCTGGTTGATGACAAGTTGGCAGAGCACGGCGCACGGCGCATCGTTAGCCGAGGGGTGGCTGATGCCCTCGGTGATTTTGAAGGCGCGTTTAGCCAATGGTCTGAGGGCTTATGGGAAACCTTGGCTGATGAGTATGGTTTCCAGGTCACGGGCGAAACTACCGCTCCTTTACCAGAGGTCACTGTGGTAGAGGACCAAGAATTTGACACTGCTACGATTCGGTCAATTGAACAGCTCAGCACTGAGGCAGATGGGGAAATTCGGCGTAAATTCCGGATTGCCGTTGAACTTCCTGAAGGAACTACCTATGAGACGGGGGATTACCTTGATGTACTCCCTCGCAATAGTAAGGAAAATGTTCGACGCGCCCTGAGGCTGTGCGGCCTCCATTACTATGACCAGGTCACTATTGGTGATGAGACAGTTTTCGCTGGGGAATGGTTAGCACGGACCGTCGATTTAAATGCACCTGCTACGCGTCGGGCTATTGATGCCCTGCTAGACCGAGCCGGGGCATGTCCTCCCGATGCGGAAAAACTTCGGCATCTCAAAGAGGGCGACGCCCATGAGCGGGAGATCGTCTCACCCCGAGTATCTCTTCTGGACCTCGTAGAAAGCCTGCACGCAGTGCGCCCTGACCTGGCTATTTTTGCCGGCTGCGTGCCACCGCTAACCCCTCGGGAATACTCCATTTCCTCCACCCCCTTGGATGATCCACGGGTTGCTGAGCTCACTATCTCTGAGGTAGCTGCGCCGGCGTGGTCGGGGACAGGGACTTACCACGGTTTAGCAACCACCTGGTTAAGTGAACGCAGCGTGGGTGAGGACATTCCGATTCGGATACGCCCTGGTCGGGAGCAATTCCGGGCACCAGCGGACCTGGAAACTCCGATGGTCCTGGTGGCCGCGGGTTCAGGTATTGCACCACTGCGAGCTTTTATCCGTGATGTTCAGCTCCGCGCGGAGCAAAGTAATACCACCCCAGCGGCTAGCCATTTGTATTACGGGTGCCATGGGCCGGACTCGGATGCGCTGTATGCGGAGGAATTTAAGCACGTGGATTGGCTCACCGTTCACTGGGCATACTCGCGTCATCCGCGTGAAGGAGATATCCGCTACGCCCAACATGTGCTCCGAGAAGACGCTGACAATCTGCGCACCATGATTGGCAATGGGGCGAAGGTTTTAGTGTGCGGAAGTGCTTCTACGGTGGCCGCAGAAACCCGCACCGTGCTCGATGAACTCCTAGGTGGGGTTCAGCAATTAGAAGAAAACGGCCAGGTAGCCGTCGAATCCTTTAGCTAAGGGGAGAACACCAACCATGGGGACTTTTACCCTCGAACCAAAAACTGAACACGGAGTATCTCGAAGTGAGGTGCTTAAGCAATTCCGTTACTTCTTGAAGGTTTTCCGGGATGCGGATTTACTTGAAAGCCAAGGTCCGAAGGATCAGGCACAAGCTCTGAAGGTCCTTTATCGCTGGGGTGCCATGGAAACTGGTGCGTTGGCGAATGCGGCGCGCCGGCACCCGGACCGCCTCGGGCTTGTCGATGATGAAGGCGAATTAACCTTCGCTGAATTTTGGGAGGCGAGCTGCCGTTTGGCTCTAGGGCTACAGGCTCGGGGAATTAAAGGTGGTTCCCATGTAGCGGTTTTAGCGCGGAATGGTCGCCCGTCGATTTTACCGCTCACCTGCCGCCACCTCTTGGGGTTCCATATTTTTATGGTCAACGCCAATTCCTCCGCACGCCAAATTGAGCGGCTGTTGGAATTCCATAAGATTGATTGCTTCATCATTGATGAGGAGTTTCTGGACAAGCTTACCGAGCGCGGCGCCCAGCGCAAGATCATCCTGGGTTACACCGAAAATGAGCACCCAGAGTATGAGACGCTCAATAACGTTATTGATTCGGCCAAAGTCACCGATGAGCTTCCGTTCCGTCCGCCACGGGGGAAGCACGTGGTGATGACGTCGGGGACCTCTGGAGATCCGAAAGGTGTTATCCGACGGACAGTGAGCTCTCCGCAGGGATTAGCGTCGGTGCTTTCCGGTGTTCCCTGGGAACAAGGTCTAGTTGTGATGCTGACCGCGGTGCTCTTCCACGCATTTGGATGGTCTAACTTGATGATGGCGCTTCAGACGTCATCGACCACCGTGGCACGACGTATTTTCGATCCCGCTCAAGCCCTAGAGGATATTCAGCGGTACAAGATCAACGCTATGGCGACGGCTGCCTCCCGTATCCGCGCCATGCACAGCTACTTCACCGAGCACGGGGTTACTCATGTGCCTGGCATGAAATTCATTGTCTCGGCTGGCAGCCCGCTGACCAAATATGAGGTACAGCACACCAATGAGCTTTTTGGTGAAGTACTGTGCAACTTCTACGGTTCTACCGAAACTGCGTGTCTAGCCGCGGCCCGTCCGGAACAGCTGGCGGCAGATCCCACCTTGACAGGTGAGGTCTACCCCGGTGAAGTGATTGAAATCCGAGATGATGACGGCAACCTGGTGCCTGAAGGCGAGATTGGCCGAATTTGGGCTGGGTGCTATGACATGTTCGTGGGATACACCGATGCCGATATTGAGATCCCCACTATTAATGGCCTCATTAACATGGGGGATCGAGGTTATCTCAGCGACGGCGGCCGAATGCTTCACGTCCTAGGCCGCGCCGATGACCTAGTGATTACCCAGTTCGGGGAGAAGATTTTCCCCGGTGAGCTAGAAGACTCCCTGATGCGAATGGACGGGGTAGCGGATGTCTATGCCCATGGTGTAACAGATCCGGCATTTGGCCAAGCTCTTCGCGTGTATATCATTCCGAAAGAAGGCCAGCGTCCCAGCGAGGATGAGGTCAAGGAGTTTGTGAAGACTAGATTATCCGACGCCCATGTGCCGCGGGAAGTCTTCTTCGTGGATGATTTCCCCCGCAACCCGATGGGGAAGGTGATGAAGCGTTACCTTCCAGAAAAGTCCACTATTTAGAGGATAGCGCCGAGTGCGGAGACGACGATCACGACAAGACTGATAACTCCGCCAAAGGCGAAGGGTTGCAGTCCGGCGGTTTTCACCGTCCGGACTGTGGCGCCGGTGCCGAGGGCGAACATGGCGGCGGCGAATAGCCAGCCGCGAATGGTGTCTACCACGTGGAGAAGAATCTCTGGCACCGGAAGGAAAGTGCGCACCAGGACAAGAACAATGAATCCGATGATGAAGGTGGGCACTAAGGGGGGAAGATGAGTGTCGCTGGAGTCAGCTCGGCGTCGCTCAATGGCGCTCAGAATAGCCATGACTGGGGCTAAGAGTAATACTCGGCCAACTTTTACGGTAGCCGCGATGGGGAGAACTGCGGCCCCTGCGATACCTCCGGCAGCCACAACCTGACCTACCTCATGAGTGGAACCACCAATGAAAATGCCGGCGGAGATAGGACCCCAGTTCATTGCGGCGCTAATGGCAGGGCCAACCGCGATCATGATGGTTCCCAAAATAACGATCACCGCTACAGCGGTAATAAATTCATGTTCTTTGCGTCGCGGCAAGACACCTTGGACAGCACTAATAGCTGCGGCACCGCAGATAGAACACCCGGCCCCAATGAGGAGAGAATGTTCTCGGCTGAGGCCCATGAAACGGCTGAATAGGAAGGTAGCTAGGAAACCAGCGGCCACCACGCCGATGATGGTGAGCAGGGCGCGCCAGCCGAGGTTGAGAACTTCGGTGATAGAAATGGAGAGGCCGAGCAGAGCCACACCCAACTTTAAGATGGGGCCAGAGGCGAAAGACAGGCCCGGCTTTGTGTTTTCCGGTAAGGTGACGAAATTTCCGACGATCATGCCCAAAATAATGGCGATCATAATGCTTAAGGAAATGCCGGTAATTTTGGAGAGAAGAAGATCAGCGATAATAGCGATAAATGCGCCCAGAGCGGCGAGTAGCAGGCCAGGAGTACGAGTCATAACTTAATATATTAAAACCAAGTCACGGGGCGGACTTGATTAGCCATATCTACTAAGGAATAACGATGCCGTGGGAACGGCGCCATCCGGGCTTGAAGTCGCAGTGTTTCGGCCAAACCGATCCTTAATCCCCGCTGCGTAAAAGGATATTCAAATAACTCGTTGGGGCTGGCCGCAGCGCGTAAGTCAGCACCTCGCAAGAAGTTCAAGGCAGCTGACAGAACCGCGATTTTGATCTGGAAGAAGCGAGGTTCATTGGTGGGGATTTCTTCTAGGCGACGTGCTGCGCGTCGGATTCTGGACTCTGATAGTCTTCCGGAAATCAATTGCAGAATAGTGGTGAGCTGCGCCATACGATGATGCCGAGATGCCTGAGAAACCCGGTCTAGTGCGGCTACCGCCATTTCCACTTGGTTTTCTGCCATGAGCATTCGGGCCAACCCGAAAGCAGAAGACACCGTGGTGGGATTAGTGCGCCACACCACTGCGTAAAAGCGCATAGCATGGAAGCGAAGGCGCTCTGGTTCATCGTGAAGATTCACCAAGCGCTGAAAAGCCGCTGTGTCTAAATCCGCGAGGTTTCCTTCAAGATCTCCGGTGGCGTGAGTGACCTCAGGATCAAGTAAAGATTTATGCGCAAAACCATAGTTTTGGAGCCGCAATTCAGCAATGGCGGCCATAGCCAGCTTGGGGGCAGATTCTCCCGGCAGAATATCAAGAACCCGGTTGAAATGGTCCTGGGCCGCGGGATAATCCTCCAGCAATAAGTCCGTGACACCGGAATACCATTGGAAACGCCAGTCTTCACCCAGACGCGGTTGCAGATCAGCTAACCAGGAACGAGCGTCCCCGGTATAACCCAAGTCCAATAGGGCCCGCACCACGCCCAGTGGAATTTCTGCGGAGTGGGCATATTCTTCGGTGTGCATGGCCTGGCGCAACGTTTCTAAAGCTTCTTGAGGCTCGGTATAGGAAGATCCAGAGAGCATCGCCGCACCGACGTCATCACGGTCAATCAGAGGGGAGGCTAGGGCAGGAACCACCTCTGAAGCGGTGATTTGCACCATTCGTGCAATGCCGTCGATGAGTTGATCCGTGCGAAAAACCTGGTGTTTAGTGCCGAAGGTAGAGCGTTGGGGTGAAAAAAGCGAATGTTGGGCGGGGAATTGCTTGCCGTCGCGGACGGCGAGGATTTCCCGGAGTACCCCGAAAAGCTGAGTGCGCAGTTCCGCGACACTACGGAAACGCTGGGTGGGATCAGGATTGGTGCAGTGTTGGAGGAGACGGTAAAAGGACAGGTGGTGACGTAGCAGTGGTTCTTGGCTGGCATTGGGGAGATCACCGTACGCCCCGTCGACTACAGGGAGATTAAGCGTTAAGGCAGCTAGGGTGCGCCCTACGGTGTAGATATCAGAGGCAACGGATGGACCTTCGGTGGCAACCTCAGGAGCCTGGAAACCGCGGGTGCCGTAGATGTAGCCAAATGCCCCAATTCCAGAGACAGCACCAAGGTCAATGAGTTTGACTTGTTCTTCAGTGACAATGATATTGTCTGGTTTTAGATCGTTATACACCACTCCCCTGGAATGTAAGTATTCCAAGGCAGGAAGGATCTCAAGGATATAGCCGATGGCAATATCCGGGGGAAAGACTTTATCCGGTAAGACATTGCGTCGGCTTCTTAAACTAGGTCCGCCAACATATTCCATGACGATGAAACCGCCAGGTTGGCGCGGATCATCAATAAAGTTATAAATTTTGACAATGCCGGGGTGGGTAATATCAGCCAGGAATTCTCGCTCTGCTTCCGCCGCCCCGGAATCCATCCCCTGCATGCCTTTGAGAACAACCAACCGGCCGGAGACGTTGCGATCATTAGCTAAGTAAATCCACCCCATGCCGCCATGTGCGATAACCCCCAAGATTTCATATTGCCCGGCCACAACATCGCCTTCTTGAAGCTTTGGGGCTGGAATGCCCTTGGCCTCATTGGGGTTTATGAGCGCGGCCTTGGGATTAGTCAGCCCCACGAAGGGAAGATGAACCATTCCATCCGCTACGGTGCGGCCCAGCCGCCGAACCGTCCGATTGCGCCGAAAAGTACTAATAGCCTCTTCGCGAGCCCGCCGGCTGGTATCTAACCCTAAGGAGAAATCATCATCCTCATCAGCGAAGGGATCAAAACGGACTGCTTCAGTGCCGGTTTCCGCCATGTCTTAACTCTCTCTGGATCCAAACCATGTGGTGTACATCCGATCCCAGGTGCCATCGGCATGAATCCGAGCCAAGGTCGCATTAACTCGACGAATAATGCTCTCATTGGATAGCGCGGCGCTGACCCCATACTGATCATGGTGCAAAGATTCCGAGAGCACTACGACATAGGGGTCTTGAGCTTGAATGCCCGCCAGAATCCGATCATCACCGATAATGGCATCCGCCTGGTGCTGTTGCAGAGCTAAGAGGCAATCAGACCAATTACGAACCACAAGCTTGCGAGCGCCCGGAGCCCGGCGTCGAGCCTCCTCCAGGGCGATAGAATTCCCGGTAGTGCACAAGGTCTCAGTTGACACATCAGCAATGCTACTAATACCTGACCCCCGAAGCGCAGCTAAACGAGTATTAGTCCACAAATAAGGCTCTGAAAAAAGCACTTTTTCCTGCCGGTCTCGGGTGATGGAAACCGTACGAATTACCAGGTCAACGGTATTATTTTGAAGAACTGAGGTGCGGTCCGCAGAATCAACATAACGAAACTCCACGGCTTTAGGATTATGGAAGATATCGCGTGCGATTTCGTGAGCGAGGTCCACCTCAAATCCACGTTGCTCTCCCAAGGCTGGATCCCGGAAGGACAATAAATACTGAGACTGATCGACCCCCACCACCAGCCGACCCCGGCGAATGATGGAATCAATAGGGGCATAGGGATCTGCAGGCTGAGAAGGCAGAAGATGATCAGTGTCGATTTCGTGGGGCTCTACCGCGCCGGGCTCCTCAAATGCCGCGCCCAAAGGCAACTGCTTGTGGAGAGGCGCGGGTGGGGTTTCCTCAGTGGTATCTGGGGGACTAGAACATGCTGTTAGCCCGAGGAGTACCGCAGCTAAGCACAGAAAAATACGCATTAGAGGTACTCCTGTAGCCGAGGCCTAATTCCTAGGACAATAGAGATCACTGCGCAGAGAGACAATACCGCCACCGCTACTGATACCAGTCGAGTGGCAGCTAAGCCTTCATACAATAATGTGCGCATGGAATTACGAGTATCCGAGATTAACTGGGCTAAAGCACTGTCTAAAGCATCATACTGATCAGTGGTGGCCAAAGAAACCGCTTTATCGAAATTACCTTCGGAGATAGCCGTATTCAAGCGATTGTGGGAATCCTGCCAGCTGAGTAAGGCTTTACGGGCAGGCTCGACGGCCTCTGCACCGCGCACACGCTCAACCTCTTCTAATGCGTGCTGGACTGAGGCGACAGCCTGGTCAAAATCTCCGGCAGGTTGACGTCGGACCAATGCCAAGGTTTCATCGGTACGGGCCTGGTGGGTAGAAATCCGTGCTGCCGTCAAAGACTCCCACGGTTGGGTAGCCTGCTCGAAACTCCGCGCCCCGGCAGACCAGGTAGCGTAATTAGAAATAGAAACCCACAATAAAGCCACCAGCATGAAAGCTGTTGCGGCCAGAAAACCCTTGTTGAAACGACGCCTGGTCAGGCGCCACAACCACCACTGCGCCACAATTAATAACAACACTGCGGCTACTAGGCCGGATAAGGGAACCCACTGCGGGCGAGGCAACTCGCGCTGTTGCTCGGTGACGCGAAGGGACGTGGTAGTGAAAAGCTGCCGAGCGGCAGGGAGAATCCGTTCCCTCATGAGAGAAGAAGCATCCGCCAAATACGCCACACCAACGGGGTTGCCGAGTCGATTATGGGTGCGTGCCGTTTCTACCAGTCCGGTATAGATAGGCAGCTGGCGACGGATTTCCATGGCGTTATCACCCATCGCTATGGCTGCGTTATCGATAGCTTGCTCATAGCGGGCACGGATGTCCGCGTTTTCCGCCCCACCCTGAATAAAACCAGTGGTAGCCAGAGAATCTGCAAGCGAAAGCGAAGTATAGAGATTGTGGGCAGCGTCACTTTGAGGTTCTGTGGTGGATAGCAAGGTGTCGAGCTTATCCTGGCGATCCGCAGAAGAACTGGACATGGAAAACCCTGCTGCCCCAATTGCTAAGGCAAGAATCACGGTTAGGGTGAGCATTTTGCCGGGGGTGGTGGTGATGTAGAGCAGGATACGTCGTACCCGAACTAAAGGGCGAGCAAAAGTATCGAGCACGCGGTGGCGTTGTTCGTGCCCCTGGTCTGCGGGCAGTGAGTCCAGCCAATGGTCCTCGGAGTCCATTGCCCTAGAATAGCCTCTCGCACTAGCCTCGGTGACATGAAGGGCGATGGAAACGGATGGTCTGCAGCCCCCAACGGGGGGAAAGCCTGGGGACGATATGGGGCAGCAGGACTATGTATCTATGCCCCGACCACCGGAGAAATCCTGCTTCAGCACCGGGCGCACTGGACCAATATGGGTGGGACGTGGGCCCTGCCCGGTGGGGCGCGAGACTCCCACGAAAGCGCCGAAACCGCTGCACTACGGGAAGCGGAAGAAGAAACCGGAGTCCGTGCGACGCAACTACAAGTACGTGCCACTATTGTGACAGCTGGCCCTTTTGATGCTGATCCGACGCGTCCAGAGCTTGCCGGTGGATGGACATACAGCACGGTTATTGCCCACACCCGGAGTGGAGAACCAGTACCGGTGATCCCCAATGAGGAATCGCTAGAACTCCGATGGGTACCGCTAGATGAGGTAGAAACCTATCCATTGCTGCCCGCATTTGAAGAGTCGTTCGCCTCGGTGAAACAAATTGTGGCACTGTAGAAACCATGATTGAAGTCCAGGGACTCACCAAACAATACGGCGATGTGCTTGCGGTCGATGACCTCAGCTTCACGGTCCAGCCGGGCATCATCACCGGATTCCTTGGGCCCAACGGGGCCGGAAAATCCACCACAATGCGGATGATTCTAGGGTTGGATACCCCCACCCGCGGGCAGGCGCTGATCAACGGCAAACCATATCAGCAGATTGAGAAGCCACTTCATCAGGTAGGGGCCTTGCTCAATGCCAATGCCCGCCACCCGAATAGATCTGCGTACCAACACCTCCGATGGATAGCTCAGTCCAACGGGATCCCAAAATCTCGCGTAGATGAGGTTCTGTCCTTAGTTGGGCTGAGCGAAGTGGCAAAGAAAAAAGCCGGAGGATTCTCTCTGGGGATGGGGCAGCGCTTGGGGTTAGCTGCCGCTATGTTGGGAGACCCCGACATACTGATGCTGGATGAGCCGGTCAATGGACTAGATCCAGAAGGGATCCGATGGGTGCGCCAACTTCTGCGACACCTGGCGGAAGAAGGGCGCACCGTGCTGGTTAGCTCCCATTTACTCAGTGAAATGGCGCTAACAGCGGACCATTTAGTTGTCATTGGTCGCGGCAAACTTATAGCAGATACATCGACGCGCAACTTCATCCAAGACCACTCCCAATCAACCGTGGTGGTGCGGACGTGCCACCATTGGGAATTCCTGGGCGCGTTGGAAGAAGAAGGAATCCCAGCCTGGGAAAGCACTGATGAGGAAGGTCGCGCCACAATAGAGATACCAGATCAAACCACCGACCTCATTGGGGGACTTGCCTATTCTGTGGAGATTATGTTGGAAGAATTAAGCTTAAAGCAGGCTTCTTTGGAAGACGCCTTCATGGAGATTACCGGGGATGCGGTGCAGTACCAGGCGGAGGTGAAGTAATGCTCAACACCATAGGGGCGGAATGGATCAAGTTGCGGACCACCATGTCATTCTGGCTGACATCGCTATTGGTGGTATTTTTTGGAGTGCTCTTTGGTGCGCTCTTCGGTGCGCTAAGCCAAGATCAAGAACTTAGCACAACCGTGCTTCTGGGTGGGATATACCCGTTCAGCATGATTGTCATCGTGATCCAAGCGGTCATGATCATCACCACCGAATACCGATTTGGCTATCAAACCACTACTTACCTGGCTCAACCACGCAGATGGATAGTGGCAATTGCAAAACTACTCCTCTACGTCCTCATTGGGGTAATACTCACTTTCTTCACCGTAGTAGCAACCCTAGTCATAGCGCGCCTCTTCAAACCCGACAGCACATTTAACCCCTTCACCGATGAGGCAGCTCACCGAGCCATGTGGGTATTCCCCGCAACAGCCGCAATGGTCATCACTCTATCCCAAGGCGTAGGTTTGTTACTCCGCCAAACTGCAGGAGCGGTATCGCTAGTTCTCATGTGGTTTCTACTCATTGAGACCGTGCTTACCCTCATTCCTCGAATAGGGAAACATCTGGGGGACTGGGCTCCTTTTATGAACCTGGGAATCTTCGTCAACGACTCCGCTAAGCCAGACGGGGTGATGAATTCTAGTCAAGCGGGTTGGTATTTTCTAGCCTGGGCCGTGAGCCTGTGGATAATTGGCCTAATTTTTCTCATCAGGCGGGATGCCTAACAGGCAGCGTCGTCGAGCCAGCGGAAAAGCTAAACTCCCGATAACGTCCCCACTGTGGATATCAAAGACGTTGTCACTGCTTATCATCAGCGCGGGGCTGAAGTGATTGAATTTGTTTATTCTTTCGGCACTCATGCTAACGCTGCCGAGCAGATAGCCCGCACATTACTCATGCCAATTGCCCGGGCGCGAGCCATGATGATCCTGGGGAAAGCTATGTATGGTCCTTGCCCGCGGCATGAGAAACGACAAGTGAGAGAAGCAAACACGATATTGGCGCGACGGATGGGCGTCGGACTTGAAATGCTGCTGATGATCCATTCTCAAGTGAAACAACTCAGTCTCCAAGCTCCGCTGACGAGGGAAGAATTACGAGCCGAACTATTAGCGCTGAGCAAGGAGATGAGTGTCGATGAAATGCGAGCACACGCAGCACGACGAGTCCAGGAGCTAAACCCTGGAGGGGTTCGGCGCGAATGCCGGTACCTGAGGTTTTCACGCAGCATCGGCGCAGATGGGTTGCGGGCTATGATGGTGCGGCTCCCGGAGCAAGAAATGATGAGAGTTAGGGAAGCTGTAGACGCCCGGGTTCAAGCAACATGGCGTAGTGGGAGCAATCGCCGTCATGAACAAGCGCGAGCCGACGCACTTCACGACCTATTAGCTGGCGCGTCTGTGGTGGGAGAAGTACCGGTACGCCGTCTAGAACCAACAATTGTGATTACGACTCGAGATGCGGCAGGAGAAGTCATTGATACCGAAACCGGTCGGACTTTCGGACTCAGTGACGGATCCACCATGACCCTAGAAGAATATGCCAGCATACAACTCGCAGATACCGGCTACGTGGTGGTGTGCGATGCGGACAATGCGCCGGTAAACGCCTACCGGATCCAGCGACTAGCCAACTGGAAACAACGCCACATCCTAGAAGCTGAACAACTGGTATGCGGCAATGCTAATTGCGGATGCGCAGGAAATATGTGCCAAGTACACCACATTAAGCCATGGGAACAAGGCGGAGAAACAAACCTGGCGAATCTAATGCTGCTATGCCCGACGTGTCATGCCCGGGTGGACCGAGATCCAGAATGGAAACTCAATGGATACAACGGGAGAGACCCTGACGGGAGAACCTGGCATCAAGACCCCAATGGGAAACGCAGGTACACCATGTTACCGATTCGAAAATTGGGAATTAGGGGAGTAGCCGCCACCTTATGATGCGGCGAGAATGAAGATTGCTGGCGCGATGATGTAGCTGCTTAGCAAGAAAAAGAAGCTGAGCGCATAGCCAAGTTGGGCGATGCGCGAATTCAGTGTGCCTGCGTACAGGAGGAGAGTGCGCAACGCGGGAAAGCATAGTAAGGCTATGGCGCCTATGAGATTAAAGAAGAGATGGATGAGGGCTGCTTGAACAGCTGCGGTGTTGAGATAAAAAGCAACGATGAGCGAAAGTAAGGTGGTCCCGACATTTGCACCAACTATAAGTGCCAGGGCATCACGTTGCCGAATGGGCCGAGTCACGGTAAAAGCAAGAAGCGAACAAATTGTCACGGTTGAAGCTTGCACCATCATGGTGATGAGGGTTCCTACCAGGACTCCTAAGGAAAATGAACGTCCAGGGGCTCGTTCCATGAGGGTATGAGTGGTAGTCGCCATCAGGGTGTTTAACAGTGCCGCGATGATACGTACCGATATAAGAATGAGGAAAGCCCCACAGATAAGACTAAAAGTGGGGTTGAAAACTAGAGGTGAGTGGTTTGTTGGCGGGGTAATTGTGTCCAGATGACTGAAATGCTGAAAAGGGTGGGCAAGAAGTTCTAGAGGAAGCAATAAAGCCACTAAACTCACGTTGAACCACATGTGCATACCAGCAGTGTGGATGGCTCTTTGATATTGATCTTGGTTTCGAAAAAAGCTGAATGCAACCAAAAAGGGAGTGAAAGTAGTACCAATGTTGGCGCCCATAATAATGGGGACTGCAGCTTCGAGGGGGATTAAACCTCCACCGACTGCAGTAACAGTGAGTGCCGTTGTTGCCGATGATGATTGGATCACTGCAGTGAGGACTATTCCGAGTGCTAGCCCTAGGAACGGATTATGTGCCCGTGCTACGAGGGGAGAAATCGCTTGAGAACCGGAAATTACTAAATTTATGCCGAAAAGGACAGTGGCGATGGCAAAAGCTATTCCGGCAATGCGCACTGCTGCGCCCATGGTGGAAATGATGCACACGTCGCGGTCTTTTGGGATCGAACGGGGATTGATGAATTGGTGGGTGCCGGGGAGTTTTGTAGGCACTGGCTCAATTCACCTCCGCAATATGAGTACCATAACCCTATTCTTAACGTACACTGCAGAATGCCCATGGAGTAAAGTATGTGCAGCCCGGCTCATGACCGGGAGCAATATTTGAAGGGATTTTGACGTTGGCTTCACGTCAGTCTGGGTTATCTTTACCACTTTTATTCGGGTTGGCGCTGCTTTCAGCTTCAGCTCCTTTTGCGACAGATTTGTATTTGCCGACTTTGCCGCATATTGCTGAACAGCTGAATACCACAACTTCCGCGGTACAATTGACGCTTTCCGGTTTTATGGGAGGAATGGCTATTGGTCAGCTCCTCATAGGACCGATTTCTGATACTACGGGGCGTCATCGGCTGCTGGTTTTGGGCGCTATTGTAGCTTTGATCTCATCAATTCTGGCGGCCCTGTCCCCTAGTATTGGGATTCTTATCGCGGCTCGTCTGTTGCAGGGATTAGGCTCCGGGGCGTGCATCGTCATTTCTCGCGCAGTGATTCCTGATTTGGAGCGTGGCAAGCGCGCCGCAAAAGCTTTTGCTGTCATGATGACCATTCAGGGTGTGGCCCCGGTAGCGGCTCCAGTTCTCGGTGGGTTATTGGCGGAACCGATTGGGTGGCGCGGTTTGTTTTGGGTCCTTACCGCTATTAACGCAGCGCAACTTTTGGTTGCGTTGTTTGTAGTTCCTGAAACTAAACCCCCAGAGGAACGATCTCCGCTCAAGGGAATTTTAGGAAACTATGCCTATGTGCTGCGTAATAAGGCTTATTGTGGTTTCACACTAACGTTCGCCTTCGCTTTCGCCGCAATGTTTTGTTATATTTCGGCTTCACCTTTCGTAGTGCAATCCCAAATGAATTTCCAGCCTTGGGTCTTTTCCGCTGTCTTTGCCATCAACGCCTTTGGTCTCATTGGGGGAAATTATTTCAATTCGCGCCTCATCGATGTCATGGACACCATGCAGATCCTCCGCGTTGCTCTCCTGATAATGTTGGCCGCCTCATTGGGGATTATGGTGGTGAGTTTCTTCACCATATCGCCCTGGCTGATTTTGCCGTTGCTCTTTATTGCTGTTTCCCAGTGCTCCCTAATCATGGGTAATGCCACCGCCATGGGCACTGGCGAGGTTCGAAAGCGGGCAGGTTCTGGTTCGGCAATTATGGGTTTTGCGCAATTTGGTTTAGCTGCAATTGTCAGTCCGCTCATGGGGTTGGGAAGCAACGCTGCTTTCACCATGGGGGTCGGGATGAGTTTATCGGTGTTCGTGGCGTTGTTGGCGTCGGGTGTCGCGGTTCGCCATCGTTCCCTGGGGGAGGGATTTTAATAGTTTATTGCAGCGCTGAGGTGAGCTTCATGGCATTGTCTATGTAGCGACGCACCAGGCTTCGTCGGTTCCAGGTCTCTAGGCTTAGTTCTTGTGATACTCCTAGGTAGGTGTCGGTGAGCTCGGTGAGTTCGGAAATCATGGAGCCTTGGGGGACCATGAGGGATATTTCATAGTTGAGACCAAAGCTGCGGAAATCCATATTGGAGGATCCGATGATAGCTAGGGGATTGTCCCCGGTTGGGTCCGCCACCACATACTTGCTGTGGAGGACGAAGGGGCGGGGGAAAAGATAGATATGGACCCCCGCTTCCAGCAATACTTGGTAGTAGCTGGATTGGGCGTGGTGGACCACAAACTGATCGGCCTTTTCGGAGACAAATAGTTCCACCCGAACTCCCCGGTAGCAGGCGCTGGTAACAGCTTCTAGGAGAGATTCATCAGGGATAAAGTAGGGGGAACACAGCACCAATCGTTCTTTTGCGTGGTGCACCACCGACGTAAACATTCTCAAATTCGGTTCTGTAGTATAACCAGGCCCCGAGGGGACAAGTTGCGCGATATTTGGAGTGCTGTGAGGAAGGGGTGGCGCGTTGCGTGGGGGCTGCACGTTGATGGTTTCACCGGTTTCGCTGTACCAGTCGATAGCAAAGATCAGTTCCAGTGAAGTAACAATGGGTCCGCTAATTTCAGTCATGATATCGACCCACTGCCGGTGATTTCGGACGTTGGTGCGGGTGAGATAGCTGCGGTCAATGAGGTTTTGGGATCCCATAAACGCCCGTTGTCCATCAACGACCAGGAATTTACGGTGGTTTCGCAGATCGGGCCGTCGGAAGCGCCCCTTCCAGGGCTGCAAGGGCAGCATGACACGCCAGTCGATGCCGGCTGCGGTGAGGCGTCGGCCTATTTTCCAGTAGCCAGGATATTTCCAGCTTCCGACATGGTCAAAAAGTAGCCGCACCTTGATGCCACGGTCAACGGCACGGGATAGCGCTTGGAATACGACGTCAGTAGTGTCATCCCAGGTAGTGATGTAAATCTGGAGGTGCACATATTTTTTTGCGCGGTCAATAGCGCGTGCCATGGCGCGAAGGGCTTCATCATAGTCAGTATGGATTCCATGATGGTCGCAGCGTACCGCTGGCATTCCGGTGAGACGTCGATTCATGTGGAGAATGCTGGCAATTTCCGCTTGAAAGGAGTGCCCTTGGGGATGATCTGGAACATCGGCCTGGACGTCTTCGATCATCAGTGTTGCTTCTTGCTGGATGCGGTGGCGGCGCCGGTTGATGTAGGGGCTGCCCATGAGGAGGAAGAGCGGCAATCCCACAATGGGGATCAAGAGGATCGCTAATAACCAGGCGGTTGAGGAGCTTGGGCGGCGGCCTTCTGGAACAAAGCCCACCGCAATGATCTTGATGCCATAATCTAGCATCAGCCCCAAAAGCTGCCAGGTATCAAAGTTCACAGCGCTACTTCCACAATGAGGGGAGCGTGGTCACTTGCGCCGCGACCTTCGCGTTCTTCGCGGTCTACCATGCTGTGGCGGACGTTTCTGACAAGCCCGCTGCTTCCCAGATGGAAGTCAATCCTCATTCCTTCATCTTTATGAAAGCGTCCGCCCTTATAGTCCCAGTATGTCCACCCGGATTGGGGGCATAGGTCGGTTAAGCCACTATCGAGGAGCTTTCCTAGTGCGGCGCGTTCAGGTTCGGTGACGTGGGTTCGTCCTTCAAATAGTGCGCGGTCCCACACGTCCTCATCGGTTGGGGCGATATTGAAGTCTCCGCTAAGAAGGAGTGGTAGTTGCGGGTTGTGGCGCAGGGTGTCGGAGACCGCATGGGATAATTCCTGCAGCCAGTGCAGTTTGTAGTGGTAGTGGGGGGCGGAGATGGCTCGACCGTTGGGGATATAAAGGCTCCAGCACCGCAGCGGCCCACAGGTAGCACCAATGGCGCGGGCTTCTCCGCCGGGTTGGCCAGGAAATTCGGTGGAAATATCACTGATTCCGATCCGCGATAGTATTGCCACCCCATTCCATTGGTTGAGTCCGTGATGTGCGCTGTCGTATCCCAGTTCCTGAAATTGTTCTCGGGGAAATTGTTCATCCTTGCATTTGGTTTCTTGCATGAGGAGAACATCAATGCTGTGGCGTTGCACAAATTCTACAACCCGATCCGCTCGGGCCCGCGCCGAATTTACATTCCAGGTGGCAATGCGCATGGCCACTACCTTAGCGCCACCGCGCATATCGGTGCCGATGGTGCTCAATAAATCCCAAGGATTCATAGAGTTTTCGCCCAGCGGAATTGCTCTCGAGTACCTGAAGATATGCGTGCGACGCTCCCTTTCGCGCTGCCCAGGCTAAGATACCCTGCCCAAGTACGCGTCCCAGCCCTTGTCGTCGCCATTCGGGCCCGACGTTTACCCCGGAGATCCCCACATACCCATCCAATATATGCAGTCGGGCAATTGCTTTCCCTGCTAAGTCCACGTAATAGGCGGTTCCTTCGAGTAGCCCATCGTCTTCAGGCAAGGCTTGTCCACGGAATTCATAAAGGCTGAGCCAGTAGTCCGGGGGACGCCGATGTACTCGGAATTCTGGCACTTCTGGCCAATCTTCTTCCCCAATGAGGGTGGTCATTACCAGGATATCTGGCCCGATGTCCCATTGTTGCGGGCTAAGACGTGGTGCTATGCGATCCGGAATGAGGATCTGCATTGGTAATCCGTGTTGGTGATAGAAGGCGTGCAGTTCTTTGATGGGAAGTTGGTCATACAGGACGCTAGGCCCAAGGGGGGCTGCGGAGTTTGATCTTTCGGTAATTCCGTGGCCAGCGCGCATCAGCCACTGCCCGTTGGAGCTCCATTGGTGGTGGGTACCGGGAAACGCCATTGCAGTTAAGCGTTCAAGCTCACGGATTTCAGAGTTGCGCACGCGGCGTGGGGAGAGGCGTCGAATAATCTGGATGTCTTCTGCTGGTATGGAGATGGCCGGCGTATTGGAGGGTAGCCCACCCACTTTTTGGGGGCGGATCACGAGTGGATCAAGACTAATAACGTGGCCGATAATGTCGCTCAAGTGGTTGCCGTTGCGGCGTCGGACCACGACGCGGTCACCGATAGTTGTCATGGCTACAGTTTAGACATGCGAGATTTGGAGCCTGATGAGGTGCAGATGCTGGAATTTGAGCAGAATGCGCCGCGACGCCGTGGAGCGAAAGAGGAACTCATTAGGCGCGAGCTGGGGATGAACCCGGTAAGGTATCATCAGCGGCTTAATCAACTTCTCGATGATCCGGCAGCACATGCCGCTTATCCTTCATTGGTGGCGAGGCTGCGTCGGATTCGGGACCGGCTAAGGTAGGAACTGTGACTCAGGATCAAGATAACCGCAGTGGACGACTTCCCCTTCGTGGACTAGCCATGGTGTTTATCGCTATCGCCGTGATTCTGGCGATGTGGGGGGTTTATGCTTTCATCTCTCGCGATAAAGATGATGAGGCTGTATCCGTTTCCGCCCCTACTACTGCTGTTTCCTCGAGCAGCGTAGCGCCCCCTCCTACCCAGCCCCAGTCTCCGTCAGTAGCAACTCCGGCTCCGGCACCCTCTTCTGAGGTTGCGTCCTCGGCTCCCGCACCGGCGGTTGCTAAGCTCAATGTGTTGAATAACTCTACTGAGCCTAAATTGGCTCAAGATATTTCTGAGAAGCTCAGCCGGGAATTTCCTAAGGGAGTGGTAGGTAACTTGCCGGAAGAGAAACGGAAGCTAGAAAAAACGACGGTCTTCTATCATCCTGGCCATGAAGAAAGCGCACGCAAGCTTGCCAATCAGGTTGGTGGGGAGATTGCCGAATATGACCCTTCTTTTCTCCCAGACAATACCCGTGGGGCAGATGATTTAACCCTTGTTTTGGTGAATAGGCCTTCTCTGTGACTCAGCAGTTCAATGCTTCCGCGAAGCCTACTTTAGGGGTGGAGTGGGAATTAGCTTTAATTGATCCTCAATCTCGTGATTTGGTGCCGCGCGCCGCTGATCTGATCAACGCTACGACCACCGATATTCAGTTGGAGCGGGAATTTCTTCAAAACACCGTGGAATTAGTCACGGGGGTATGCTATAACACGCCAGAAGCCATAGCGCAGTTGCGCCAAGGGGTGCATGATCTTCAGACGGCTGCGGCCTCATTGGGGGTGAAGTTATGGTCTTCAGGTTCACATCCCTTTTCTGATTTCCGAGAAAACCCGGTCTCAGAAAAGGGACATTACACAGAAATCATTGAGCGCACTCGCTACTGGGGTAACCAAATGCTCATCTGGGGGGTGCACTGTCACGTGGGGGTAAGCCATCAGGACCGGGTGTGGCCTATCATCAATGCCCTGATGACGAAATATCCTCATCTCTTGGCGCCTTCTGCCAGTTCACCTGGGTGGGATGGTCTTGATACTGGCTACGCCTCTAATCGCACCATGCTGTATCAGCAGCTTCCCACGGCTGGTATGCCACCCCAATTGCGCAGTTGGCAGGAATGGGAATCCTATATGGTTGATCAGTCCCGCAGTGGAGTAATCAACCACACCGGCAGTATGCATCTAGATATTCGCCCCGCCGGTAAATGGGGCACCATTGAGGTTCGGGTGTCCGACGCCCCCTCGAATCTGCATGAGCTTTCTGCAGTGGTAGCGCTAACCCATTGCTTAGTTATTTATTATGACCGCTTATTGTCGGAGGAGGGGCCTGCTGCTTTGCCGAGTCTCCAACCTTGGCATTTAACGGAAAATAAGTGGCGTGCTGCTCGCTATGGTTTGGATGCTTTGATTATCACCGATCGTGCTACCAATGAGGCCTGGGTGAAGGATGAATTGTATTCCTTGGTAGAGCTTCTTGAACCCACAGCGAAGGAGTTTGGCTGTACCCAGGAATTGCATCAGGTAGAGGAGATCTTAGTGCAGGGCGCTGCTTATCAGCGGCAGCGAGAGATGCTGCAGGAAACGGGCAGTTGGCTGCCAGTGGTGGATATGACCTGTGCGGAATTATTGGCGTCGATGTGATCGCACGGGGCGGTTGGCAGGTGCGTCGTTGCGTTCCATTTCCCCGTATAGTCCTTCGCGACGGGTAATTCTTCCGACGCGCTGAGCAGTCACCGGGTTGGTGAGCATGGCGAAGAACACTAGGAGCACCATGATTCCCACATCGCTGCGTTGAGCGAGGGAGAAATCCGGGTGGCCGACGACGTGCAGAATAGAGCCGATGATAGTTAGCACTAGTCCAGTAGTTTGGGGTTTGGTCACTGCGTGGATGGTGGAAAGGGTGTCGTGGAATCGGTGGACTCCGACGGCCGCGGAGAAGCAGAGAATCGCACCGCTGAGGATCATGAGTCCAGAAATAAAATCAATAATCATGAGCCATCTCGCTTTCGGAATCTAGCTACCGATACAGAACTGATAAACCCTAGCAGCGCTACCACCATCATGGCATTGGCAATGGTGGTATCGAGGGTCCAGCAGATGAGGGTGGCGAACATGCACTGGATCATGGCAATGAGGCCATCTAAGCCTAGAAGCCGGTCGAGGGAATTCGGCCCAATGAGGATCCGCCACATAGTGAGAAGAAATGATAGGGCAAATAGAATTCCGGACACGAGTAGCACGGCGTTAAACATCGGTCATCACACTCTCTCAAAGCTGCGAATCAGGCTTTGTTCTAGTTTTTCAACTCTGGCTAATTCCCGCGGAATATTTCGGGCGTCTAGGAGGTGGATCGTCAGCATCCGATTTGCAATGTCAATGTCGGTGATTGCTCCTCCGGGTTGGAGGTTGTACATCATAGCGGCTAGAGCCAAGATGGCGTCGGACTGGACCCGCATGGGGGCGCGCACAATGGCAGTGGGGGGTGGGGCGTGGGGTCTTAACGCAAGCCAGGCTACTTGTATGGAGGCATGAAATAGGTTTACCCACCAGTGGAAGACGAGCCGAACAATAGCCCCCCAGTTAATGGTAATTCCTTCAAGCGGCATGGCTGGGAGGGGTAATCCCAGGACCACGATTAACGCTATTCCCAGTCCGGCAAGGAGGTTCCCCCAGGTGAGCTGGCCCATGAGAAGAATCCACATGGCGGTGAGGAAAAGAACGGTCCAGGGTTGGAAACGCCGTTTGATTCCGGACATCATGGGGCTATCTCCTTGCGGGCATCGCCGCCGTTATCGAGGCGTTCTGGGGTGAGGGTGCGGCCGGGGTGGTCCCAGTTGTCGCCGAGCACGGCGGAGCGGTAGAGAGCTGGGTCAGAGACGGAGTCTGCGCTGCGGGTGGTGATGTCGCTGATGGGGCCGGCAAAAATGGTGACTGCTACTGAGGCCGCAACAAGTGTTGCGGTGGATGCCACCATCCCAAAGGGAATGCGTCCGACGTCATCGCGGTCGGAGAATTGGACCTCATCCGTGACCTCAGCTAGGGGTGCAGGTCGGGCGAGGGCGAGCGCACCTTCTGGGGCGTCGCGCCGGTCGCGCCAGAATCCTTTGGACCAGACCAGGATCATCGTGTAGAGGGTGAGCAAACTGGTAGCTATGGCCCCTCCGATGAGCAGCCAAGATAAAATCCCGCCTTCTCGTGCCCCGGCTTGAATGAGGATGAGTTTGCCAATGAATCCGGAGAAGGGTGGGATTCCACCCAGGTTAATGGCGGGGATGAAATAGAGTATGGCGATGACGGGGGAAATATAGGCCAAGGAGCCGAGTCGGCGAAGCGAGGAGGTTCCCGCTTGGCGCTCAATTAGCCCGACGACGAGGAATAAGGCGGTCTGGACCAGAATGTGATGAATGGCGTAGAAGATTGCGCCAGATAATCCCATAGGTGAGCCGAGTGCTACGCCAAAAATCATGTAACCGATGTGACTGACCAGGGTAAAAGACAGTAAGCGTTTAATATCTGCCTGGGCCATGGCGCCGAGAATACCCATGAGCATGGTGGCCAAGCCCACCACCATTAACAGGTCGTCGAGGGAACCATCGTAGAACATGACGGTGCGGACGCGGATAATCGCATAGACGCCTACCTTGGTGAGTAAACCGGCAAAGACCGCGGTTACGAGGGAAGGGGCGGTGGGGTAGCTATCGGGCAGCCAGGCGTCGAGGGGGAAAACAGCAGCTTTAATGCCGAAAGCCACCAGCAGTACGCCCAAGATGGCGGCTCGGGTGCCGGTAGGAATATCTTCCATTCTGAGGCCGATATGGGCCATGTTCATAGTTCCGACCGACGCATATACCAGGGCGAGGGCAAAGAGGAAGACCATCGAGCTTGCCATGGAGACCATCACGTAACCCACGCCGGCGCGGACTCGGGATGGGGAGGCTCCCAAAGTGAGCAGAATATAGCTGGCTACCAGGAAGATCTCAAAACCAACGTAGAGGTTAAATAAGTCTCCGGACAGGAATGACAGGTTCACCCCCATACTGAGGAGTAGGTAGGTGGGGAGAAAGACGGCGACAGGTTCATCGTCACCACCATCCCTAATACCCTGGGAAATGGCGTACCACACCACGCAGAATAAGACGATGGCGCTGACCGTGAGCATTATGGTGGACAGACGGTCAGCTACTAGGGTGATCCCAATGGGTGCATCCCAGCCACCTATTTGCAGGGTTTGTGCTCCTTCGATATCCACCCACCAGATCATCGCCCCATTGAGCGCAATGAGAGCCAGAAGGGTAAGGAAGGCGACGGCCCGCTGCCCAAAAGGGTGCCTGCTGAGTAACAATGCGATAGCAGCCGCCACCGCAGGCAAGATGATCGGCATAGGAATGAGGTAGGGCATAAGCTCAGCCATTCTTCTCTGCCTCCTTTACCGGTGCCTCAAAGCTGACCGGGCCAAAGACATCACCCTGCCCAGTCATCTTCCCGGTTTCAGGATCATCCGAGGCATCATGGTCGGGTTGAGCGCTGGCTGTGGTGGGGCGGGCCGCGATGGCAGTATCTTCCACGTCGTCTTCAATCAAGTCAGCGGTGCGGTAGCGGTACTGCCGATACGCCAGCGTCAAAATAAAGGCCGTCATCGCCATAGAAATCACAATGGCGGTCAAAATCATTGCTTGTACCAGGGGATCGGCTTCCTCGCCGAAGCCGCGACCTATAATTGGTGGTGCTCCAGCCGGGCCTCCTGCTTGCAAAATAAGGAGGTTCGCGCCATTGCCCATGAGGAGAAGACCAAGCATCATTTTGGTCATGGCCCGGTCCAATATCAGGTACACTCCGGCGGAAAACATCGCGCCTGCAGCTATGAGTAAGAAGAGATTAGCGACCACGATTTAGCTCTCCTTCCTGGCGCATAGACTTCGCGCGGTCTCTGGCACGTTGCCTACGCATTTCTTCGTCTCGGTCTAGCTGCCCGCCGAGGGAGCGCAAAATATGCAAAATAAGTCCAATAACGATGAGGTAAACTCCCAGGTCAAAAAGGAGTGCGGAGGCTATGTGGAGATCCCCAATGAGGGGGAGTTCAACGTCCCACACCTTCGAGGTCAATGGCGGGTAGCCCAACGTCATGGGCCAGATAGCGGCCAGGGCGGAAATGATAAGGCCGCTGCCAAGAAGTTTCCCGGCGTCAATAGGGAGGGCCTCTTCCAGTTCTTCTCGCCCCCCGGCAAGATAGCGCAGTGTAAACGCGAGGGCGGCAACTAAGCCGCCAGCAAATCCGCCGCCAGGTGCGTTGTGTCCAGCGAAGAAAAAGTAGATGGACAGGACCATCATGGCGGGGAAGAGAAGCCGGGTAGCGACATCGACCATAAGGGACCGGTTTCGGACTTTTTCGCCGCCTACTTGGCCAGCGAGCCATCTGCGATTCGCTACGCGGAGGGTCGGGCGACGAGAAGGTCGCGCGAAGGATTGTCCACGATAAATCAGTGAGGCCACCCCGATGGCGGCGATCACCAAGACGGTGATTTCACCGAAGGTATCCCAAGAGCGAATATCTACGAGGAGAACGTTGACCGCGTTATCGCCGTGGCCGATATCCTTAGCCAGGGTCGGAATATCTGTGGCTATGGGTTGTTCTACTCGGGAACTTATGGCGTGCAACGCCAAAGTAGTAACGCACACCCCCACCAGAATTGACAGCCACGCCCGAGCCCGGTTACTGCGAGGTTCTCCCCGCCATTGAGCTTCAGTGGGAAGTTTTCGTAGTACCAGCATGAATACCACCATGACGATGGTTTCCACCAAGGTTTGGGTTAAGGCAAGATCAGGCGCGCCGTGGAGAGCGAAAATCATAGCCATGCAGTAGCCGGTGACCCCCACCAAGATCACCCCCGATAACCGATTTTGGCTCACTGCAGCCCCGATGGACACCACCACGATGGTTAAGGCCAACACGGACTGCCAGGGGGTATCCCACAGCATCATGCGAACTTCGGGACGGTGGCCAAGAATAAGAGCCGAAAGCGGAAGCAGAGACAAAACTAAGAAAATAATCCCCAGATTGATTGTCAAAGAACCGCGCTGGGTGGAGGCAGTAATCCTAAGGGATAGGTTTCTTAAGAAATCCAAGGTGGCATCATAAGCGGAATCTGCAGATCCCAAGCCAGGAAGCTCAAATTGGAAACGCCTGAGGAAATCTCGTTGCCAAAACATGATCGCACCCCCAGCAATAATCACTGCCGATAGCAGAAGCGGAATATTGAAGCCGTGCCACAGCGCCAAGGTGTGAGTGGTTTGTTGGGGGAAAACACTACCCAGGTGGGCGTCGAGCCCCAGAGATAGCGGCCTAGGGTAGAGGCCAAACCCTAGGCTCAGTACCGTCAGTACTGCCGGAGGTAGCCACAGTAGTGGGCCAGCGGGATGGAGATTTTTGACGGCATCGCTGGGCTCCTCCTGGCCTTTTTTAGCAAAAGCGCCGTACAGAAAGTACAGCGAATACGCCATGGTCAACATAGATCCCAACACCAGCCCCACGAGCATAAGATTCCCCGGCATTCCGGTCAGCAGGGTTTCATGGAGCACAGCATCGAGGGCGGTTTCCTTGGCAATGAACCCGAAGAGGAGTGGAATGCCGGCCATGGAGGCTGCGGCTAGAGCCGCGCAGGTGCTCAAGAGTGGCTGCGCGCGGCCTAATCCGGCCAGCTGCGTAATATCTCGCGTGCCGGTGGAATGATCTATGGCCCCCACCACCATAAAGAGCGTGGCTTTAAAAAGTGAGTGAGCAAAGGTTAACGCAAGACCAGCCTGGATTGCTTCAGCTGAGCCAATGGCCATCACTGAAATGATAAAACCTAGTTGCGATACTGTTCCGTAGGCCAGAATGAGTTTTAGGTCTCGCTGTTTGAGCGCCATCCAGCCACCGAGCAACATGGTGAATACTCCTAGCGGAATCAACACCACATGCCAGGAAGCAACCACGTTGAAATCTGGGGCAAGGCGGGCGACCAGGTAGATTCCAGCTTTCACCATGGCTGCGGAGTGAAGGTACGCCGAGACGGGAGTGGGGGCAGCCATAGCGCCGGGAAGCCAGAAGTGCGCTGGAGCGATGGCTGATTTGCTAATGGCTCCGCACAAGATCAAGGCTACGGCGGCAGCAATCCGGGGAGTGAATTCCCAGTGCTGATAGAGGGGAATATCTGATAACAACCAAATGCCGGTTTGTCTCCCTAACAGCACAATCCCCACGAGCATGACCAACCCGCCCAGGGCGGTAATCATCAGAGCTTGTCCTGCTGAGCGCCGCGAGGATGCTCTTTCTCCGTAATAGCCCACCAAGAGGAAAGACAATACTGAGGTGATTTCCCAGAAGATGTACATCAGCAGGAGAGAGTTCGACGTCACTAGGCCAAACATTGCGGTAGCGAAAGCCACCATCTGCCCTCCGAAGAGGGACAGTCGCAGGGGATTGGAGTCAAAATATCCCCAGCAGTACAGCAGCACGAGAGCGCCTATGCCGAGAATGATCAAGCTAAAGAGGGCGGCTAGTGAGTCAAGCCGGAAGTTAAGATCCAGGTGGAATTGTGGCAGCCAGCTGATCTGTGTGGTGATGTGCCCACCTTGGGTGAAGGTTCCGCTGAAAAAGAGGCTGAGGATCCAGAGGAATCCACTGCCGGGGACGAGGGCTAAGAGGCCGAAAGCTGGTCTGCCACACACGCGGACCAACGTGGGCGCGAGGATCGCGGCGAGCGCGAGTGCGCCTAGTAGGATCATCACGAGTTCATTGCTCCCCAAAAATTCCTATGTGTGGCTACACGTACGTTGTTCTAGTGTACATGTCCCATTTTTTAGGAGTGGATTCTTTCAGCAGCACAGCTCATGGCGGTAGCGATAGAGTTTTCGGGGTTAGCGCCAAATCCGATAGCCCACGCAGTTTTCCGCAAATATTGGTGCCGGACTTTCAGCATGGTCACTGTCGCAGAGAAGATTTCTCGCTGATGAAAACTCTGGATTTCAACGTATCTACCCAGGTCCCCAAGAAATTGAGTACAGGCAGATATCGGACCATGGGCCCGAACTTCGCGGTGGAGATGTCGAGTGGGATGAGTCTTTGAGCTGCAAATCAACTCCGCGTGGAAGTTTTCTCCCCACTGCTGAAGTTGAGTGATCCTCACACTAGGAGTTGGTGAATAAATTGTGGTGAATAATTCCCAATCCATTTCCCTCGCCTCTTCTTTAAATCCGAGAGGCAAGTGAATATCCCCACCAAAACGGCGCTGAAGTGGATCAATAGATGTGGTAGTAAGCATGGCGTCGGTCCTTTAGGAGTGAGAGCGGAAAATGTGGTGGACCGACTCCGTCGAAAGGCTGGGTGATTAACGACTACTTCCCCGCGTGCGGGGGTCAGTCCCTATCCCGCACCGGGGTACGTAGCCTTGGCTACTCGACGAAGATGTACCGCAAATTGTGCCATGCGACACACTCTAAATCAGTGGAGGATGTGGTGCAAATCCTTCCTATTCTCCCCGGTAGTGCAGCAAAAAGTCAGCTTCGGCTGCAGCTATCCGTTCAATCTCCGTGGGATCTACTGATTCGTTGGGGGAGTGGATAGAGCATTGCGGTTCTTCGACCCCGAATAGTGCAATCTCTGCTTCAGGGTAGGCCGATTGCAGGGCGCTGGTCAGCGGAATGGATCCACCTGAACCCATTTCTGCGCAGTGCTCCTGGCCGTAGGCTTTAGCCAGCGCAGCAGCCAAGGCCCGGGCAGCCGGACCGCTAGTATCTGCGGCAAAAGGTTGATTTCCTTCCCACGTTTCTACCTCAATTTTTGCCCCAAAGGGAACGTTATTCTTGAGATGGGCTATCAACTTAT